>CALAXO010000069.1 GCA_937894955.1 uncultured Clostridia bacterium
AACTTCAAACCCGGCATCGGCAATATCAAGAGCAGTTTGAATACCCGCAATGCCGCCGCCTATCACGAGCGCACGTTTCGTGACGGGCGTTTCGGAAGCCGTAAGCGGCGCATTAAGGTTCACCTTCGCAACAGCTGCTTTTCCGAGTATGATCGCCTTCTCGGTTCCTGTCGGCATATCCTTATGCACCCACGAACACTGTTCGCGAATGTTTGCAATTTCGACCATGTACGGATTCAGACCCGCAGAGGCGGCTGTTTTGCGGAAGGTTGCCTCGTGCATGCGCGGTGAACATGAGCAGATAACCACTCCGTTGAGTTTATTTTCGCGAATTGCCTTTTTTATCAAATCCTGTCCCGCCTGGGAACACATATATTGATAATCCTCGGCAACAACAACGCCCGGCTCGTTCCCGAGTGCCGCAGCAACCGCTTTCACGTCAACGGTTCCCGCAATATTTGTGCCGCAGTGGCATACAAAAACACCTATTCTTTGCATGTTTCGTGTTCCTTTCTATTTTGTGTATTTGCGGAACGCGCTGACAACTGCCTGCTGAGGCAAATCCGCATCCGCTTCAACTGCCGGCGGCACATCATCGGCAGTCATTCGGTTTGCATCCTTTTGACGAATTTTTATGAGCCGTATCGCTTCAACGAGCTTTGCCGGCTCAACGCCCCGCGGACATCGTTCAACGCAGGCGAAGCATGAAAGGCATTTGTAAAGCGACTCCGAATTCAGCAGCGGTTCGATATCTCCGGTTTCAACCATGTAAACGAACTGATGCGGATGATACTCCATCTCTTCATATGTCGGACATGTTGCCGAGCATTTGCCGCAGCGCATACACTTGAGCGGATTCACTCCGCTGATTCGGAGTATCTGCTCCTTTTCGCGTAAGGTTTTATTGTTCTGCATCAGTTACTCCTTTCCGTCGGCGGCGCAGCCGCAGTGTTCCCCTGCCGCGCTGCCGCTTGCCGCTCCGCTCTTGACGCCGAATGCTTCCGCCATGAGTTCGGTGAAATAAACAACGGGAACGGACGCTTCTTCACCCATGCCGTTTTTGACAAGGTTATATCGGCAAAGCGGACATGCGGTCACGATTTCGTCCGCACCGTGAATGCATGCGCTGCCGTAAACCTTCCTGCTCCGTTTCGCCGCTGCATTCGGGTCATCCATAATGGTATACCCGCCGCAGCATTCGTTTCTTTCCGGAAAAAAGCAAGGTTTGGCTCCGAGTGCGGCAATGAGTTTTTCGATGAGTTGCGGATTTTCCGGATCGTCAAACTCAATAACCTTTGCGGGGCGCAGCAGCATGCAGCCGTAATATGCCGCAACACGTTTTCCGTTTAATGGGTTTTTGACCGCAGCATGTATTTTTTCAAAACCGCTGCCGCGTGTCACAAGCTCCAAGTAATGCAAAACCTCCGTCTCCCCATGATAAGGAGCGGACGGATTTTTATCCTGTGACAGATAAAGGTTTACCTTTTTTGCGAAGTCCTCATCCGTTCTCATGGCATGATTGGTTTGCTTAATAACATTATGACATGCAGAGCACACCGTAACAAGAGGCCTTCCGGCATCGCGTGCGGCAGCAAGTGCGCGAACGGCGGCAAGTTTTGTTGCAATTTCATCCTTTGCAGAAACATAAACACCGCCGCAGCACTGCCAGTTTTCTATTTCGCACAATTCAAAGCCGAGAATCTCCGCACAGGCGCGCGCGCACCTGTCAAGCTCTTTGGCTTTTGTGCGCAGCGTGCAGCCCGGGAAATAGCTGACTTTCATCATATTTGAGCATCCTTTCTTTCAAAGCTCTCTTTAATTGTCAAAAACCAATGTGGAGCCTTTATTCGTTTTACGGATTGCATTCGGGTATTATCAAAGGTTCAACCCGCCGATAACTTCCTTCAATGCATCGGCGCTGCGGCGAAGCTTTCCGGTTTCTTCATCCGTGAGCGCAATGTTGACCTTGCCGCTGACGCCGTTGCTTCCGATGCGATTGAGTGTGCTGAGGCAAACGTCATCAATTTCATACTCGCCATTCATAAGAGTTGAAACGGTCATTGTGGTTTCTATGCCGGAATGCAGGCATTTGCAAATATGGCATACCGCAGCCGAAACAGCATAGAAAGTTGCACCTTTGCGGGCAATGACTCTTCCGCCGGATTTTTTTACATAAGTCTCAATCTCGGCAAAATCAAGTGCGGGACTTACCATGCCGTGAGTTGTGATAAGCCGCGGACAATCCTTAATGGGCACTCCGGAAATATTTGCAACCGACCACGGAACAAAGGACGAATCACCGTGTTCACCGAATACATATGCATGTACATTGGTCTGGTTGATATTATAATACTCAGACAGCCTTGCGCGCAAGCGCGATGTGTCCAGAACAGTACCCGAACCGATGATATGGTTTGCCGGAAGTCCGGACTGTTTGAAAAACACATATGTCAGGATGTCAACAGGATTGCTGACGATGATATAAATCGCATTCGGCGCATATTTTGTTATCTGCGGCAAAATGGATTTTGTGATGTTGACGTTGGTCTGCGCAAGCTCAAGACGGGTCTGTCCGGGCTTGCGGGCAATGCCGGAAGTCAAAATAACGATATTGGAACCCGCCGCATCGCAGTAATCGCCCGCATAAATGGAGCAATTGCCGCCGAAAAATGAATTGCCCTGGCGAATATCAAGTGCTTCGCCGAGTGCTTTCTCGGTGTTGATGTCGATCAGGACAATTTCTGACGCAATGCCCATTGTGTTGAGTGTGTATGCAATGGTTGCACCCACGCTGCCGGTGCCGATGATGGTTATTTTATTCATGTTAAACATTCCTTTCGTTGGTTCATATGTTTTTCCGGAGCGTATAGTAACATAATTCGCGCAAAATCGGAATTGCCCTTTTCGCATATCGGTATTGCATTTATCGATATGTTGTGAATCGGACTGAGTTTGCCGCTGTCTTCGAACGCCGTATATGCATCCCGTGTTTGTTTATAAATAAAAACCCGCACAAAAAACGCAGGCATTGTCTTTGGTTGTGCCGAAACCGTTCAACCCGGAAACGTTTCCCGGTGCTGCACGGAGTTATTCCGACTTATTGTCTCGCTGTTCGGAATACTCACCGCACATCATTATGCGCAAGCCCGACATTCGACAGCAGTTTCAGCCTCTTTTCGATATCCGCAACTCTGCCGAAGGATTTAGGAAGCAGGAATGCCAAAAGCTGGCCGAAAGCAGCAATGGAAATCCAACGCAGCGCAGGAATTGACTTGATGGCAGCAAAACCGATCGCTGCAGCACTGACTATCAAAATACTGAGTTCAATTAAGCAAACTCCGGCGCAAATGCACCGGCATGCAGTATCACTTTCCTGTGTTTAAAATTTCTTGATGTGAAAGCTAAACAACAGTATATGCGGTTATGTTGATATTTCGTTTGATATTCACATCGGTTGGAAGACTGCCGTTTTCGCCGTGATCTCCGAATATAGAATCCGGCAAATACACGAAATTGAACAACCTCTTAAGGAAGGTTCTGTTACTCCACCTGTTATCACGATGAATCTCAGAGCAGCATTCGCCCGCAATTGACATTAAGCTCAAATATGTGAGTATTGTCCCTTTGAACCGAACCCCATTTATTAGACATGTGGTATAATGTTAACAAGTGGGGTGATTTTATATGCCAAAAGGGATACCGAACAAGAAATACACAGGTGAATTCAAACAGATGGTTGTTGAAACTATGCAGAAAGAAAGAATGAGTTACAGTGAAGCGGCAAGGGAATTCGATGTATGTGACCATAATCGAATCATGTTGTGGGAGCGCATCTATCTCGAAGAAGATCCGGAAGGGTTGTATGTCGAGAGACGAGGCCGCAAGGTTACCGGCAGGCCTCCGAAACAGACCAAGCCGAAGGTCGAAGAGGATCTGATAGCGGAATTACAAAGGTTGAGAGCGGAGAATGCTTACCTAAAAAAATTGAAGGCCTTGGTTCTCGAAGAGGAACGCCAAGACAAAAGGCGCAAGTGATCTGGGAACTGAGGCATGAACACAAGAGCACGCTGTTGTTGGATATAGCGAAGGTGCCTCGATCTACGTACTGTTATTACATAAAGCATCTGAAAGACTTTGACTCTTTGGAACAGTTCAAGGAAGAGCTGATCGAGTACCTTGACTATTACAATAACCGCCGTATCCAAGGCCAAGCTTAAGGGTTTGCCCCCCTTCTGTTCACAGAAAGCAAGCCCTCGAAGCTGCTTGATTTAATCCTTTTGTCTAACAAATGGGGT
>CALAXO010000070.1 GCA_937894955.1 uncultured Clostridia bacterium
CACCGGCGGTTTCCGAACGGCAATGCTTAAAAAAGCGGCGCGGATGCAGGGCATCGGCATCCTCTTCAACCCCGAGATAATGCCCGAGGGAGAAGTAGCTTATGCCAAGGGGCTGATTGCCGCCGGCATCATCGGCGTTTATTGCGGAGATTGGCAGCGCAGGCGTATTTTCCGTAAAAATTTCGCCGGGTGTGTGCTCAAGATAGCTTTTGCGCAGGGCAACTCTCCGCTCGATATAGCAAAGTCCCGCCTGCATATCCGCCATTTGCTGCATGACGCGCTGACGGCAGTCGTTTATAATGTCGATATTATGTCCGCTTTCGCAGAGCAGCATGGATTTGATTTCACGAAGGTTCAGCCCCGCCGATTGCAGCAGGCGGATGGATTCCATGCGCGGCAACTGCGAAAAATCGTATTCACGGTAGCCGTTGGGCAGTATGCGCGCAGGCTTGAGCAAATCAATTTCATCATAAAAGAACAGCGTCCGCTTTTCAACTCCGCAGAGCTTTGCAAATTCCTTTGTTGTCACGGCGGCTCCTTCCATCCCAAAAAATTTTCCTAAAGGGCTTGACTGTAACGTAACGTTATACCCTATATTGATTGTATCACCGAAATCGACATTATTCAACCCCAAAACGGAGGTTTTTCGGGTCACACGTTTGAGTGCGGCCCGAATTTCCTCCCAAAACGGTGATTAAGCTATTGGCTGATAAAAGCGGCGGGGTTCCGTGCTTTTTTTCATAATCAGATGACTCCTTTCGAAAACGGGGCGGCACGGCTGCTCCGTTTTCGAGTTTGCAAAAAGGCTTCAGTACGTATTGCAGCCGTGACGCATGTGCAGCACCTCTTTTTGAAACAGAGCAATTTTTACGGAAAACACTAATGTCAAAAAATGCAAAAGAAAACTCCGCACCGAAAAACGGCGGAGTTTTCCGAATTCATTCGATTATTCCGACTGAATTTATGTATGCTGTAAAAACAACGATAAATATACTTTATTCATTCTTTCCCGCGTTCCTT
Source organism: uncultured Clostridia bacterium (assembly GCA_937894955.1). Classification (GTDB taxonomy): domain Bacteria; phylum Bacillota; class Clostridia; order Christensenellales; family CAG-138; genus PeH17. Next base: position 1,021 of record CALAXO010000070.1, read on the forward strand.
TTGTCTTCGGAACGCTTGCCCCTTGCGCTCATTTTGTTGAGTGCGGCAACGCAAAGAATCAAAACGCCCGTAACAACAAAGATGATGATAAGCCCGAGCAGCATGACCTTAAGCGAATCGACAAAGCCGAAACCATCCTTGCTGAAATCGAAAAATCCGTTCATAACGGCTGAATTTGCACTGAATAACATCATAATATTCGCTCCTTTCCGTCAACCGAGCATTGAACCGAAAATGCTGAGAATCAAGCCGCCCGCAATGACGGACGCAATCTGACCGGAAACATTTGCGCCGACAGCGTGCATAAGCAGAAAATTCTGATTATCCTCTTCCTGACCAAGCTTGTGAACAACCCTTGAAGACATCGGAAAAGCGGAAATGCCCGCTGCACCGATCATGGGATTTATCTTTTTCTTTGCAAACAGATTGATGAATTTTGCAAAGAAAACGCCGCCGACCGTGTCAAACACGAATGCAACAAGGCCAAGCCCCAGAACAAGCAGCGTCTGCGGGCGCAGGAATTTGTCCGCGCTCATCGTGGCTGCAATGGAAAGCCCGAGGAAGAGAGTGATAAGGTTTGCAAGCACCTTCTGAGCCGTTTCGGAAAGTGCATTCAGAACGCCGCATTCGCGAAGCAGATTTCCGAACATCAGGCAGGCAATGAGCGGCAGACCGCCCGGCGCAACGATGCCGACAATAAATGTGATAACGATCGGGAACAGAATTCGGGTCAGCTTTGAAACATCCCGCTGTTCGTATTCCATGCGGATAAGCCGTTCGTGCTTGGTTGTGATAAGTTTTATTACCGGCCGCTGGATAATCGGAACAAGAGCCATATAGGAATACGCCGCAACAACGATCGCACTGAAAAGCCCCGGGTTGTTTGCGCTGATGCCAAGGTGGTTTGCAACAACAATGCTTGTCGGGCCGTCCGCCGCGCCGATTATCGCAATGGAAGCGGATTCCATCGGACCGAACCCGCAGAGGGTTGCCATGCAGAGCGTGAAAAAGATGCCGAACTGCGCCGCCGCACCGAAAAGCATAAGTTTCGGGTTGGTCAGCACGGGACCGAAGTCAATCATTGCACCGATGCCGATGAAAAGCACCAGCGGGAAAAACTCGTTTGCAATGCCGCAGTCGTAAAGAATGCGGATGATTCCGCCGTCCGCCGCAATTGCGGAACCCGGCAGGTTCACGATGATCGCGCCGAATCCCATCGGCAAAAGAAGAGTGGGCTCCATATCCTTTTTGATTGCAAGATAAATAAGGATTCCGCCGATAACCCACATAATGGCGTTGTCCCAGTTCGCGACGGCAAAATCGCGTGCGATTTCCAGAAGACCCATAGATGCTCCTTTGTTTTTTGTTTTTGCGGCTGCGCACTGCGCATTGCACAGTCTGCATTATACCCTTTTTTATATTCACAAACAAGTGCAAATTTGCAGCTTTTTTCCGAAACGGTAAATTAATGAAAAATTTACACTCAATAAGGCTTGACGGATGTAAATGTTTTCGGTATAATATCAAATGTGACAACACAAAAATGTTGATATTGGGAGGTTTATGATGAAAAAGAGGCTGCTTTTTATTGCGTTGGCGGTTTTGGTGGTTCTTGCTGCGGTTTTTGCTTTCGGCTGTGAAAAACAGTTTCCGAGCGAACAAGAGGTGCTGAAATCGCATCTCGATAAGTATTGCAGGGAAAACGGCGAAAAAATCATTGAAAAATACAAAAACTGTTTCAGCGGCGCCGAATGCTCCGCCTGCTATGTTAACGATTCGGCTCTTGTGATCGAGTTCAGATTTGACGAGAAAATATCCGATCCTGAGTTTCAGCAGAGGTTTGCTCCGGATACGGAAAACATCATTGCCGAGTTCCGGCCGATCGCTCAGGAGATTGCCGATGCATCGGAAATCACATATACAGGCGTTGTCCTGATGTTTTTGGACAGCGAAGGCCAACGGGTTCAATCAATTCCGATTGGTGCAAATAATTCGAATATGATTATCGATTATTCGGATTAGGCGCAATAAACCGACGCGGGCATGTTCGATTGAATAAAACATCGGGCAAAAGAAGAATCGGGCAGGCGGTGAAAGCCGTATGTCCGATTCTTTTATTTTTATTTTGGATGAAAGACTAAAAAGCATTTAAAATATATTATTGATTGACGCGATATGATACTTGACGGATGTCAATATTTGCTGTATAGTATCAGATGTGATCACAAAAAATAAATTTTAGAGGAGATTTTCATGAAGAGAATCATATGTTTCGTTATGATGGCAGCAATGCTGCTGTGTGTAGGATTCGGCACAAAGTCGAACGCCGCCGCAGAACCCGGCCAAGAGCCGAACTTCGAACTTCAGCCCGTAGCTCTCGATGCTTCAGATCCGGATTATAATCCGTACGCTGTGTGCCGAGAAATCACCTTCACCCCTGTTGACGATCCGAACATTTCCGCCCGCGAACTCGGCATCATGCGCATTCAGGAATCCGGCGGTTCCGATTTCCTTGACTGCTTTGACGATGAATTCCTTGAATTGATTTCAACCGCAACAAGTGTCATTGTCACTGAGGCATATTTCCTTGAAGAGGGCGATTCCGAAGAAACGGAGCTTGTCGCTGTTTCTTATGAGGAATTCATGAATGCCGAACCCGACGACTCCGTCGGAGAGGACATTCCCGTTATTGTTCCCGGCGATAACGGCTGATACGTTACAGCGGAATGCAATATTAACCCGGTTGAACTTTCGGCACGGAGGCAGGCGCAATTAAAAAAGAGTTTGCTTCCGTGCCGATTTATTTTGAAAGATTCAGCGAAACAATTTACAAAACAACCCTCCGCAAAAAAGAAAGAAAGGAAGCTTTCGACACTGCGAAAGCGATGATAACAAACATGAAAAACATGAAAAGGATTATTTCAGCGATTTTGATTTTGCTCCTTGCGGTTTCAATCTGCGCCTGCAGGGACTCTGCCGAAAAAAACGAAGACCCGATTGCAAAAAAGGTAAGCGAATACGCCGAGCTTATGAATAAGGACCTCTCCGAAAGCATTGAAACATTGCCGACGGGCTTGGAATATGATGAAACAACAATTGAATGCTACAAAGCGGAGGGGCGCGACCTTGTTTATGTTAGGCCGTTCGATTCGTCTGTGGCTTCCATGTGGACGCAGGAGATTTATGGTTATGCCCGGCGACAACATTCGCATGGAAGTGGCTTCCATGTGGACGCAGGAGATTTGGGAGGAATACGCTCGCACCGATGATCTGTACAACAATACCCTGTTCAAGAACCTTACGGAAACCGTTGGGGACGACAGCGTAAGGCTGATTATCAGATTCATCGATAATGACGATAATGTGCTGTATGACCACATAATTGACAAAAACTATAAATCCTCCGCCGGCACGATTACAATTATCGATGACACGGACGAAGCCGAATATGCGGTAAAAGCCGCCGCGAAATATTGCAGCGAGAATGCGGAGCGGTTGAATGCGGAATTAAGCATGTTTATGGAGGATGCAAAGTGGAACGGATGCCATGCCGAAGAGAGCGATATTGTGTTTGAATTCAAATACAACAAGGCCGTTGACAGTCAGGAGTTCGAAAGCAAATACAGTCAGGCCGATATCACAGAGGCACTTCAGCGATATGCGGACGAGATTGCATCCGAAACGGGAACACCGCTTGTGAGGCTTGTTTTCCGCTGCATTGACAGCGACGGAAACAACATTGCCGAGATTCATATCAAGGATCGAATGTTTGTTCATGATGAGAATTAAACCGCAGACAGCGGACTTAAACTGAAAAAGGGCAATCAAGCATGAACTTTTCGGGCGGACGGCAAAAGCTGTTCGCCCGATTTGCTTGCTTTTGCGGGGCGGCGAATGTATAATGAAACAGAGAAAGACGAAAAGGAGGGATTGAAAATGATGCAAAGCGGTGCGGATGAACGAATTCTTGATATAACGCCCGAACTCAGACTGCGGAGGTACGCGGGCGAATGCGATTTTGCACTTGAATGGTATTCGGACCCGGAACTCGTGTTCCTTGTTGACGGCGTTCGTGAACCGTATACTTCGGAAAAACTGCACAGAATGTATGATTATTTGAACGTTCACGGCGAGCTGTATTTTATTGAAGCAAAGGAAAACGGTGAGTTTCGCCCGGTCGGAGATGTTACGTTTTCCGCGCAGGATATGCCGATTGTTATCGGCGCGGCAGAATATCGCGGGCGCGGCATAGGCAGGGCTGTTGTAAGCTTTCTTGCGGCAAGGGCGAAGCGGAACGGCATTTCGGAGCTTTTCGTTCAGGAGATTCATTCGTGGAACATCGGCTCGAAACGCTGCTTTGAGTCGGTTGGATTCGTGCCGTATAGGCCGACGGAAAAAGGGTTTTCCTATCGGCTGGATTTGCGGCAGTTCGAGCCGGCGGAGTTTTTGCCGGAACAGGATCATGCCGAAACAAAGTGAACAAATGCAAACAAAACCCTTCCGTCAACGTTCGGCGGAAGGGTTATTTGTCGGGCGCGGCGCCGAAAGCGAAAAGTCAATCGCTGTGTTCGGCGGCAAAGCGTTTTATTGCCTCAAAGGTTTCATCGGAAATAACATGCTCGATTTTGCAGGCATCCTCTGCGGCAATTCCGGCGGAAACACCGAGCTTTGTGAATACTTTTGTTAAAACGCGGTGACGTTCGAATGTTTTTTCGGCGACCGAACGCCCTTCATCCGTGAGATAAAGATGTCCGGAACCATCCATGATGATATAGCCGTTTTTCTTCAATATGCCGACGGCGCGGCTGACGCTGGGCTTCGAATAGCCCATTTCTTCCGCAACGTCAACGCTGCGAACCTTGTTCAACCTGCGGGAAAGCACAAGAATGGTTTCAAGATACATTTCGCCGGATTCCTGCAAATGCATTCGATTCACCCCTTTCAAAGTTTTTTAATTCAGTTGAACCTTACATAACTGCGGTCAGAAGGTAGATGACATAGGCATCGATCCATTCGGAGGGATCGCGTGACAAGCTTGACGCATAGTCGGCATAGGTAACATCCTCATCGTTTGTGAGCATATAGCCGGAGCTGAAAATCTGCGTTGAAGTGCCTCTTACGCGGTCAATGGCGATAAGATATTTGTATTCGTCGTCGAATGCCTCTTTTGTGCCGTCCTCGTTTGTCTGTTCGTAATGCGTGCGATAAACGCCGTCCTTGTATTCAATATCGACAATTACAAGCTCCGGATCACCGCCGGTGACAACTTTTTCATAGTAAGTTGCAACGCGCAGAAGTGCAGGGTTGCCTTTTTTTGTTGTTTTTGCAAAGTCGGTCATGACGGATGCGTTTTTGATTGTTCCTTGGCTTTGGTAAACAACAAGGCAGCCGTCCTCCTCAGCCTGCTCGGGTGTGTAATCGGCAGGAATTTCGGAATAGGCGCAATAGTCGGTTTCGATCGTCTGCGGAGTTTTTTTGCAGGCGCAAAGGCTCAGCGCAGCAGACACGAAGCAAAGTGCAAGTGCAAATAATATAACGTTGCGGAAGGGTTTTTTCATTGTTTTTCTCCTTTTGCGGGTTAAGTTTAAACGGTGTCGGGCGATTCAGCGGCGGGTTATGATAACGTTGCGGAGCCTGTCATCAAAAACGCGTACGCAAAGCGTGAAAATAAGTTCATATGCGATAAAGAAAATCTCAATCGCAGGAATAATAATGTACAACGGATAATTCGGCAGCTGAGCGATTATGTCAAGACTGAACAGTTTGCCTGCGCCGAATATCACAAGTGCAGCAAGGCCGTTGCAAAGAATAAGCTTTGCGGCAAAGGCAACAAGCTTGTCGCGGATAACGCTGTCGATGCCGAGTTTAATCATTCCGTAACAGCCGAAAAACAGGATATACACCGCAAAATACAACTTGTTCGGAATGAGAAAAAAGGATATCGCACCCGTTGCCGCATAGCTCAGCAGGGCGTAGACAAACCCGCCCCGCTCCCTGAGGGGTATCCAAGGCATAAGCGATGTCAAAAAACACAGCGCGAGCTTTGCCGTCGGAATGACGGATGCCGCATAAAGAAACACAACGCTGAGCGCAGTGCTCATGGCGGAAAGAGTCAGTTTTGTTGTTGCAGAAAGTTTTTTCATCTTTTTAAAGCAATTGCAAAGCCCGAAAGCGGCCGAAAAAGCAGAAAATCAGCAGCAGCGAATCAAATCTCCGCCCATGCATTCGCAGCAGGAATCCGCACAAAGCAAAGTCGAACAGCAGTTGCATGCAGTGTTCATGTCTGCTCCCGTATTGTCGTTGTCATAGGTGTGGTAGCTCCGCGTGCTGCGTGCGTTAAGGGAATCCCTTGCGCGGCGGTACTCTGCGCTGCGCGGTTCCATTGAAACGGCTATGTCAAGATAATTGCGGGCGGATGAGTAATCGCCGACGCGGAAACAGACAATGCCGTAAAGATAATGCCATTCCGCATTGTGCAGCGGTATGCCGTCCAGCATTGCCTGTGCTTCATACAGAGAACCTGTGTTTATGCATTGCCGCACACGCGCGAATTCAGCCGAAAAATTGCCGGAATAACCGTTGCTGTAATTTCCGGAATAACCGCCGGAGGAAGTGCCGGAGCTGCTGCCCGAATAGCCTTCGAATCCGCTGCCGGAATAAGTGTTTTGGGAAGCGGCGCCGTTTTTGCGCATGTTGTTTATTGTGTCATACGCTTCGTTGACCTGCTTCAGCTTTTCGTTTGCAAGGTCCTGCAGGTCGCTGTCCCGATAGCGATCGGGATGATATTTTTTGACTAATTTAATGTAGGCGGAACGGATCTGCTCATCGGTGGCGGTTTCCGAAACGCCGAGCACCTCATATGGGTTCACGAGTTCGTCCTTTCTTAATATACAGACAGAAAATTTCAGGCTTTGTACGCTGCCGGAATGCCGTTGTTCGGCAGCGGCCGTTTTTCCTTTGCAAAAACGGCATCGGAAACGGCAAAAAGCCCCTGGAACAGAATGTTGTCGAGAATCGTCCTGTCGCGGCCGGTGCTCAACAGATTATATGCCGAAATTGCAGAATTTATCGAGATATTAATAATAAATTCTGCATCATCGCGGGTGCAGCCGCAGATATTGAACGGGTTGAAAAGCGAGTGCTTTTTATCACTTTCGCGATCGTCCCATGCATCGCAAAGGTAGATGAACCTTCCGATAAAAAAACCTGTTTCCTTCAGCGCGGGTATTTCCTTTTGCGGAACGGGTGCCGATGCAAGCACATCGCGCAGCATTTCGCCGAAAATATTTGCGGGAAGATCCGGCGAACGCAGCGTTTGAGAACGCAGTTCCGCCGCCGAATCGTTTTTCGCAGCTTTGCGGCGGGGAAAAGCCCGGCTGCCGCGATAGAGTGCTTCAACGGAGGCAAGCTCCCGCATACTTTTTTTTACCGCTGCATAAACTTCCGGCCGACGCAAACGCGCTTTTTTGAATGCGCGGAGCAGGGGGAGTTTTGCGGCAATTCGCAGCGGCTTTCCGTCCGCAATATCGTCCGAAAGCTTGAATTCGGATAAAATAACGCAGACATCGGCTGCAAAATCGAGTGCGGCGGAAGGCGAACCGAGCATTGCCCGCTTTTTGCCGAAGGGCTTGAACGGGCAGTGCAGCAAATCTTCAGGCGGATCTTCTCCGCTGACGGAGGCAGCGAGCAGCGCAAGGAAGGTGCAGTCAAAGCTCAGCAGCGCACGGGCTGCTGTTCCGTACCGCGCCCCGAGGCGGCGGCACAACCCGCAGTACCATGCATCATAGCGTGATTTTTCGCGAACCCGAAGCTCCGGAATGTTTGGCTTTATATATCCGAACAAAATTTTTTCCGCCGAAAGTTGATTTTGCGGGCAAATCGCAGACGCGGCAGATTCCGCAAACGGGTTTGCCCATATCATATTTTATACCAATACGGACTTTTTTTCAACCGTCCCGAAGCAGGACAATTAAAGAAAAACGCGGAAAATTATGAAATTAATGCGGCAATCGGTTCCGCAGCCCGTTTTAAAACACGCTCAATACGCACATATACATGACCGTATAACCGGCATATGCAATCGCCGAGACTGTAAAAATTGCAGCGGTTCTTTCTTCTGACTTGCAGCTCATTGCAATTGCAGCGATAACCGCGGGCACAACGCTCAAATAGCGCATTGCGGAAAGCAGCCATGTGCAGCCCATAGTAAGCGCGAAATAGGCGAGAAAATGCAGCGTGTATGCGGCAGGAAGCTTGCGGGCGCGGCGAAGAATCAGCAGCGGAGTCAGCACAATCAGTGCGACCGTCGGCAGGAAGAGCACAAACACGGATGTGATGTTCGTTCCGGTAAACGCTCCCGCACTCAATACAGCCTTCAAATCACCGATTGCCCTTTGATACATGTAGCGTGCCGTATCAAAGAAAAGGCCGAGACTCTGACTCCAGTTGGATTTTTGATAAACGGAGAACATAAACCAATCGCCCGCGACGACCTTGTTTATGTAAAGATAGGCAAGCGTGCCGAAGGTCGATATAACAAGCGAAAGCGCGATTTCCGCAATCGTTGACCCGATTTTTTTCCCGCTGCGGGCTCTGCGGACGCAGTGCCCGATGCCTTCAAGCACAAGAGGAACGGCAAGCAGCACGCCCGGCGAACGTGTGAATCCGGCGCATGCTGCGGCTATGCCCGCCGCAAGGTATTTCTTTTTTTGCAGCGCATAGAAGCAAAGTGCGGTGAAAAGCATGAACAGCGGCTCTGTCATTCCCGAATTCAGAAAAATCGAACCGGGCAGCATCAGCCAGATGAAGGGTGCAAGGCGAGCTTTTTTTTCACCGAGCAGAGGACGAAGCGTGAGATACAGAATGCCTGCCGTTGAGCAGGAGGCGAGCGTGTTGATTATTTGTGCGGAAACAAAGCTGCTTTGGGTCAACAGGTTGAATCCGCGCATAAGCAGCGGCAGCATCGGAAAAAACACGATGAGCACGCTGTCTTTGCCTGTTGCAGCATACCAGTTTTCGGCTATGCTGCAGTAATGCGGGGCGTCCGTGTTGACTTTTGTCCACGCAGCTTGCCAAAGGCTGAGCAAACTGCCCTGAAAATTACGATTAAGACAGTAAAAAACGATCATTCCGAATATTGTCAGTGCCGCACGAAGAATGAATGCGGCAAGAACGATTTTCAGGAAGGTTTTTCCGTTTGCCTTTTCGGCGCCGGACGGTGCAAGCTGAGCATCGTCCCCGCTCAAAACTTTGATGATCTGAGGAACGGCCGCAATAAGCACCGCGGTAAAAACGGCAAGCGACACTGCCGAAACCGCAAGGCTGTCAATACTGAACTTTGCGCTGTTTTTGGCACAGTACACAGCGAACAGCACGGAAAAGACAATTATGATAAATAAGCGAACAAAAAGCACGGCGCGCTTTTTGGGACTCATTCGCCCGATTTTATTGAAAATGCCGGTTTTTTTCGGCTTTGCTTCTTCAACAGACGGTTGAAACGGTTCGCCTGCCGGGTCTTGAGACATATCGCTCTGCGGCAGCGCATTTGCTGTATCGGCTGCTGAGTAACCAAACACATTTTCGTCGGAGCTTTGAATATTATTTGTTTCGCCGCTTCTGCTTTCCATAAAAAGGTTCTCCTCCCGCAAAGATTTTAATCAGAGCTTTTTCAAGTATATCACACTATGCGCACTTATTCAATGCAAAAAACAAACAAGAACGTGAAAGGAAAGCGGGAAAAAGCAAAAACCCAAAAAACCGGACAGGCTTTCGCCTGCCCGGCCGGGTTTCATGCTGCCGTAAACCTGTGAACCGAATCGATGAAAGGATTCCGCTCACGACGGCTGCAATTTGTTACATAATGTTGTCGTATTCGTTTACGATGATGCCGTGTGCGGGCATTGCGGAAGTATCGTCGGATACCTTAACGGTGCCGTCGAACATGCTCTTTACAAGAGCCTTATAGTCGTCCTTTGTGAAGGTGTCCGCCCACTGAGTGGATTCCATGGGGAGCTGAACGTAGTTAAGTTCGGGGTCGTCGCCGGATACGAGGCCGAGGGTTGCGATCTTGCCGCCGTAGTTAGCCCAATTGCCGTTTTCGATAACGTCCTTGAGGGTTGCCTTGACGGTTGCGCCGAGACCCTTCATTGCGGAGGTAACGGTCATGCCTTCGGTGCCGAGCTTGTTGATGGTTGCAGCCTGGTCGGTGTCAACGCCGATAACCTTGCCGTTTGCCTTCTTTGCGGCTTCGGTTGCGGAGGTGTAGATGCCGCCGCCGCATGCGAACACAACCTGAACGCCCTTTTCCTGATACCAGGTGTCCATATAAGCGGTGATTTCGGGAGTGCCCGAGAACTTGTTGCCGTAAACATATTCAACGGTGATTTCATCGTTCATTTCTTTGCCTGCATCGTTGCAGCCCTGAACGAAACCGTAGCCGTAGCGGATAACAGCGGGAACCGCCATGCCGCCGAGGAAGCCGAGGTGGGTATAACCGAGCTTAACCGCTGCATAACCTGCCATATAGCCGCAGAGTTCCTCTTTGTAAACTGCGCAGTATACGTTCTCGCTGATGTGTTCCTTGTTGTTCTCGTCGATGAGGCCGGTTCTTGCGCCGTTTTCGTCATGCTTATAGAAGCAGTCGAAAAGGTCATATTCGGAAACATCGAGAGCGATGAACTTAACATCCTTGTACTCTTCCTTGTCCTGAACCTGATAAAGCGTTCCCGCAAAAGCAAAGCCGGGCATAACGATGATGTTGTAGCCGCCGTCGATGGCTTCTTCAACTTTTGCAACGCGCTCTTCGGTGGAGTCGCCTGCGGGTTTGAAGTACTGGAAGTCGATCTTGTTTGCATCGCAGTATTCCTTGCAGGCTTCATAGGTGGTCTGGTTGAAAGACTGGTCGGTGATGTCGCCGTAGTCGGTGATCATTGCGACTTTGTAGTCGCCGTCCTGTGTTCCGCCCCGGTCACATGCGGCAAGCATGGGAACGAGCATCAGTGCTGCAAGAATGATTGCAAGCAGTTTTTTCATGGTATTTATCCTCCATGTGGAAAATTTGATTATATACGCACCGTTCGGCAGTAAATTCCGCGTATAAACTGCGTATATATTCATTATAACAAACTTTCCCGCAAAAGGGAAGAGGAAAAATGAATCGGAAGTGTTTTTTTCAGAAAAACTTTGACGGTTTTTTTCGGAAACGCTGCCGGATTGCATAAGATGCACGCTTTAATTCAGCGGAGACACAAAGAAGCCGGAATGCAAGCACGCCGACTTCTTATATGTTATAAGAGCGAAAAAACAAACTTCCGCCAAGCCCATAAGATGTCTTTATCGAGCACTTTCACAAGCAGAACCCCTCGACTGTGGTTATTCATCTTTTTTGCGAAGGGTTATGATCCCTGTTCCTGCGGTAATAACCGCAATACTGAGACCGATAAGGCCGACTGTGCCGGTTCCGGGTACGGGAGTGGGTTCCGGCACATCGGCGAAGAAATTCTCTCGTACGCTTGTGCCGGTTCCGGGCACGGGAGTGGGTTCCGGAGTGTCTGTGGGAGGCACGGGTGTGGGTTCCGTCGGCTGATCGGGATCCGAAACTTCAAGATCGTTCGGCAGGAATATTGCCATATAATCACCGCCGTTGTAAAGCCCTCCGCAAAACTCGGTTTCCCCGGTATGATGATCGAGAATATAGAGCCTGTTGGACAGGGAGTTGCACCGGTAAATGCACTGGCTGCAGTGGTCGAATTTCATTGTGTTTGCGAAACAGGTCGGAATGCCGGTATCGGCGATGATTGTGCATCTGCCTGTTTCGAGGTTGACGCTTGCCGATCTGCCTGTATCCGTCCGGTCATAGGAACCGGTATCGCTTGCAGGAGTCGTGTAGGCATTTCCTTCGGAATCGATTGTGAAACCCCATGCATTTTTGCCGAGGGCATTCATTTCGGCAATGGTTGTAACAGAACCGTCGCGGCGGTCCGCTTCGATAAGCCAAAAGTCGCTGCAGTAATGAGTCGCCATTGCGAACATGCGCTGCCGTTCGTAATCATAAGCCATGTCATAAACGAAGCAGCCGCCTGCTTCCTCGCCGGCAGGGAAGGTGAATTTTTCAAGCGGAGCATAATAATCCATAATGCCGAACCAACGCACAATTTCCTGACCGTTGGAAAAAAACAGGAAGACACAGTCCTGCTGTGACATAACTCGATAGCTGAATTCGAGAACCTGCCCTGCTTGCGCAAAAACGGTGGTGGAGACGTTTGATTTTGAGTTGTCCGAGTCGCGGTTTGATGATTTTGCTGCATCGATGTCAATGGACCGGTCGAGTGCATTGTCGGAATCTCCGTTAAAGAAAGTAAGCTTTCCTTCTTCAATGTTCAGTACTTCGTCAAGAGTCTGCGCATTCCGCGCGTCGGCGGGAAGCCCTCCAACAAACGGGAATTTCACAATACAGTTTAAGCGCATTCCGCGCGTCGGCGGGAAGCCCGTTTGTGTCCGTTAAAAACGGTGCAGCTCCTGCAAGCGGCGCAGCAGCGACCGAAAGCAGTGCCACGGCAGTTACGATCAGTGCAAAAAACTTTTTCATTTTTTTCCGTATTGTTTAATTTTTGCCCGTCAGCGGGCTGTGTTCCTGCGGCTGCGGCTCTTGTGCTGCCGTTCACCGCCGCATTCGGAACAGAAGCCCTTTCCCGCGCCGACCGGCAAAACGAAAAATATAAATTGCGGAGCAGGGGCTCAAAGAAAACTGCGCACCGGAGCAGGACGACGGCAGTTTTCGGCCGGAATAAAATACCTGCGGGCAAAACGCCGTTAAATACAATAAATATGCGGCGAACGCCGCTTTCTTCAAAATCCGGCTGAAAAATCCCGTTCGGCAGTTGAAAGAAACCGCGCAGGGTATTATAATATGGTATGAGTATGCGGAGCGGTACGGAGTTTTTGCGAACTTCGGATGATTTGCCTATGCGCCGCATCCGACACGAAAGGAGAAAACGGAAAATGAGGAGAAGTATGCTGTTTTTGCCCGGCAACACGCCGAACATGATCATAAACGGCGATGCGCTCGGTGCCGACAGTATCATTCTGGATCTGGAAGATGCAGTCTCGCCGGATGAAAAGGATTCCGCAAGGCTGCTCGTTCGCAGTGCAATGAAGAATATGGGCTTTGTCGGCTGTGAGATCACCGTCCGCATAAATTCAATAGATACCGATTACTGGAAGGACGATCTTGAGGCCGTGATTCCTCTTAAGCCTGACCTTATTATGCCCCCAAAGGCAAGCTGCGCGGAGGATATGCGCATTGTTGATGAATACATTGCGGGAATCGAACGCCGCTGCGGCATGGAAGTCGGAACGGTAAAACTTATTCCGCTTATCGAAACGGCTCTCGGTGTTGAAAACGCATTCAATATAGCCTCGGCCTGCCCGCGCGTTGCGGCATTATTCCTCGGCGGTGAGGATCTGACGGCGGATTTGCGCTGCAAGCGCACAAAGCAGGGCAACGAGATAAACTATGCCCGCACGCGGCTCGTTTGCGCCGCCCGTGCGGCCGGGATCGATGTTTATGACACTCCGTTCACGGATGTTAACGATGACGAGGGCATAGTGCGCGACGCGGAATATGCAAAAAGCCTCGGCTTCAGCGGCAAATCTGCGATTGCACCGCGCCATGTCCGCGTGATAAACGAAGTGTTCAGCCCGTCCGCAAAGGATATTGAGTACGCAAAGCTTGTGTTCGAGGCGATTCGCATCGGCAAGGAACAGGGCAAAGGCGCAGTTTCGCTGCGCGGCAAAATGATAGACAAGCCCATTGTTGAGCGCGCAAGGCAAACGCTTGAAATCGCAAAACAACTCGGACTGGACGGAGGTGCCGAACAATGAAAACAAAGCTTACCGAATCTGTCAAACAGGCAATTGTCAACAGCGGACTCCGCAGCGGAATGACAATTTCGTTCCATCACCACCTGCGCAACGGCGACTATGTTTTGAACATGGTGCTTGAGGCGATTGCGGAACTCGGCATCGGCGATCTGACGGTGAACGCAAGCTCACTCTTTGATGCGCACCGTCCGCTTAAGGAACATATCAAAAACGGCGTTGCAACAACGCTTCAAACGGACTACATGTCACGGGAACTCGGAAGATTCATTTCTGCCGGCGGAATGAAAAACCCCGTTCAATTCCGCACGCACGGCGGCAGACCCTGCGATATTGAAAACGGAAAAACTCCGATCGATGTTGCATTTATCGCCGCGCCTGCTTCGGATGCAATGGGCAATTGCACGGGCAAAATCGGCAAATCCGCCTGCGGCTCGCTGGGCTATGCAATTCCGGACGCAAAATGTGCAAAGCATGTTGTTGTTATCACCGACGAACTGCATCCCTATCCTCTCATCGAATGGTCGATTCCCGAGACGGATGTTGATCAGGTCGTTGCGGTGGAGTCCATCGGTGACCCGAACGGAATCGTTTCCGGAACAACAAAAATCACCCGCGATCCCGTCGGTTTGCTGATGGCAATGACGGCTGTGGACGTTATAAAAGCTTCCGGTTTGCTGAAGGAAGGCTTCTCGTTCCAGACGGGCGCGGGCGGAGCATCCCTTGCGGCGGCAAAATATCTTAAGGATGTTATGCTTGCCGAAAAAATACGCGGCAGCTTCGGCCTCGGCGGCATCACGGGCTATATGGTGGATATGCTCAACGAGGGCTGCTTCGAATCCCTGCTGGATGTTCAGTGCTTCGATTTGAAGGCGGTTGAATCCATAAGGAGCAACCCGCGTCACCGTGAGATTTCCGCAACACATTATGCTTCCCCCGGTGCAAAAAGCGCGGTGACGGACAGCCTTGATGTTGTGATTCTCGGCGCAACGCAGATAGACACGGATTTTAATATCAACGTGCATACGGATTCCAACGGCAGTATAATGGGCGGCTCGGGCGGACACAGCGATACTGCGGCGGGTGCAAAACTTGCAATGATAATCGCGCCGCTTTCCCGTGCAAGGCTCCCCATCGTGACGGACAGGGTGAACTGCATATCCACTCCGGGCAGCACGATAGACGTGCTTGTCACTCAAAAGGGCGTTGCCGTGAACCCGAAAAACACGGAACTGCATGACAGACTGCGTGAGGCAGGCATAAAACTTGTTGACATAAACGAGCTCAAAGCCCTGGCGGAACGCACGGGCGGCGTGCCGAAAAAGCCCGCTCTCGGCGACAGAATCGTTGCAAACGTTATCTATCGCGACGGAACGGTTATCGACACGATAAAGCAGGTCGCGGACTGAGCGGAATTGCGGTCCGAAAACTGACTGAAAAGCTGCGGGCGAGCGGGGCGGCAAAACAAAACGGCCGCGTTCGCCTGCACAAACAGAATACATAAATGCCGGTTCGAATCGTTCGAAATACAAAATGCGGAGATTTAAAACCCGGTGTGTTCAAAAAAATACAGCATAAAGGAGATAAACCATGCGGGAAATTAACGCGCAGCTCATAACCGATAAGGTTGCGGAGCTTTGCATTGACGCCAATTGCAGCCTCCCCTGCGATATCAGAAAGCGCATTGAGGATGCAAGGGCAAACGAACCGTGGGCAACGGCTCGGGGCATACTCGATAAGATTATCGAAAACTATAATATTGCGGATGAAAACCGCGCACCCATCTGCCAGGATACGGGCGTTGCCTGTGTGTTTTTGAAGATCGGGCAGGATGTCCATATCAACGGCGACCTTACGGAGGCCGTCAACGAGGGTGTTCGCCGCGGCTATCGCGACGGATATCTGCGTAAATCCGTTGTTAAAGACCCTCTGCGCAGAGTCAACACGGGCGACAACACGCCCGCAATGCTCTATATCGAGCTTGTTCCGGGCGATAAAATCGAGCTTACCGTTGCACCGAAAGGCTTCGGCAGCGAGAACATGAGCCGCATTGCAATGCTCAAGCCCTCAGACGGCATTGAAGGCGTGAAGAATTTCATCCTTAAAACGGCGGAAGAGGCGGGCCCCAATCCGTGTCCCCCGATCGTTATCGGCGTCGGCATCGGCGGAACGTTCGACAAAGCAGCATTGCTTGCGAAAAAAGCATTGATGCGCAGCACCGACGAACGCAATGCGGATGAGTTTTATGCGGAGCTGGAAAATGAAATGCTTCAAAAGGTCAATGCTCTCGGCATCGGGCCGCAGGGCTTCGGCGGAAAAACCACTGCGCTTGCGGTCAATATCGAGGCTATGCCCACGCATATTGCAGGCTTGCCCGTTGCAGTGAACATCAATTGTCATGTTACAAGGCATAAGAGCGCGATAATCTGAGGTCGGGAGGAACATAAAAATGGAAAGACATATCACCCTGCCGTTAACGCGTGAGGAAGCGCGTACGATTAAAAGCGGCGAACAGCTCCTGCTGTCCGGCGTTATATACACCGCGAGGGATGCGGCGCACAAACGGCTTTGCGAACTTGTTGAAAACGGAGAGCCGCTCCCCTTTGATATTAAAAACGCAACGATTTATTACGTCGGCCCCACTCCCGCAAAGCCCGGACAGGTCATAGGTTCGGCAGGCCCGACAACAAGCTACCGCATGGATGCGTATTCGCCGACGCTTATCCGCGAGGGCGAAACGGGCATGATCGGCAAAGGCAAGCGGGATGCGGAGGTCATCGATGCAATGAAAAAATACGGTGCGGTCTATTTCGCCGCAATCGGAGGCGCAGGCGCGCTGCTTTCAAGCTGCATCAAAAAGGCGGAGATAATTGCATATGAAGATCTCGGCGCAGAGGCTCTCAGAAGGCTTGAGGTCGAAAACTTCCCCGTGGTTGCGGTTATAGACAGCGAGGGAAACAACCTTTACGAAAAAGGCCGCAGAGAGTATCTTGAGACCGTTGGTGCAAAAGGAAATGCATAATTCGTTCGGCTGCGCCGTATCGGCACAAGAACGATAAAAAACTTTTTTAAAACAGCCGGAACATCATCCGCCCCGAAAATGCAGGGCGGCGGGTTTGGTTCCGGCTTTTCCGCATGGTGTCATTCAAGCGGACGATCGTCTTTTTGTTCAATCCCCATTCGTCGCTTTGCCGCGACAAGGTCATCGATAATAACACGGATATGTGACAATTCCTCCGTGCTCAGCCCGTCAACGATTATGGATGTTCGATTGTCCAGTCCGAGCAGAAAATCCGTTGATACGGAGAAGAAATCCGCAATTTTCATAAGCATTTCGATCGAGGGCTGGATGTTTCCGTTTTCCCAGTTTGAAATGCTCTGTTTGGATACATTAAGTTTTTCTCCGAGTTCAACCTGGCTGATGCCGCGAACGCTGCGCAGCAGCCTTATGTTATCACCCAACATGGCATGCAGTCTCCCTTCTTTGCTTTTTTGTTGTGCAATTGTATTTTGATACGGATTCACGCGCCGTATACGGCAGGGCTGCACACCGACTTCGGATTTTACCGTAAGAAGGTTTACTGTCTCCTGAATACAACCGCAGCCGATGGTACAATTTTAAGGTCAATATTTCCAATGCATAAATACTATGATATTGTATTAGTGGACAACGGACAACTTCGCTCAAAGTGATGAAAAAAAGGTACAGATAAAGGCAGTGTCTGCATAATTTCGCCGAACGGAGAAAATTTTGCTCCGGCGGCGTTTCGTTGTCAAATTTGCATTCAAAAACGAATAGATTTTATATTGAACCGCGTTTGCGGCATTTGGGTTCACGCAGCCGGGGAATTATGTTATAATACGCGGAATTGCTGCGATTTTTTTTAATACATATGCGCACCGCTTTGCAGCGGGAATGCACTGCATGCCGCCTGGAAGGAAATAAAACAATGAGCAATATGACAAAAGTCATCATAGGCATAGTTCTGCCGTTTCTCGGAACAACGCTCGGTTCCGCAACAGTCTTCTTTCTGAAGAAAGAAATGAATTCAAAGCTTCAAAACCTTCTGCGCGGTTTTGCGGCGGGCGTTATGATCGCCGCTTCGGTATGGTCGCTGCTGATTCCGTCAATAGACATGGCGGAGGCTGCGGGCAAAACTGCGGCATGGCTGCCCGCCGTTGTCGGTTTTCTTATCGGCATCGGATTCATGCTGCTGTTGGACAGCCTGATTCCGCATCTGCATACGGATTCCGCCCGCCCGGAAGGCCGCCCCTCCGCAATGGGAAAAAAACTTATGCTGATGTTCGCCGTAACGCTGCATAACATTCCGGAAGGCATGGCCGTCGGCATTGTCCTTGCGGGTATGCTTAACGGAAACAATGCAATAAGCGCTTCGGGCGCAATAGCTCTCGCTGTCGGCATTGCAATTCAAAATTTTCCGGAAGGCGCAATAATTTCAGCCCCCCTCGCCGCAAGCGGAACCCCGAAAGGCAAAGCCTTTGCCTGCGGAACTCTCTCCGGCGCTGCCGAGCCGGTCGGCGCAATACTGACCATCCTCGTAACCTCTCTCGTAACACCCGTGCTGCCCTATATTCTCGCTTTCGCCGCCGGCGCAATGATCTATGTCGTAGTCGAAGAACTCATCCCCGAGTCCCGGTCCGATGAACACAGCAATGTCGGCACCGTCGGTGCCGCCGTCGGGTTCGCACTGATGATGCTGCTCGATGTCGCCTTGGGGTGAGGAAAGCAGCTGTTTTGATGCAGAACATATTGAGTAATGCGGCCTTGCGAAAACAAAGACGGAATCCGCATTGAACCCTCCGCAGTCCGACAATCGACGGGCTGCGGACATTAATTTAGAAATATATTTTTAACAACATTTGAATTTTCACCTTTTTTTGTTATAATACAACTGTATTTAAACAGTGCGTGCGCACTTTGTCAACAGTTTGATAATCCACGAATAATTACTTACGGCATAAACGAGAGGAGATTTCAATATGAAATGCATAAACTGTGGTTCGGAAGATGTCATTTATCGAAAATTTCATCACATATGGGAATGTCAGGTTTGCGGCGAATCATTTGATTCCGATGAACGTGAAAAAATGACGGAGGAAATTAATGTTTTCTTCAGCTATGCGCATGACGATGAGAGTTTCGAAAACGGTGCAGTCGTTGTTGACAGGCTGAAACAGCTCATTGAGGAAAAATCAGGCGGAAAAATCAAAATCTGGCTGGATACCTATTCCATTCCGAGGAATAAGGATTGGCGCGAACTCATAACAGGCGGCATTGTCGAAAGCGATCGTTTTGTGGGTTTCATGTCTCGAAAGGCGTTGCGCGACCCCGGTGTTTGCAGAGATGAACTCGGAATTGCCGTCGGCAGCCGCTGCGGGATCATAAGCTGCGTTTTGCTTGAAGGCGAACGCACACTGAACCCTCCCGCAGAGTTTACCGAGCGGCAGTGGATCGACCTTTCGGATTGGAAAAAGAAGCGGGATGAAGGCGAAGCGGAATTCGAACGCTTTCTGAACGATGCTGCGGACGAATTGATTGGCATTTTGAAAGATCCGGAAACGCTGCGCTTCAATCACGAAGTGAAAAAACTGAAGGAATCCCTCGGAATTTCCGCCGTTGACGAAATGACCCGCATTGACGAATTGCTGAAGTTCAAAATGACGGGGCGCGGTTGGCTTGAGAGCAAAATCAACACTTGGCTGAACGACAAAAACGGTTCACGCGTTATGACCCTTTATGCCGACCCGGGCGCGGGCAAATCACTTTTTTCGGCACATTTCCAATTTGCAAACCCGAACGTCATCGCTGCACTTGCCTGCGACAGCCGAAGCGAGGAATACAGCCAAACGGACAAAATCACCGATCGCCTTGCCTACCTTATCGCCCTTAGACTGCCGGACTATCGCCGGCAGCTGATGTATATTTTGACAGATAAAAGCACATTGACCAAAACGGGACACGACAGGTTTAACACCCTTATCGCAACCCCGCTCAGCAGGGTTATAGACGGTGAACGCTCTGCAAAGCTCATCATCATTGACGGATTGGACGAAGCAAAGAGCGGTGCGCTCGCCGGGTTCATCCGCAGCTATCATGACAAGTTGAAACCTTATATCCGCATACTTATCACCGCAAGACCCGAACGCATGCTCAGGCGGCAGCTGGCGCCTTCCGCCGAATTCAGCTGCACGGAGCTGAATCTTGACGATTATGCCGAAATGAACGATGCCGATATCCGTCAATACTATGAAGAAAACCTCGAAGACCTGCTGAAGGACCGTCCCGGCCGCGATATTTTCATGAACCGCCTTGTTGAAGCAAGCAGCGGGATCTTCTACTATGCCTTCACGATCCTGCCGCAGCTGCGCGAGTCGCTCGAAAACGGGGAGCCGCTCGAAGGCATGACCTTCCCGAAGGGGCTCAACGCCTTGCTGCTCAAAACCTTCCTGCGAAAATTCGGGGAACCGGATGCTTCCGGCAGTGTCGAAAAATACAATGCGTTCGTGCGCGAGCCGCTTTCAATGGTCGCCGCCTCCCCCTATGCCCTCCCGCTCAAAACGCTGCAAAAGATGCAGGGCTGGACGAACGCCCGGCTGGAGGATTTTCTGCGCCCGCTGGAGACGATGCTCGACCTCAGCGGCGGCTTCATCCGCCTTTTCCACAAATCCTTCACGGATTGGCTGAACGACGGCGAGGCTTCCGCTGCGTTCTATGCGCCGCAGGAGGATGGCATACGGAGCCTTGCCGCCGCCTGCTTCAAAGCCTTTGAACAGGGCGCGGACGAAATGGATACATATGAGCTTGCAAATGCTTCACGCCTGCTGCGCAGTGCGGGAATGAAGAAGGAATACGAACAGCTCACGGATTCTTCGGAATACACCTCCGCACTGAAAAAACTCGCAAAAGCCTGTGCGGACGACCGGCAGCATGAAAGAGCGGCGGAGCTCTGTCTTGAATATGCGCGAATATTTAAGGAGAAATGCGAAAAAAGCGGTGATCCGGAGCAGGCGCACGAAGCCGTTTGGGGCAATATTTATGCCTGTGATGCGCTGGGGGACATGCTTGATTATTCTGCGGCGGAGGTCGCTGCAAATGCAGCGCTGAAAATTGCGGAAGAGTTTGCGGAAAAGTACCCGGATGACCCGCAAATGCAGCGCGGCCTGAGCATTTCGTATAATAAACTCGGCGATATTGCGAAAGCCTTGAACGATTATAATGCGGCGGAAGGGTATTATGCAAAGGCGCTTGCAATCAGCAAAAGGCTTGCGGAAAAGTACCCGGATGACCCGCAAATGCAGCGCGACCTGAGCAATTCGTATAACAGACTCGGCGATATTGCGGAAGCACGGAATGATTATAACGCTGCGGAAGTGTATTATTCAAAGGATCTTGAAATCAGGGAAAGGCTTGCGGAAAACTTTCCGGGAGTTCCGATGCTGAAGGACGATCTTGCCGTTTCTCTTTTCAAGTGCGGGACATGCAGCGCGGACGGAAAGCTTTCGCCCGAACAAAAAGCGATGCTGCGCAGCGCTGCCGCGATTTGGGAGGAGCTTTACAAACAAACGGGATATGTATTGTATGCGGAAAGAAGAGAGCTTGCTCAAAACCGATTAAATCAATGCAGTGAAGAAGGAGGAGAGAATACGGAACAGAAGAAACCCGGATTTTTTGCACGGCTGCGTGAGGAAATCAGAGCGTATCGCAAGATGAGAAGGCTGATCAGATTGCTTAAAAGCACAGATAAAGCCGTCAAAGAAATGGAAAAAACGCGGCGTGAGACGGAGAGAATCCTTGCAAAATCGGATGAGTTGAAGCCGTGCGGCGAAACGGACGACGAAGAATAAGCCGAATTTGACCCGCGGGGAACAAGAGCGGGGGAAGAAACGCTTCCGGAGGGGTGCACTCTCCGGAAGCGCAATTCATCAGTCACAAAACAATTGACAAATGTTGGCGAATGCTGTATACTGTGAACGAAGATGCAGATATACTGTCACATAATCTTCACAAATCAACAAAAAAGTATTGCTGTTTGACCCTTTGGGGATTGCTTTTCGGCGGAACGCGCCGAGGTGAATTCATCATTTTAATCCTTTGGAGCAGGGGAATGCCCTGCCGAGATTTTATGCAAAGGAGAACATACCATGCACGATAACACGGGAAACGCACGGAGAGTGTTTAACAAGTTTTGCGGCGCACTTGACAAATGCGGCATTTCCTGTCAAAGGGATGACGAAGAATTGAGCGTTTCATGCCGATTCAAGGGCAATGATCTTGTGATTCCCGCAACAATTGATTTTTTAAAAGACTTTGAGCTTATGGTGATCCACTCGCAATTGCCCTGCATTGTTCCCGTTGAAAGAAGGGTTGAGTTCGCGCCGGCTGTTGCGGCTGTGAACTCATTGTTTGGAAGTTGAATGGTTAACGAAAAACTGTTTGCTCTTGCCAAGGGCATTGTGAATATTACAGCGTTTGTCAAATTGCCGGATGAAGAGTAACAAATAAAACAAGTTGTGCAGCGCCTGGCGCTGCGAAGGAAGACTTTCGGAGGAAGAATGATAAAAAGGATAGTATCATTATTGACGGCGGCTTTACTGATCTGCGGCATTTTATTCGGCGTCGCAGCATCGGTCGTTTTTGCGGAGTCGCTTTATGTTCGAAAAATCGTTTCGGTTGTTTACGATGATTCCGCAAGCATGGGCGGTCAAGACTGGGCTTATGCAAATTATGCCATGCAGACCTTCTGCGGCATGATGAACAGCGAGGATCAGCTTTTTATCACATATATGAGCGGGGTTCTGTACAACCCGCTGTACAAGCCCTACAGTGCGGATCTGTCCTCCGGAGGCATTCAGGGCTCCGTGGATTCCATACGCAGCCACCAGGACAGCGGCTCTACCCCGTATGATGCCGTTGACACAGCGATGCACAAGCTCGAAAAAACGAAGGATTCGAATCCGAACACACAGTATTGGCTTGTTATTATTACCGATGGCTATTTTAACGAGATGAACGGCATGTATGAAGACCGGGCAGTGAATATGCTTGATACCAATCTTGCCGATTTTACAAAGAAGACAATGCCGAACGGCACGAACCCGCAGGTGACTTTTCTCAGCATCGGTGACGGAGCTGTTTCTCCGACAGAAAAGACGGACAAGGGCATATTTACATATCACGCAGAGGATGCGGAAGGAATAATGACGACTATGTCCGCAATGGCGGACAGAATCTCCGGAAGAACACGTCTTTCAAGCAGTGATATAACTCAAGTTAACGATACAACCATTCGGGTTGAGTCTGCAATACCGCTGCTGAACATTGTTATGCTCCTTCAACAGACGGATGCAAAGCCTGTAAAAACCGTGATGAACAACGAGCTGTCCGCCGACGTGAGCAGGGAAGTTCGAGTCAGTTTCCCGGACTGCAGCAACCTTCACGGCGGAATTTTCATGATCGGAGATTCAGCCAAAACGATGCCTGCCGGCACATATGAAATTACATTTGATGAAAAGGTGAATGTTGACGATCTGGTTATTCTGTTCGAACCCGCACTTGAAATTCGAATGAGAGTTTTTGTGAACGGACGTGAGATTACGGATTACAGCGAGCTTGACAATCTTTCGGAGGGCGATGAAATAACGATTTCGTGCAGGATCTATGAAATGGGAACGGATAACGAGATCGATTCATCACTGCTGCCGCCGGACACAAGCTACCGAATCAGCATTGCCGAAGACGGCACGGTGAAGGCGGAGTCGACCGACTCGACCATGACTATTGACAAATACAAACTCGGAAAAAGTGACACCGAACTCACAGCAACGATAAGCATTCCCGGATTTAACCCGATAAAGTTGAACTTTGAATTTACGCCTGCCGAACCGGACGGAAGCTTTACTCTGTCTGCAGATTACGGCGGAACGGCTCAAAGCGTGAGACTGAACGAGATTTTCAGCAATAAGGATCTGTCAATTGTGTTTACAATTTACGAGGACGGTGTTCAGGTCACCGATCCTGGGAGGATTAAAAAGCTGAATCCGGTTATTGACGTTTCGCCCGCCGGAAACAGCGGCACGATTGAGTACCTTAACGACGGAAGAATCAAATTCACGCCGAATAATGCAAATGTTGAGCCAAATGCGGAAGGAAGCATGGATGTTACGGTAACCTGCACACTGAAAACAGGTGCGGCAGCAGCCCACATGTATACGGTTGTGATTTCGGATTATAAGGTAATTGCGATTCCGCAAACGGAAAGCATTATTAAAACAGAATTCTTCGGAAATCAGATCGGCGCATCATTTTATATCACCAAGGACGGACAGCGCCTTCCGAAAACCGAAGTTGACGGCAAATGCAGCGTGACTGTGGATAAGCGGTTCAAATCGATTGAGCTTTCCGTTTCAACGGAAGCGGATGGAACAATTGTCTGCATTCCGACGGAGAATGCAGCTATGGATATAGGCTTTGCCGATTGGTGGATTTACTGGGTAAAATACCTGTTCAAACTTCCGCACGGAACGATGAATATTCACCTTTCATCTCCGTGGGGAGAAGCGGATTCCGAAATTGCAATAAAGGATGCTCCGCTGAAGTTCCGCCTGCTGAATGTTTATTTGCCGCTTCTTATTGAAACTGCGGCCGCAGCGACACTGACGACGTGGGTTATCCTTGTCGCGACAAAACCGCGTTTCGCAAAGAAAGCACAGCTGTATGTGGGGGATGTGATTTACATAAACAGCAGCGGCTCCCACCGAATTCAAAATTTTAAATCGATAAAATTGAAAAAGTACAATAGATTAAAGTACTTGTGGAAATTCAAGAGGAAAGCCGAGGTTATTAAGGTTTTGGGTGTGGCATTCCGCGCGGATTACGGAAACATAATAAGCTGCGAAATGATGATGCCGTGGTACAAATGCGAAATCAAGCCGGAAGACTGCACTGTTCAGGTTCCTGATGCGGATTCATTAAAAGACTACATTGCAAGATATCACTATATTATGGTGGAGGAATTGTCGATGTTGACAAAGGTGATGGACCCGAGTGCAAAACGATTGGCAGCATCAGTCAACAGGTATCCAAGGTACTTGGTGATTCCGACGCAGGTAAGCAAGATTGACGAAGTCGAAAGAATAGTTAAGGCAAAGATAATTCTTTATACAAATTAAACCGGGAGGAAACAAAATGGAACAACAATCTCTGCTGATAGGCCTTGGCGGAACGGGAAGCCGTGTCGTCAACAATGTTACAAAGCTGCTCACAAAGAACGGAAAAATGTTCAATGATAATTTGGGACGGATCTGCTGCGCGGTGCTTGATTCGGACAAAAACGACTATGAGCTCATAACGAAAAGCGGAACGCAAATCCCTGTTTTTCCGATCAGCAAACCGCAGAAAATTAAACAGTATTTTGCTCAGTACAGTAATCGAAAGATTGCTGAGTGGAGTCCGGATTCACCCACATTCAGAGAGCAAAGCATGCTTGACGGCTGCTCCGAAGTGCGTGTAAAATCGCGAATTGCATTTTTCGATTACCTTGAAACCAACATGAACGGAGAACTGGGTGAACTTATCAACCGAGTGTTGAAAAATAACATGAATACTGTCATCAGGATCATGATAGTATCCTCACTTTCCGGTGGGACCGGCTCCGGTATGTTTATTCAAACCGCATTATGGCTTCGCAAACATCTTGCGCAGAGCAATGTGGTCATCCGCGGCATTTTCCTGCTTCCCGACATTTTTATTGATACGGTAAAACATATTCGGGAAACATCAGCCACAAGGATCAGGCATTATGCAAACGCGTACGCAGCGATACGGGAGCTGAATGCTATAACCAGGATAAAGGGAAATCTTCCGATAGCTTTAAATGAGAAAATCGAGTTGGAGGGGCTTTTCGACAGCGAGAGTGATGCAAACAGAGGTAAACCTGTCTTTGATTATTGCTTCTTTATTGACAGCAGGAACGCCAAAGGTGTAGGTGCAAGCGATATTGCCGAATACGAGCAAATGGTAGCTCAACTTGTATACATGCAGCTTTATTCGCCAATGGCAGGGAACATGTATACTGAAGAAGACAATTCTTTCTCTGCGTTCAATGAAAATCCCGAGCCGCTGTTTGGCGCATGCGGCTCTGCAAAGGCGGAATACCCGGTTGACAGTGTGAAAACTTTTTGCGCAATTCGCGCAGCGCAGGATTCCATCAAAAACGGATGGAACAGGATCGACAGCGAGATTGCCGCAAAAAGAGATGAGATCAGGGCAAGAGAAAGGGACGGAATATATCAGGCTGAAAACTTTGATCCGCGTGCCGAGTATATAAAACTCTTCGATGAAGCGACATCAAGGCGTGCGGAAGAATACGGAAAAGACAGATTTTTCTTGAACGTTGGACGAGATGTAAAAAATGAAACCAAACAAACCCGACCGGACGGAAAGGTAATTGTTCAGTATTCCGATAAGGTTGATGATTTCCTTAAGAAACTAAAAAATGACAAAATTGCGGAAGCTGTGACGGAACACAATGGCTTAGAGCCGTTTAAGCGTGATGTAAATGCTTTTGTGAGCGAAGATCATGACGAATCTCAACTTGAAGAACTTATTACATTGGACGAAGACGGTATGCGCGAGGCAGTCGATATCTTCGAGGACAAGGTTAATGAATATGCGGAAAGCATTGTAAATGCAGCGTTCCCGCTGAGCATGGGTGATGTGAATTCCGGCAACGCTTGTTCCATATTCGGCCTTGCAACAAAGCTGAACGATGAAGGAAAGCGTGTTTTTATTCACCCGGTTGCGTTGAGATACATCCTCTGCCGAATTGTTGAAAAAATGAGGAACGAAATAAAGGCAACACCTCTTGAAACGCAAAGGATCGATGCTGATACGGGCGGGGAACCCGGAACAATGCTTGATAACAGGAGGACCCCCCACAAGACGGAAACAACGCCCGCGGAATTGCTGAACAGCAAGACGCGGTTTCAGCGGCCGGCGCGATTCCTTGACATGTATGAAAAGCAATATGCTGAGTTTATTAATACAAAGATTGAACTTTGTAAAAAATACGAAACGGAGCTTCTTAAAGTACGCGTATATGAAAAGCTGATAGAGCGTGTGAATGCACTGCTGACTCAACTCGAAGCCTTTTTCAAAAGGCTGCCGGATATTCAGGAAAAGCTCTACGATGAACTGGATAACAATATAAAAGCAACGAGCGGAACTATCGGAAACACGTATTATGTTTTCAGCAGCGCAAGGGACAAAGAATCAATTTACAAAGAGCTCGACCTGACTGCGGACAGAGCGGACGAAATAAGCCGAAGCGTGATCGAAACAGCTTATGGAAGACTTTGTGCGGAGCAGCGTCCGTCCGTGTCGGAGAATAAACCATATGCAAATCGAGGCATCGCTGAGAAGTTTATGATGGATTCGGTAAGAACTTTCCGAAAAAGAATTGACAGCGATCCGAACAATCGAGAGATAGTCAATATGGACATCTATACTGCAATAAGCAAACAATGGGATGCAGAGAATGCTGCGCATACGGATGCAGAGCAGATTGAACGTGAGTCGCTGAGGAGTGTGAACTTCGAAGAAGGTGAAGAGTCAAATCGCTTCGACAGAACGTTGGCAAGCAGGCAGGCTTTCAAGCAGTGTACGGATAAGTTATATGCAATGGCTGCGCCGATGCTTATCAGCGACATTGAGCCTGCGGATATTAATGACGGTACAATAACAACGAGAACAAACACTTTCTGGGGATTTAATCCGATAGTGTCAGAGCGGTATTCGGAAATTGGGGCAACCTTGGGCATCAATGCCGGAACCGAGCAGAATGACGCATATCCGATAAACGAGCTGCATTGCTACAGAGCGGTCTATGGTCTTGAAGCGAAATACATTCCGAAGTTAAATGAGATTAACGGAGGAGTTTACTACGAAAGCTACAAGAATATAATCACCAAAATGGTGCGCCGAGCGGCAGGCGGTGAAGAAGAAAACGCATATGTGTCAAGCCCGCATCTTGATAAGAGGTGGCATCGCATTTTGCCTTACGTTACTCCGGAAAAGAATGCTGAAAGCAAAGAAAGATTCTTCCGCGGCGTGTGGCTTGCGCTTGCATACGGAAAGATCAGGGTGAATGCGGACGGCAACTTCTGTTTGCGGCATCGCGTAGACAACGGCCGGCGTATGAGCATTGATGAGGATGTCGTGATAATGCATGGAGGACGCGGAGTCGACAGAAAAGCGATTTACAGGCTGATCGCCGCATTGAATGCTGATTTGTACTTCAAAGATATCGTGGTTCCGGAGCTTGAAGGGAAGTATGTTGCGGATGTCAACGGTAAGGACAGCTATGAAGACACAACGGTATTCAAAGCACTGAAAAATAACGATTGCGGGCTTAACCCGGTGGATACAGTGCTGCTGTATTACAACGGCCTGAACAGAGATTTTGATATTGCAGCTTCTATGGTCGGAGCGATCGATCGGATAGCTGAAGAGATCGGATCAAGGTTCGGCTTAGACACTGATGCGAAACGTGCTGAAAAAACAAAGTACATGATTTGCAAAGCGTTCTACGATGCGGCCACGTCTGACAAAGAAAAAGACAACTTGTTCAGAGAGTGGAAAGAAAAATTTGCGGAACTCGGTCTGTAACGGTCGAACAGCAACTCAACAGCGGTAAAACTCCCGGCGGCGCATTAGGTGCCGCCGGGGAATTGTGATTAAGGGAACTTAGCTATGCATACATTTTTTATCAATACATCCGACAAGAATGTTGACGAGGGAAAGATTCTGTTTGATATTAATTACGATAACAGAACGCTTGTTGCCATGAAGTGCCGCATTGAGGATTGGCCGGACAAGCAGAAAGGTTATTTGGCATACGTTGAAAAAATGAGCGAAATGATGGATATGTATGATATGAACGGACAGTTCAACTTGATTATATATATTGACCTTTCGACAATGCAAAAAGAAGCACTCGAACAAGATGCGATGGCAAACAGTTACAAAGGGTATATGGAGGCGTTGAGCATTGTGTACTGCCGAATTATGAGAAACACAGTAATCAACGCTTTGGAATGCCGCAGCCGCAGCCCGAAAGAAATCCTGATAATGTTCGGTACAGAAGAGCAAAGAATTCGCGGGGCTGATATAAGCTCACCTTATGAGAATAATTTGGTTATTGGCCCGCTGCGCCGCCTGATAGGTTTTCCGTCAGACGAGGAGCTTCGTGAACTTCACGATGATATGGCTTTATCCGAACATAATGATGAAGAAAAAACGAGTGAAGTTCCCGCTGAATCCTGTAAAAAAAATGCAGAGTACTTCAGTGCTGCAGAACTATTTGCAGAGGAGTTTTCTAATTATTGCAGGGAGGCAGAGACATCATGCGATCAGGAAAGAAAACATGAAGCGTATTTGGAGTTTGTGAGAACGGCGGTAAAAAATAATCAAAAATCGAAAAACGGGACAAGGATTAATACGATATTTTGCCCTTTGGATAATGAAGCGGAAGCTGACAATAAAGCGGCCAGAACACTGGATTCGCTGCGA
This sequence comes from uncultured Clostridia bacterium, assembly GCA_937894955.1. Lineage (GTDB taxonomy): Bacteria > Bacillota > Clostridia > Christensenellales > CAG-138 > PeH17. The sequence continues at coordinate 30,488 of CALAXO010000070.1, forward strand.
ATTGCGTGTTATATTCTTGCCTGCGTATACGACGGGACAATTTTCGACAATAACACGGAGCCAAAAGGACTGCGCTCGTTTGACGCCCTGAGCATTGAAAAGATGACAGAGGCACTTGCAGAGAAAAAGAGGAAATATGTTTATACATTAGAATCATTAAAAGAAATGACCGGCAAGTTCAGCGAATTGGAGCTTGCACCTGTTTTGTACAGCTTTGAAGAAAATGTATTTGGCTATAATGAGGACGGAGATGCGATAAGCTGCTCTGTTGAACGTCCGGCCGGTGAGAGTAAGAAAAAAAAGAAAGCAGAAAGAAAAAAACGCAGAAAAAAAGAGGATATTTCCGAAACGGAAGACGGGAGGGTTATCGAAAGCGTCAAGTGCGAAAGAAAGAACTTGCTCAAAGCAAGAAAAGTTGAGTATTTCAGTCATAAAGAAAAGTTCAGCGAAAGCCCGGAAATCTCGGAAACAGCAGACGGATACATAATGCATTGTGAACGGTTAAAAGACTTTCAACTTGGTTTTCTAAAAAAAGTCCAAAATCATATACTTGGAATTTTGTCTCATTATGCCGGAAAATCCGATAACAATACAAAGGCAATTCTGCCCAAAAGGAGGGTCAGCCTTGCCGATCCGGATGTCGGAGATGAAACCAGAGAAAACTCGTATACAACATCCAAACTGCCGGAGGAGCGTGAAATAGAAAATGTTGAACATAAAGCAAAAAAAATCTATAATGGTGCGGTTAAAGAGTATTTAATGTTTGAAGCTCGGGGGCCGCTTGCCGAGGTGGATATTTCACGGCAATGCGATTGGTTTGCAACAAGGATTCGCAACATTGAATCAAGCAAAAAGATGCTTAAAATTATGTTTGGAGTGCTTACAGGTTTGTTGACGATCTCCTGCGTTCCGTATATTGTTGTGCAGTGGAACGTGATTAAAGCATCGGCGGAGTCTATGCTTGTTGCTGCGGCAACGGTTCTGCTTCCGCTGCTGCTGCTGGCGGGGCTTTATGTTTTAGAGGCAGCGAGGTATAAATACAAGTATAGACAGGCATGGCTTGAATTGATGGAAAAATATCGGGAAATTCAGCAGGAAAACCTTGAATCGATAGAAAATTATGATACGCTCATTTGCAGAATAATTCCAACATTGAGGTGGACCTATGAGTATAAACTTGACGTTGATTTCTTCAAGCAGTGCTGCATTTATGCGAGGGCAAAAATCATGCATCATGATAAAAAACTGAGGGAAAGGGTTAACGGCATCGGAAACCTTCTTGATAATCTCGGAGCAAATGGAAACGGAAGAAATTCTTATGGAAGAAATTCTTATGATGGAGGTGAAAGCGATCGCAATGCTGTTGAATTTAACGAGGCATATTGCTGCGGAGAAAAAAACATTGCGTTTTATACTGTGATTGATCGGAATTTCATAAACGGTCTGCACAGCAAAAGGAGGAAAGATACATGAACTTGCTCATAAGCATGCTGAAAATTGTTTTTGCCTTTGCAACAGTGTTCCTTGCAGCACTGCCGTTTGTTTTCGAGTACCACACGTACTTAAAAGATAAGGAAAAGAAAACGGCAAACAGGCGTTTCCGCATTATGTGCTTCACAATGATTTATGCGGCTGCGTTGACGCTTGTGCTTTGTGCTTTGCGTGATGTTATTACGGTCGTAGGCGGGTTGAGCGCAATTTCATGGTTGGCCGCCAAACTTGCATTGCCGGTGAGAGCGGCGTTCTTTTCAGATGTTGTTGCTGCGCTGTTAGTTAACTTCGCTATTGGATTTTTATTTAGATTACTGCTCAGGTTTGTGCGGATTGGGATGGGCAAGAGGAGCCTTAGTGAAGGCGAGAAAACAGGCGGCGCTTTCAGCTTCGCACAAAAAGTTGAAATCAAGGTAATAAAGCTTTTCAGGAAGGATGTCTGGGCGTCAGCTGCAAGCATTTTAAAAAGCCTAAGCATATTTTTATCAGCAGCATATGCTTTTTTTCAATTGATTGCTCTGTTTGGAGCAGACTGGGTTCCGTTTGATTTCCTTTCGCTTCTGTTCGATGCGGGAGCCAAGTATCCGGTGATTGCATTGCTTATGCTTTGGGAAAGCTTCTTTTTCCTTGACGGGATAAATGAGGACATCGATAAATGTCCTGAACCGGATCGATCGGAATATGAAAAATCTGATGAAGGTGAAACTGATATTGAAATGATGGACGAAGCGATTCGCAATGAGTTTGGAGCTTTTTATGCGTGTGATGTTGATGTGACTCTGTCGATTGATGATAGTGAGCAGGCAGATGATGCAAAGTGAAGAAAAAGTATCAAACGCGAGAAAGGAAAATGATCTTATGGAAAAACAAGCAACTATACAGAGATTTGATAAAAATAAAGTTGCGGATTTAATAATTGAAGCTGTCGAGCATAATTTCGGCAATTCCGAGCGTAAAAACAAAACATATCGAAATTGTATAGAAAGATTGGCAGAGTGCAGCAAAAGTGCAATAATAAACGGCAACATGTTTTCCGCATTTTCAGAATACTTCATTCGGTACTTGTTCATAGTAGCTGCAAGAGGGGATAATATCATTTTTATATGCAATACCGATGCCGAGATAGAACTTACATATGATTTTCTTGTTCGGAAATTTTCGGAAATAACAAGTTTGCGTTGCAATGACAACACAGGTGAAATTAACCTTGATGATCCGATATGGAAAATGATAAAGATAAAAGGCAGCGGAGATAATTCGGAAGAGGCTTCGGTAGATGAAAAAAGTATTCTTGTTACTTCATTGAGGTACCTTTCATCCTCACGCTTCGAGAACGACCATAAAAGGTTCATTCACCTTATTGACACGGTTGTGTTTATTGACACGCTTGAAACCATAAACAAGTATAATCGTCAGATGACAATGTTCAGTACAAGAGTTAAGCATATTGCCGAAACAAATGAATGCCTTGCCAGGAACGGAGGCAGGAACGAAGGGTTTCGTCTGAGATACATGGCACGTCCGATAAAGTATATTTGCTTTGATGATTCGAGGACACCCGGACTGGACAAGGTCCTTAAAAACCTTACGGCGGAGGAGTTTGAGTCTCTGGATGCAATGCAGTATAATCCGAACGCTGTCGTTAGGTGTTACAATTACGATGGATGCAAGGATATAGGCGGAAGAGTTGTTGTTCCGCAGTTTGTCAATACAAATGAAGAATTGGGCCCGATGATGAATATCGCATTGATGTGTCTGAAGAAGGGAGCAAAATCCGTTGCGGTGTTTGCAGATGAAGACATACCATATGAAAACATTAAAGAGTCAATTGCAGCAAATGCGGGAGACATGAAAATCGGGGAGAAGCAGTTCAGGCTTAACAGTGCAGCGTGCGATGCAAGAGATTATTCCGTAATCATTGCAATGGACAGCGAAGAGAATCTTCCGAGGACATTAAGAAAGTATATATCATTGACGGCTTCTGAAAAAACGCTGATAATTATATTTTCAAAGCCGTACATGCTGCGTGATTTTTACTATGCAAATATCGATGAAATCTGGAGCAGGATTCAACTTGCGAGGATTCCGGTTGAAACCGGAACAAAAAAGGATTTTGCGCAGAAATTGCTTATAAGAGCGAGCTCGGGTGGAATGATTGTGGATGAAATATTCCGCTCGGCGTTGAATGTCAACACGAATGACTACAGAGAAATGGTGAATAGGCAGGATGTCGTCTCCATTCTTGCTGATGTGCTGGATATCTACGGCGTGTTGAACGTGGACGAAAAAGCAGACGATGAAAAAGCAAAACTCAGATATAGGGAACAAGTGCTGAAAATTTTCGAGTTTCGTCACGACTGTGTTTTCGGTTATGACGGTAAGTTCTGTTCAGAAGACAGAGTGTTTTTGCGCACAGAAGGAGAGCTGTATGATTTGATCAACGGACGGGACATGGCGTCGTTGATTTTGGACGGCAGCGATAAAACGGAAACCATCCCCCTTCCTCGTGCGAGAATAACTCAGAACTATATTGCAGGCCAAAATCTGGTATTTAATGGCAACATCTACACAATTAGAAACATAGATACCGAAAAGGGAATCCTGTATGTTCGTCTTGCTTTTGGAGGCATTAACACAGAGGTACATCAATATATCCAAAAAAGGGAATATATCATTCGCCTTGACGGCGAAAGTGCTGCTGTGCTTGCAAATAATGTTATAGTATTAAATGGCGCTAATAATGGTGAAATTGCCGTTGAGCAAGCATGGATTTCGGTGTTCAGAGCACCTACGGAGGTTATCACACACGGATATTACGAAGTCAGCTCAAGATCCTTTGCTCAGAACAACAATAATCAAAATTATCACATAATCGACGGTGAAGGTGATTCGCTTGCGCAAAGGTCATACAGACAATACGGGAAAGTGGTTGAACCGTATTACAAATCAAAGCCTGCCGTTGCCGGTAATAAGGGAGCTTTGATGATGACAATAAGGCTAAAGGGAAAACTTGGAGAAAAGCCGGAGAGAATTGCGAATCTTGCTGCTGCAATGATCAGGGAAATAATACGTTCAATGTTTCCCTCGGTGGCTGATTCCGTTGCGGTTTGTGTTTCGCAGCAAACTGAGGCTTGCGATACGGTTGATATCGGAAGACCCAAACTCACCGTGAAAGGAAAAAACAATATTTTTAATAAAGAAGACTTTGAGATTACATTAATTGAGGACAGCGTCACGGAACTGGGAGTTATATCTGCATTATCTGCATCCGGAGAGGACACACTCAAAACGCTTTTCACTCCGATTGATGAATATCTGGAATGGTATTTAAAGTCGGAGAAAAAGAGCGATTACTTATATTACGGAAGCGACAGAGAGCCTGCGGGATTTGATTTTGTGTCCCTCTCAAAGTTGGCTGCATTGTTAGCAGACAGAGACCATGAACTTCGTTTTGGAAGATTACACGAGCATACAACAAATCGAAATTGTGATTTCTGTGGGAAGAGGGCACGGAAAAATGAAAGACTGGACAGGCTTTCGGACGGCAGGAAAATTTGTGATCAATGCAAGAAACAAATTGTGACGGGAAATAAAAGAGAACTGAAAGAACATGCGGCTGCTGCAAAACTCTTTCTTGAAAGTAATTACGGAATAAGAATTGATAATGAGTATGCGGTTTGTTTTGATTCTGCAGAGAGAATTTTACAAGAAATTAAGGCAAAGGGAGATACGGAATACAAGGGAGATATACCGCTTTTTTCCTTTTTCAAAAAAAAGAGGGTTCACGTTGAAAAAGGGTTGCCCTCAGCGAATCTGACCGAATTATTTGTTCGTGAATTGACACATGCCTGGCAGCGAAAAAACGTTCCGGATCTTTCGGCAGACCTTTCGGAAGGGCTGCTTGCCATTGTGGATATACAGTATTTAAGGTTTATCAGCAGGAATGGTTTGGCGGATGAAAGAACAAGCAAGCTGAACAGCTCCTATACGAGAGCAGGCACGGGATATAGGGAGATAGCCGGTAAACTAAAGGAAAACCCTAAGTACAGAAATAATCCGTTTTTGTATTTACGTGCAGCTGCTTCGGGAGAATTTTCGGATGAGCTTATCTCGGAGAAACCGCGAAAAAGGGAGATAGGGGAGGATATCTTCGGGAAAAAATATGAGCCAAAAGAATTTGACCGGGTTCTTGAAGGGCCCCCGGAGTATTTTTATCGCAATCGTTTGACATCCGCTCAGCAAATGCTTTATGATTCTATGATAGAAGCAATTATTCAGCATGCTGAGAGTGTGGATGCAAACGGACTGAAGGAAGGCAGTGTTTTAACGGTGTCTAAAGCGATAAGCTATGATCGTCCCGATTTGTTTTGGTACAATGACTGCGCATACATAGAAGATAAAATCCGTCTTAAGTACGGTGCCGGTAGGGAAGAACGGGAAACACTTCAAAAACAGATGGATGAGATGATTTCGAAATTTGTTGAAGACATTGATGACAAGATGAGCGCATATGATGCGGCAATACGCATCTACGCAAAAGTTGTTAATGCAACGGATTACGATACCATTGCGCTTAACGAGCAGAAGGCTCAGGGCGGGCCGGCCAAGGATGAAATTGATTATCTGAGAACAATATGCGGAGTTTTTATCAGAGGAACAGCAGTTTGCGAAGGATACGCGCGTGCGGTCGCATATTTGATGCAGAAATGCGGCATTGAGTGTGCCGAAACAGTCGGATATATAACAAAAGCCGACGGCGGGCAAGGAACGCCGCATGCATGGAACATTATTAAAATAGACGGCGAATACTACCATATGGATGCAACATGGGATGATTATTCCAATACGAATCAAGCGGTCAGGCATGATGAATTCGGATATAATTATTTCTGCATTACAACGGAAGAAATTCAAAGGACACGAAAAGTTGACCTTTGCCCGACGGATGTTCCGATTTGCTCGGCCGCGGCAGCAAACTACTATCATCATAATGCGTTGATATTAACGAAGTATGATTTGAATGAAGTAAAACGGTTTGCCGCCGAGGCAGCGGAGCGGGGGCTTGATAAATTCTCGTTCAAATGCGGAAGTGTTGCGGTTTACAGAGAGGCCATAAACAGATTGTTCGTGAGTTCGTCAGAAGGGTTTTCGGCTGTTGGTGCGGCAGCAAAGGCGAACAGAAAGATTGATGGCTCGACATATTCGTATTCATGGAATGCTGAAATACGCACAATAACCGTGAAATTCAAATTCAAAAACAGTTGACTTTTAAAAGATTGAAGGAAGATTAAATCATGAAAAGATTGGTTTCGGTTGCAATTATTGTTTTTATGCTTGCGATCTGCGCATGTTCCCCGGCAAAAAGAATTGTTGGGGAGTGGAAAACGCAAAGCACAGTGCTTGGAGTAGTTGTGGAAACGACTTATGTCTTTGATGAAGACGGAACAGGCAAGAAATGCGGAGCCGCCGAAATGCCGTTTACATACGAGGTTCAAGACAATAAACTGTTGATAACAACAAGCATCATAGGCGTTGATGTTTCAAAAAAAGAGTATTCCATTGATTTTAAAGGGAATACGATTATACTTACAGACGAAAATGAAACCATTGAACTCATAAAGAAAAAGTGATAAAATCAGTCTTGATAATCTCAACATAAAAACATAGGGGGAGTAATGGAAGAACTTGAGTACAGTCCTCTTCTGAGAAGACTTATTGAGAAAGCAACAGAACTTGACGGCGAACCGAATCATAAGTTAACAGCAGAGGGCTTTATTGCGGCAGTCGTTTGCTATGTCAGAGATGTAAGCGATCCGGACAGCCAAAGACTGAAGAACATGCTGAAGCTGAAACTTCCGACAGCGATAAGCGATCCAAACGATATTGCAACAGACTTCATTTTGCATGCTACCGGTAAAGCCACACCCGAGTCAAGGCGCATTGACGAAAGCTATATTGAAGGATGTCTTAAAAAGGCGCGCTGCATTGCGGCGAGCGAGGGTTCGGGAGAGGTGCATGCGTACCGGCTGCTGAAATGTATCCTTGACGAGCCGAACGACTTTATACGTAACTATATAGTTTTCGATGATCTCTCCGAGACGGAGCAGACAGTGCCCGGCATACAAACGCTCGAGGATGCTTACACACGAATATTCGGCAGCGACACTGCTGAGGCACAAAAATCATCCCACAGCGGAGAATGCAAGAAGGAGACTCGAAAAGAGGCACAAAAAAGTATTGCGGATATAATAAAAAGGACTAAGCTGATTCAGGAGTATCTGAGTGAGAGAGTCTTTGGTCAGGATAATGCGGTAAGTGTATTCGTTGAGGGATATTTTCGCGCGGAGCTTTCGTCACTGACGGACAAAAGCAGCAATCGACCGCGAGCAACCTTTTTGTTTGCCGGCCCTCCGGGAGTTGGCAAAACCTTCCTTGCAGAAAAGGCTGCTGAAGCTATCAGCTATGTGGAAGAAAAAGAAATTCCGTTTGTTCGATTCGATATGAGTGAATACTGCGACAAAGAGTCCTCGCTTGAATTCATTGGCAGTGACGGTGTTTACAAGGGTTCAAAATCGGGCAATTTTACGAGCTTTGTGGAAAAGAATCCGCGCTGCTTAATTCTTTTGGACGAGGTTGAAAAGGCGCACATTTCAATCATCCATTTATTCCTTCAAATTTTAGATGCAGGAAGGATACGAGACAGCAAAACGGACGAAGAAGTATCCCTTGCGAGCGCAATAATGGTTTTTACAACCAATGTGGGCAAACAGCTTTACGAAAACTCCGAGTCGATTGATTTTTCGATTTTGCCGCGCAAAGTAATTTTAAAGGCATTGCAAAAGGACGTTGAACCAAACACGAAAATGCCGTATTTCCCTGCTGCGATATGCTCAAGATTTGCGTCGGGAAATGTTGTTATGTTCAACCATATTCGGGCGCACGAACTTTGGGAAATGACAAAACGCGAAGTGTTAAGGAGTGCTGAGTCTTTTACAAAGAGAACCGGAATTGGGGTCTCTGTAGACGAAAAGGCATACACTGCGCTGCTTTTGGCAGAGGGAGGAGCAGCAGATGCACGTGCAGTAACATCACAGGCAAGGACATTTCTGAATAACGAGATATACGAGATGTTTAGATTGCTGAGCTCTGACCGGAGCAAAACAGGTATCGGAAAGCTCGAGGAAATTTCGATTGAAGTCGATTTGAAGTCCGACAACGATGAAATTAACTGTTTGTTTAACAATACAGAAATGCAGAACGCTATGATGGTATCAACATCGGACATTATTGAAGAGTGCATGAAACAATCTTCGGGTGTTGTTTTCTTGGGTGCTGAGGATATAAAAAGTGCAAAAAACATCGTCCACAATAACGAGCTAAGCTTTGCCGTTGTAGATTTATCGTTGAGAGAGCGCGGCAACTCGGAACTGCTGAATCAGGAAGACATTGAATCGACAGGCAGGGATATTTTTTGGTATCTCCGCGAGAACCTGCCGAACCTGCCGATATATGTCCTTGAAAAGAACTCCCAAACACTGAGTAAAGAAGAAAAGCGTTCTTTGCTTAAACAGGGAATAAGAGGAATCTTGCGGATTGGTGATGATGCAGCAACCTTTGACAGAAGCATTGAAGATATATGCGTTCGGGTGCATCAGCAAAAAAGTATGAATATGCTGGCAAGAGCGAACAAACTTATCTCGTTTGAAACATCACAGAAGGTGAGTGAGGACGGAAAACATGCAGTAATAACCTTGTTTGATTTTGAAACGGAGACCGCAATAGAAGCTGAGGATTCAAGCAATATAATGAGTACTGTTTCAAGGCCAAACATACGTTTTGATCACGTTATCGGAGCGGAAGATGCAAAGAAAGAACTGAAGTACTTTGTTGAATACCTGAAAAATCCCGGAAAATTTATCGGTACAGGAGTAAGTGCACCCAAAGGAGTAATTCTTTACGGCCCTCCGGGCACGGGCAAAACAATGCTTGCAAAGGCAATGGCAGGTGAGTCGAATGCAACATTCCTTTTTGCGGAGGGAAATCAGTTTTTAAGCAGATATGTGGGTGGCGGTTCCGAAAAGGTTCACGAGCTTTTTCGGACAGCACGTAAATACGCACCGTCCATTCTGTTCATCGACGAAATCGATGCTATTGCAAAAGAACGCCGAGGAGAAGATCGAACAGGAGCAGAGGCAACGTTGACGGCGTTCCTTACGGAGATGGATGGGTTCAATAAGGATCTTTCAAAACCTGTATTTGTTCTTGCGGCAACTAATTTTGATGTTGAATCCGGCGGAAGCAAAAGTCTTGACCCTGCGCTCATGCGCAGATTTGACCGAAGAGTTTTAATTGATCTTCCCAACAAAGCAGAACGACGCACATATCTCAAAATGAAAATAAATAAAAACAATGTTTTTAACGTGTCTGACAGTAAACTTGAAAACATTGTTGTGCGCTCAACCGGCATGAGTCTTGCTGCACTGGAATCAGTTGCGGAACTCGCTTTGAGAATGGCAATTCGTAACGGAGAAATGAAAGTAACGAATGAAGTTTTCGAAAAGGCGTTTGAAACATTTAACAGCGGGGAATCCCAAAAATGGGATAGTGCAACGCTTGAACGCGTAGCTCGACATGAAGCCGGTCATGCGTTTCTTTGCTGGCAAGGCGGTGAAACCCCATCATATGTTACAGTGGTTGCAAGAGCGAATCATGGCGGTTATATGCAGCGCGGTGACAACGAGGAAAAACCAATTTACACAAAGCGTGAATTGATTGGAAGGATCCGAACATCTCTTGGCGGGCGTGCGGCTGAGATGGTTTATTACGGCAACGAAGACGGAATTTCAACCGGCGCAGCGGGAGACTTGGAAACTGCAACATCCTTGTCAAAGCGCTTGATATGCAGTTACGGCATGGTTGAAGAGTTCGGCCTTGCAGCAGTAGATCCGAATTCAGCGAGCGGTGAGCTTTCGAACGAGATAAGAAAAAGTATTAACAACATACTGGACATTGAGCTGAAGAAGGCAATACGAATTATCAGCGAGAATCGGGAAGCCGTAGACAAGCTTGTTGAAAAATTGCTCAAAGATGATTATGCTGCCGGGGACGAAATAGACGCGATTTTCGCATCGTGCATTAAGGGTTAATATAATAAACATTGCGAGACAGCCTTGATGAATGCCCGGATGGGACGGGCTGTCTCGCAATTACGGAGAAAATGCCACGCCATGGCAGCAAGGCAATGCTGACAGCAATGAAATGATATTAAACGATGCCGTTTGCTGAACGAATGACAACTGAATGCGGATAATAAACGAAACAGCCGTCGCACGACGGCTGTTTTGGCATCCCCGGCGCGATTCGAACGCGCGACCTTCCGCTTAGGAGGCGGACGCTCTATCCTGCTGAGCTACGGAGACATTTACCAACAATTATTCTATCTTATTTTTGAGAAAGAGTCAATCACTTTATGCGGGCAGGGTGAAATATATCTTGGAGACGGCGCCGGGTACCGATATTTTTCGGACGGCAGCCGAAGAAGACGGCAGCCCGGGGTGCAATTTTCTGCTTTTGAGGAGAAAAATCGGGTTCCTCTTGAAAATAGAAAAAGAAATGGTAGAATATTGGATAAAGGACATAAAAGTGTTTAAGGAGGTGCAAAACATGCCGGCGAGGACAAAAATCATTGCGGCGTACCCATCGCTTTCACCTGCGGAGCGGCAGGCGGCGGACTTTATCCTTTCCGATCCGGATGCGGTTCCGCATCTTTCGATAAAGCAGATTGCGGCGCGGGCGGGGGTCAGTATGCCGACCGTGACGCGGCTTGTACGGCGGGCGGGCTACAGCGGTTTTACGGAGCTGCGAATTGCGCTTGCCGGAAGTTTTACCAAAAATAAACCGGTTGCATCGGGCGATGATGACGGCGAGTTTTTCAGCAAATTGATGCTCGGCCAGATGCGTTCGGTCGAGGCAGCACTTAAGGCTGCGGATGAGGAAGGAATTTGCGCACTTGCCAAACGGCTTGTGACGAGCACGGGGTGTGTGCTGCTGTGCGGTGCGGGAGCAGCGGCGGGGATTGCCGAAAGTGCGGGCAGTGCACTTGTCGAACTCGGAATCCGTGCGGTTTGCCCGCAAAAACCCGAAACCCGGGCGGCATATTCCGCGCTGCTCGGTGAAGGAGACATTCTGTTCTGCATCCGTTCCGAAGGAAGCAGGGAAAGCGCGCAGCAACTGGCGGAATGCATTCGAACGGCAAAAAAGGGTGGTGCGTACACTGTTTTTGTTTGCAATGAGCCTTGCATTTCGGCGGAGAGCGAAGCGGATTGCAGCATTTGCACAACATGCGAAAGCGATATTCGCGGACTTTTGGGCTATGCAACATCGGCATCGCTTGTTGCTTTTACGGAAGCTTTATTCGCGCTCACGGCGCGATATGCGGGAAAAATTCCGGAGAATGCATACCGGGGAAGAATGCAGTGAGCAGCTGAAAGGAAAAAATAAAATGAGAATCATTGAGGATTTGCATACACATACATATTACAGCCACGGTAAAAACGGCCCGCGCGACAATGTGCTTCGGGCGTTGGAACTCGGACTTGAGGCGGTTGCGGTCAGCGAACATGCGGGCGGCAACATGTATTACGGTGTCCGCGGGAAAAAACTGGAGCGGTTGAACACGGAGCTTGCGGAACTGCGTCGGGAGTTTGACGGACGTATCCGCGTGCTGCGCGGTTTGGAATGCAACGTAATGAATTTCGGTGAAAGCGATATCCCGAAGGATCGCAGCGAATATGATGTCATTATTCTTGGGTACCACAAGGGAATTCCGCCGGTGAACAGATTTGCGCAGCATATCCTTTTCGAAAGTTTCGGCGGGAAATCGACTCCGCGGCGCAACACCGAATCGCTCATGGCGGCGGCGGAAAAGGGCCATGCAGATATTATTTCGCACCCGAACCTTTATTTGACTCTGGACATTCCGTATCTTGCGGACTGCGCAAGGCAGCTTGGCATTTTGCTGGAAATAAACTCCTCGCATGTAAGCCTGACCCCGGAGGAGATAAAAACGATACACGAACACGGTGCGGGGCTTATCATCGGCAGCGATGCTCACGTCAGCTCCCGTGTCGGTGATTTTGCAAACGGAATCGAATCCGCAAAACAGGCGGGAGTTTTGAATTCGGTTGTTAATATTGAATTATAATGCAGAATGCACGGTGTATCCCGATGTCCGAAAGTACGGAGGCTCAGGTTCGGAAAAACCGCCTGCAAAGCTCCGAAAGCGCGGCCTCGAGCTGCGCACAGCTGCGCCAACCGCTTCCGATAGGCGCATTCGGACGGCTTTTTCCGTGGAAATCGCTTCCGCAGGTTGCAAACAGTCCGAATTCACGGGAAAGGGAAGAGAAAAGCCGCGTTTCACCTTCCGTTGCGGCACCGTAAAAAGCTTCAACGCCCCATATTCCCTTGTCGGCAAGGTCGCGGACAAGCTCATGCGGATCGCATTTTTTCATCAGCATCGGGTGGGCAAGTATTGCAGCTCCGCCCGCGCCCGCAACGGCATCGATGACAGCCTGCGGAGAGGGGTGTTTTTGCTTTATATCCGCAAGAGCGTCGCTGTTCAGTATGCGGCGGAAGGCATCGGCTGTGTTTTCGGCGTGGCCTGCTGCGGTGAGCGCGGCAGCATAGTTTGCGCGGGTTGTGGATTCGCTGCGGATAAGATAATCCGAAACATCCATGCCCATTTTGCGCAGCTTGATTTCAAGCAGACGGTTGCGCTCCTCGCGAAGAGCGGTTTGTTCCGCAAGCAGTTTTTGAAAACACGGCGCGCCGATATCCTGCCCGATGCCGAGAATGTGGAGCGTGTCGGCATAGTCCGCTTCAGCCTCAACTCCGGGAAGCATCCGAAGCCCAAGCTGCGCGGCACGCGAGAGTGCGGCGGAAACTCCGCGCACACAATCATGGTCCGTCAATGCAAGCAGCTCAATTCCGGCAGCTTTTGCAAGCTCCGCAATGTGTTCCGGGGATTCACTTCCGTCGGAACAGCGGGAGTGTGTGTGCAAATCATACATTGTGTTTTCCTCCGTGCACACGGCGAAGCCCGTGCGGGTGATTCGGCCGTGCTTTAGTCTGTCGGAATGCCGACTGTGTTTGAATAATTATACATGAGACCGCGGAGAAATACAACGGCGGAACAAAAACAATATATCCGCCGGAGATGATTGTCGAAAAAGCATGTATATTGTATAATTAAAGAATGCGGGAGTTTACGCATGAAGGGCGGGAAACTCAAAAATATCGAGGCGAAAACCGATATGATAAACGTGAAAGAAAAGAAAACCGAACGAACCGAAAAAATCGGGAAAGGACAAACAGCACCGAAAAGAAAGAAAACGGCGGAGGTCAAGCACATTGCGCAGGCGATAGGCTCAAAACGTTTTCTTGCAATTGTGCTGTGCTGCTGTGCCTGGGCGGTGTTCCATGCAGTGAACATGTATGCCGTTTATTCCGATTTGCTTAAGCGCGTTCGGGATGCGCTTCCGATTTATTCCGGAGAGGAAATGCAGCGATTTGCGGAGCTGACTTCCGACCTGATATATACTTTCAGAGTCACGGCGGGCATTTACTGCATACTTGAATGCATTTTGCCGATTGCGGCGGCGGCGGCATTTGCGGCGGTGCATTGCGATGCACGGCGGGGACAGCTTGCGGAGGGTTCGGGAATTCCGCTGCTTCGAATGACGCTTGCGGTGCAGGTTGTCATCGGAATTGCCGCAGCCGTGACGCTGTGCCTGCTTATCATCCGTGCGGCGGAACTGGAGCAAGATATAATCGTTTTTCGCAAAACCGTACTTAACATCATTGCAACGCCTCCGCCCGTGTTTACTCCGATGCGCATTGCGGCGATAATAATTACTGCGGGCGGGATAAATGCTGCGCTGTGCACACTTGAATGCTTTTTGTTCCGCATGTTCGGAAATGTTCGGAGTCAGCTTTCTGCGGATTCGAACGGCGGCAGCGCGGAAATCCGGCTGCAGCGGGTGGAATATCTGCTGTTTGGTCTCGGGTTTGCTTCGGCGGCGTGTGCGGCTGTTCTGCTTGCGGCGGTTGTGGCAATGGGGCTGCGGCACCCATCCGTTTACAAAAGCGGAATCATCAATGCGTTCAATCCGCCGGCATTTGCCGCCGCAGCGTGCGCGCTTTTCACCGGTATGAATCTGTGCAGAAGCTGTGAACAAAACGGAGATGTGAACAATAAGGATAAATTCGCTGCGGAAGATGCAGGCAATTAACGACGGCTGCGAATCCGTTTATAACGACAAAAAAGCAGAGCCGCTGCGGCGAACTCTGCTTTTTGTTGTTCTTGCGGGAAGAGTCTCGGAAAGTCGCTTTTGCGAAAACGGTTTGCTTAACAGCCTTTTTCACAAAACACGAAACGTTAACTCAACCGACGGTTGAAGGAACCGTTATTTTTCGTCCTTTGAATCGTCACACTCGGAGAACACAGCCCTGAGCCTGTCAAGAATATCGATTACATATTCTTTGTTGAGCGTGTAATAGGTTTTGGCGGTGCGCAGATCGCATTCCACAAGGTTTGCCGCAACAAGGCGCGCCATATGATGGGAAATGGTGGTGGGGTGCAGCGCGGTCTTTTCGGAAAGCTCCTGTCCGTAGGCGGGGCTTTCGCGAAGCAGGTTGATAATGTCCAAACGGCTCGGCTCGGAAAGGGCTTTGAACAGCATTGCGAGTTCCTCGGGGGACGAGATGATGTCACGAACGCTTGAAACAAGGTCATAACCGATGCCCATGAGAACCATGCCGTTGTCCTTTCCCGTATTGTCCTGATACTGCTTGATGAAAGCAGCAATATGGTCATACATAAAGATGGAGCAGTAAGGAGTCATTTCGATATTATCGGGAAGTCCCATTCCGTAGCAGTCATTAATTTTTTTGAGGACGCCGCTGCCTTCGGGATAGCGTTTGGAAAATGCGGAGCAGATTGCCGCAACGTTTGTGCGCTCACGGCGCATTGCATTGAGGAATCCGTCAACAAGCAGGGATACGCGTTCGGAATAGCTCTTGTATTTGAACAGGAGCTTCATTACGCCGAGTCGGGACTGTTCATCAAGGCCGGTGTTTTCAAGCCGCTCATAGAAGGCATCGGAAGTGATCTCATCGGTCACGGTTGCGGTGCCGGGGGATTCGAGAACGCTCAGAATGTCAACCATGATGTCTCCATCGGTTTTCGAATAAATATATTCAGTGAAATTATCCGGATCAACACCGTCGCGAATCGCAGGGAAGACCATCATGTATAGAATGCTGTTGCTGCAGGCGAAGGGTGTGGGACTGCTGCAAACAGGAGTCAACAGCTGACTGAGCTCACGCTTACCCACACGAACAAGGTAGTCAAGGCGATCCTGAAGGTCTGCAACCGGAGAGAGAAGCCTTAAGAATTCGTTGGTTTTTGAAGGAAATCTTGTGCACAATCTGTCGAGTTCAATGCGAACAAGACGGCCTTCGGCCCTGCGGTGGAAGTATTGAAGAGCTTCAAAAAGAGGATTGATGTTTATCATACGGGAGACCAACCTTTCGTATTTTTGTTTTATACTCTTTTATTTTAATACATTTAAAAAATATGTCAAGTACAGAATTTCCTGTTGACAAGGTATTGTTGGGCATTGTACAATGCATAGGATACCAATCCTACAACTGCGGTTGGAGAAGGATGATAAACATGAAACTCAAACGTTTGGCGGCACTTGTGCTCGCGGTTATGATGACATTGACCGCGGCTTCCGTGACGGGGCTTTCGAAGCTTGCGGCGGAAGGAACACAAAAACCCGAAAAGTCCGTTGTTGATGCGACGGGTGCAACATGGTACCACGCCGATGCAGGCGAGGAACTGCGTTTTGATGACGACTCAAGCTATTGCTTTGAAAGCGAAAGCTGGATTATGCGTCAGAAGAGCGGAAGCACGATTGACGAAGCTGTTTTCGACGGCATCACGCCCGACAATGTTCGGACATTGACCAATGAAAACGGCGAGACCTACACCGTTTCAATGTATTCCCAGGCAACGGTTGTTGCAGAACTCAACCGCATGCTCGGCAAGGAAACGAAAAAACCCGAACGAACCCTTGTTGAAAGGTACAAAATTGATGATGAAGGCATGATTGACGTCATTATCAAGCTTTCCGGCGATGCCGTGCTCGAAAACGGCGGCGCGGTTCTCGGCGAAGGACTTACCAAACAGCAGTCCGCCGCACGCGAGAAGCTTGCAGCGGAACACGAAATCATTAAAAAGCGCATTGAATGTGCCGCTTCGGCAATCTCTTTTGAATATGATTTCACCCTGCTCTGCAACGGCTTTGCGGCAAGCGTACCTTTCAACGAGGTTTCGCGCATTGCGGCGGTTGCGGGCGTTGAAAGCGTTGAATACATGCCCGTGTTTGAAATTCCCACGGAAAGCTATGAGATCGTTCGCCCCGACGACACAAAGATGACGATTGCGAACGATGTTATTGAATCCGGCTATGCATGGGATCTCGGCATTGACGGCAGCGGCATGGTTATTGCAATTATCGATACAGGCATCGATACCGATAACGAGTGCTTTGCTCCCGGACTTGAAACAGTCAAACTGACTCAGGAGGATATCAGCCGCACAATTGCCGAAAATCCGGATATGAACATGCTTGCGCTCCGTCCCGGAACGACTGCGGAACAGGTTTATATCAACGATAAGATTCCGTTCGCATTTGACTATGCGGATAAGGACTGCAATGTTAACCACGGCGGACAGGCTTCCGCACACGGCACGCATGTTGCCGGCATCGCAGCGGGGCAGGCGGTCGAAAGCGCGGGCACAAGCTTCGGCCTGACATCTCTCGGTGTTGCACCCAAGGCACAGATCCTGCCGCTCAAGGTGTTCAGCGACCGCGATGCTTCCGCAACTCTCGGCAGCGTTGCGGCCGCAATGGAGGATGCGCTCGTTCTCGGTGCGGATGCGATAAACCTCAGCCTCGGCGCTGTCGGGGGCCCCGTGTATTACGAGGGCTATACGGAAATTTTTGATGCGGCACTTGCCAACGGCATCAATGTTGTTGCTTCCGCGGGCAACTCCGCTTCTTCCACTTACCACAGCCTTTGGGAAGCGGATCTCGGCCTTACGGATAATCCCGATATCGGCATGGTCGGTATGCCCGGAAGCTTCAATTCCGTTCTGACGGTTGCAAGTCTTAATAACCCCGAATACTTCGTTGCGATTCAGACTCAGGATGCGCTGCTGTTCGACGATGCATATCCCGAATACGGCGGTTCATGGAAATCCCGCTACGACGACAAGGCGGATTATGAGTACAAAGTTGCAACCCGCATCGGCGGACACAGCTATGAGTACAGCATTTTCCATACTGCCATCGACAATGCGGATCTTTCCGATGTTTCCGGCAAGCTTCTGTTTGTTGATTATAACTCCGAACTGACGATCGATGAACATGCGGCATTTGCACGCGAAGCGGGTGCGGCTGCACTGTTTATCTTTGACTCTTCAAGAAAAACGACCTTTGTTGACACGACGAGAGAGGATTGGACCTATCCCGTTGCAGCATACAAATATGATTCTCTGACCAAAGCGCTTGAACCGTCTCACCCGGCGACGATTCATATTAACCCCTATTGGGATATTGACGATCAGGGCGGTTACATGTCCTCATTCTCAAGCTGGGGCACAACCGGCGGACTGACCATCAAGCCCGAGATAACGGCTGTCGGCGGCAATGTTTTCTCCGCATATAACGGCAGCGGCGCATACGCACTTTCAAGCGGCACGTCAATGTCCGCTCCGATGACGGCGGGCAGCGCATTGCTTGTTCGTCAGTATCTGATGAACAATTTCGATATTCCTGCGGCGGAACTTCCGGAAGTTGTGAACAATCTGCTCATGAGCGCCGCAGCTCCGGTGCTCAATCCCGACGGACTTACCTATTCCCCCCGTTATCAGGGCGCGGGCTTTGAGAACATCCGTGCGGCAATGACCGCCGGCGCCTACATCACCACCGAATGCGGCAGGGCAAAGCTTGAACTCGGCGATGACCCGCAGAAAACAGGTGTTTACAACCTTAATTTCACCGTTGTGAACATGACCGATTCGGACAAGACCTATACTGTTGATGCTTCTGTTCAGACGGAAAGTGCGGAGACGGGCCGGATCAATGCGGACGGCACCCGCCGTTATCTCATGACTCAGACTCCGCACATTCTGAATTCCGAAATTGCGGGCGACGGCATGATCACGGTTCCCGCAGGCGGTTCAACCGAAGTTTCCGTAACGATTACGCTCACCGAAGCGGATATCGCTTATATCGAAAATTACTTCCCGAACGGCATATATGTTGAAGGTTTCGTGACTCTCACCGCAGGTGAGGAGAACGGAGTTGATCTTTCCGCTCCGTTCCTTGCATTCTACGGTGACTGGCTTGCATTGCCCGCAATCGAGCAGAGCAGCTACTATGATTTCACCGAAATTGAAACAGGTGAATGCGATGCAACCCATGTTGTTAACGGCGTATATACCTATGATGCAAATTACGATGAATATATCGGTCTCGGAACAAGCATGGCTTGGCCCAACAACAGCGTTTACTCCACGGAAGAACTCGGCACGATGCGCTATGTTGCAAACCGCAACGCGATCTCTCCCAACGGGGACAGTATCCGTGACGCAATCGATGCGATTGTAATCGGTTTGAGTCGCAACGTTGAAAATTTCTGTTACAGTGTTGTGGATGCGGAAACCGGTGTTGAATACTACCGCAAGGATCTCGGTTTTGTACCGAAGACGTACTACAACGATAATGCGGGTCAGGCACTTTACGTCGGAGCCTATGATAACGAGGAGTTTGACTGGGATTATACCGACCTTGAAGGCAACCCCCTGCCCAACAACACAAAGCTTACTGTTGCATTCTGTGCGGAATTGGCTTATAATGGCAGGGAACGCACCGAAAAGTGGGAGATGCCGCTCACGATCGACACCGAAAGCCCCATCAAGAATGTTTCCATGGTCAGCTATGAATGGGAATATGAAGAATGGAGCGATGAGGAAGACGACTATGTCGGCACGGGAGAGTACTACCACGTTCCCACTATCGTCATTGACTACAGCGAGAATCAGTATATGGACTGGAATTGCGGCAGGTCTATGAGCGTCGGCGGCGGCAGCAGCAGCAAAGTGTTCCACAATGCCGTTGAACCCGGCACCGTGCGCGGAACGGCAAAGCTCGGCCTCGGTCCCGATGACTTGAGCGACCTCAACAGTTTCCTCTTCCTTGAATGCATGATAAGCGACTATGCGGGCAACGGCCTGTTTATTCGCATCGAGCGCGATGATCGCCCCGAAATCTACAACTCCGGCGAACTTTCCGACAGCGTTGTAAATCTCCGCCCCGGCGAAACTTACACCGTCAGCGCATATTCCGATATCTGGGATTTGTTCACGGATTTCGACTTTGCATGGAGCGTTGAGGATGAGTCCGTTGCATCGGTTACCCAGAACGAGGGTGACATTTTCTCCGCAACGATAACCGCAAACGAAGTCGGCAGCACCACGCTGAAACTTACGAACGGTTTCCTTAAAGAGATGACCTGCACGATTAACGTTGTTGCCGAAAGCTACGATATCACCGCCTCCGCAGGGATCGGCGGAACTATTACACCATACGGCACAACCACTGTTGATTCCCGCAGTTCTGCATCGTATACGATTACTCCGAATGAGGGTTGGCATGTTGCGGATATTATTGTTGACGGCGAATCAGTCGGTGCCGCAAACGAATACACCTTTGACTGCGTGATTGCAAATCACACGATCGAGGCCGTGTTCGCAAGCGATAACTACTTTAATGTTTATTTCGTTGACTGGGACGGCACAACGATCAGTGTTCAGACAGTCGGCTACGGCATGGATGCGGAAGCGCCTGCCGACCCCGTACGTGAAGGCTATGATTTCATCGGCTGGAGCGGATGCTTCACCGGAATCACGGCAAACACCGTCCTTGTTGCGCAATATGAACCCGCAAGCGGAATCCTTGCGGGTGATATTGACGGCGACGGCATTGTGACCGCCGCAGATGCTCTGCTCGTTATGCGTTATTGCAGCGACCTTGCGGAGCTGACCCCCGAACAGCTTGAGGCTGCCGACTTTAACGGCAGCGGCGTTGTTGAACTTATCGACGCGCTGCTTATCCTCCGCGCTGTTGTCTGATTTGCTGCTGACGGCCGTTATCAGGGTACGAGCGGGAACGGCCTTTCAGCAACCCTGCATCGGTTCCCCGAACAAAAGCCTATCATCCTTTCTGTCCTTTGCATCCTGACTTTGGTTTTGCAAAGCCGTTCGGAAAATCGGTGCAGGGCATAGAGCCTGCATTGCCGCAATTGTTGACCGGTTGCGGCAATGTTTTTACTCCTGAATCAATTTAACGGATACACAGCCTCCGAAGGAAAACAGTGGATCAAATTTTTAATATAATGTGATTCGCCCTCTTGAATCCGTTAAAAAAATGTGTTAGACTGATATGCGTACAAAATTTGAACATATTCGCCGGTGTGATGGAATTGGCAGACGTGACGGACTCAAAATCCGTTGGTAGCAATACCGTGTGGGTTCGAGTCCCACCACCGGCACCATGGCGAGTGTTCTTACAGCATTTGAAAAGCTGTGAGGACACTCGCTTTTTTCTGCTCAAACAGCGGGTCTGTCGTCAGTTGTGTAGCTCACGAACACGCCTTTTCCGGTGTTGACGGTGACGGCCGGGATGGGCAGTGCCGGTTCGTTGGGAATGTTCATTTCCCCCACGCAGTTGTAGTGAATGCGAAGCCGCTGTACCCATTCGCCGTCGATCTTCTCGGCATTGTAGACCTCGATTTTCTCCACCAGTTCGTTGAGCATCCGCGGCGTGAGCTTTCTGGCGCGGGTGTATTTGCGGACGATGGACACGAACATATCCGTTGAGGCTGCGCGGCTGCTCTGCTTCTCTGTCTCGGAACGGAGCTTTTTTATTTTCTCCGAAAGCTCCTTCTGTTCCTCCTCATAGCGGCGGGACATCTTCGCAAAGCGGTCGTCGCTGAGCTTGCCGGAAACATTGTCCTCATAGATGCGCTCGAACAGGCCGTCCGGTTCATCGTCGCGGGCAAGGAGTGATTTCAGCTCCTTCTCCTTCAGTCTGCGCTCCGTTTCCTCCGCCTGCCGGGAGTGACCGATCACTTCCTTGAGAAAATCGTCCTCGTAAAGGCCGGCATACTTCGTCAGACGACGGATTTCGCCGAGAACGACCTGCTCCAGAAAGTCCACTCTGACATAGTGCGTGGAACCGCAGGTACCGCGATTGCCCTTGTAGTTGGAACAGTTGAAATACTTGATTTCCGGGTTCCCCTGATTGAAATGAAAGTGAAGGTTGCTCCCGCAGTCGGAACAGACCGGAAGCCCGGAAAACGTGCTCCTTTCGCCGTCCTTCGCTTGACGCTTTCTCATCCTGCCGCGCTTTTGCTGCACCTGTTCAAAGACGGTCCGCTCAATGATCGACTCATGCACATCCTTGAAAATCGCCCAATTCTCACGGTCATTCTCCAGACGCTTCTTGTTCTTGTATGACTTGGAATAGGTCTTGAAGTTGAGAATGTCCCCGCAATACTCCTGCACTGAAAGCATCTTTATGACGCTGGAGCTGTTCCAATGGGTGGGCGGCAGATCCTTGACCTTGCCGAGACGATTGATCCCCTTGGAGTGCCGGTAGGCGCGCGGGGTCAGGACGCCGTCCTCTTCAAGCTTCGCGGCAATCTGCTCCGTTCCGACCCCTTCCGGCGTCATGCGGTAAATCCGCCGCACGACCTGCGCCGCTTCCTCGTCCACAATCCAGCGTTTGGGGTTCTCCGGGTCTTTGATGTACCCGTAAGCAGGCTGCCCCATGGGTTCGCCGGCATTTCCCTTGATCTTGTTGCTGATGCGCCGCTTCTTGCTGATGTCGCGCGCATACCATTCGTTGAAAAGATTACGGATGGGAGCCAGCTCGTTCTCGCCTTCGTCGGTGTCGATGTTGTCCGAAACAGCGATCAGACGAATGTCGTGATTGGGGAAGAACTCCTCGGTCAGTCTGCCGACTTCGATGTAGCTAAGACCCAGGCGGCTGAGATCTTTTACAATCAATGTTCCGACATTGCCCGCTTCAATTTCCTTAATCAACGCTTGAAAGCCGGGGCAATTGAAATTCACACCCGAAAAACCATCGTCGGCTGCTGTACAAAAAGGACTAATAAATTTACGCCGGACAGGATTCCCGGCGTAGGGTCTCCATCAGAGCCTTGATCTCATCGGCGAGGTTCAGCCGGATGTCCATGCGCCCATCCGGGTAGATGGTGACGGATTGCAGCAGCTCGGCAGAAATCTCTTTGGTCAGCG
>CALAXO010000071.1 GCA_937894955.1 uncultured Clostridia bacterium
CATGAACCCGATTGCAGTGAAGAGAGCCTTTGCTTACCTTCTGATGCTGCATGGATTGAAAACTTCTGCACACGCATTTTGAACTCAAACGATCCGCTGTCTCTTTACAGGCGTGCATTGGCAGAGCAGCGCAAAACTCGGGTGAAAAGCATTCCGCAGCAGCATTCCGATTTTGAAAACGCAGTTTGCGCAAATGAAAGCTTCAGAAAGCCTTCGGCAAATAAAAACACCGGCAATAAAACTGCAAAATATGCAGTCATTTTCACCGTTGCTGCGATATTGATGCTTATTCTGTTTCTTGTTTGCTTAACAATAAAATGATTTTGCTGACAGCGACCGCAGTTTTCGCATCAAAGATTTATTGCTTCATCCGGACATGTTATTGCGATTATTCGGTTTAAAATTGCAAGAGCATATTAAATACCGACAGTTGGCTTTCACTTTTTGCCAGTTGCCCCAACTGCCGGCTTTGCATTATTTCAGTTCAGTATCACTCGTTTTACGGACAATTCTCCTCATCCGCGTACATTATAGTCATTGGAGAGCAAGTTCATAGCCGTCAACAGTTTGTGGCAATAGATAAACGGACCAACAATGATCAATTCACCCAGCACGTTCCATCCCCAGAATGTACCGGCTCCGAATTTGTAGTTGATGCCTCTTCGCGCCAGCTCTGCGCCGATTCTTTTTGAAATCCTATGACCCCAGACAAGAGGAACAATGCCTAATGTCAACCACGAAAAGAGAAAAAACACCAAGCAGTAGTGCATAGTTTTTTTGCCATCATATCTGCCTGCGATTGTGTTAATGTCAGAGCTGATATTTGACATCACCACGATGCCGTAAATACCCAAAGTTATTATTGACAAAAGAATATACTTGAGCAAGCTGCGATTTGTTTTTAACTGTCTTGCAGGGCCTGGTGATTTCTGTGTATCATCAAATTTACATCCGCAGTTTAAGCAAACTGCTGCTCCGTCATTGACTTCTTTTCCACAATGTTTACAATACTTCATGATTTGTCTCCTCGCTGATTTGCATTTTCTGATTCTGTGATTACCGCTGTCGGACTCAAACCGAGATACCGCAGCCGACACACAAGTGAGCTGGTATGGAATAGCTATTCCTATTAGCGATTAATATTATACATCCTGATGATTCTAAATTCAATAGGTTAAAATGATATATTAGTTTTTTGTCAGCAACTTTATTTCTTATGCCATTAAAATTTCTGAACTGCGCCGTTATCAAGGAAGCGTGCAGATATTCTACGCAGTGGGTTATGCCTGTGATGAAATAGTTTAAAAGATTTGCTTCAATACTTGTGGCATAAAAAAACCACCGCAATCTACAAGACTGCGGTGGTTTTCGTGGCGGAGAAGGAGGGATTTGAACCCTCGCGCCCCTTCGCAGAGCCTACTCCCTTAGCAGGGGAGCCCCTTACAGCCACTTGGGTACTTCTCCAACTTAATATATTATGAAAAATCTGGCGGAGAGAGAGGGATTCGAACCCCCGGTGCCTTGCGGCATCACTGGTTTTCAAGACCAGCTCCTTAAACCACTCGGACATCTCTCCTCGTTCGCAACAATACGATTATAACAGAACTTCTGCCGCTTGTCAACAGCAGAAACGGCACAAACGAATATATATAATTCGCACTTTCAGCGCCGTATTCTCCGCCGTATTCCCCGCCGTCATGCATCGACGCGGCAGAAAGCACAGCTTCGGTCGTTTAAATAATTGACTCAAGTGAATGAAGCGTTTTCAAATGCGCCGAGCGGCAGACAGGGCTATTCCGGGTTTTATTGTCATATATTCCGATGGAATCAGGCTTTCGCTGCCGTACAGGCGGTCTTAAAAAAAGCAAATGCAGTCAGCAAAAGCTGACAAGCCTCGGAAAAAAATCTGCGCTTCCGCTCACGCAATGAACACGATTGATGAAATGAGTGCACTCGCTCGGTATATGAAGGAATTCTTTAACAAGAACGGACGCAGTATTTTGTGTGGCAGGGACCTGAAAAAAGACGCTGCAAGGTGCTTAAAAAGAACGAATTGATTCTGAAAACGGTTATCGAGGGTCCGAGGTTCGGGGCTCTGCTTGTTCTTATCTGCCCCATCGCGCACACAAAGCTGCTGTCGGCATGGTACAGCTTTACAGTCCCGAGGTGCAGGCCGGATGCGTAAAACTTGGAATGACAACGTAAAAAAATCAAACGGAACGCACTGATTTTTAAGGTGTTCTGCATTTTCGAATATGCGGCCTGAGTGTTCA
>CALAXO010000072.1 GCA_937894955.1 uncultured Clostridia bacterium
TTCAGCGCTTCCGGCATGGCAGCAGGAGGCTGTCAACTGCGCACGGCTTTCGCCTTCGGCTCTGAATAAGCAGCCGTGGGAGCTTGATATAAAGGAAAACAGCATTGAACTCATAAACAATTCAAACAATTGGGGGTTCGGCGGGGTTGACTGCGGCATTGCCATGCTGCATCTTGAACTCGGAGCAGAGGTTCACGGCGTTTTCGGAGAATGGAAGTTTAAGGACGGTGCGCCCGTGTTTATTCCGCTTCCGCAATCCGCAAATTGTCATGACGAATCCGAAGCATATGATGAAGAGGATGAATACAATGATGAATTCCGATATAAGGGTTCGTCATCCGCGGATGACGCTGCCGATTCGGATGTTCCGAATGTTGAAGTTGAATCATCGTACAATTTCAACATCGGGCAATCAAAATATGATGTGTAAATCAATTCAGCATAGGAACTGTTTTTAATGAAGCGAGTTGTAATTTATACTGACGGTGCATGCTCAGGAAATCCGGGAGTCGGCGGCTGGGGTGCGGTGCTTATGTACGGCGAAGCAAAAAAAGAAATAAGCGGAGCCGAAAAAATGGCAACAAACAACCGCATGGAGCTTACAGCGGCAATTAAAGCACTCGAACTGCTTAGGGAGCCGTGTGAAGTCGAGTTATATACGGACAGCGCATACCTGTGCAACGGGTTTAAAAACGGCTGGATATGGAATTGGCTGAAAAACGGCTGGAAAACAGCCTCCGGAAAGCCTGTTGAAAACCGAGAACTTTGGGAAAGACTTTTGGAATTGCAGCGGATTCACAAACTTGATTGGCGCAAAGTTAAGGGACACGCGGATAATCCATACAACAATCGATGCGATAAACTTGCAACAACTGCAGCAGCAAACCTTAAGAAGCAAAGCTGACATAACAAACCTAATGTATGTTTTGAAACTCAAAATAGCGCATGCGGAAGACGCGTTGGAGCCGGTGTTGGGCATGTTTCTTCCCAACTATTCGCAAAACATGCATTTTGCGAATAGTTGGGAAGAAACAAAAATAGTGGTTTCCCCGCTTTTCAGTTTTAATATGTTCAGCTGTTACGATATAAATATTACTTTAAGCTATAATACATGAGTGAAGACTATTCAAACGAAAGAACCCGCGTGTATACGCTCAAACTGCGCGCATTGCTCGAAGATTTGCCGCCGGCATGCGCGGAGTTTTTCCGCGGCATCGAACCGTCAACAAGCGTTCTTACACGGTATGGATACGCTCTTGACCTGAAGCTTTTTTTTAAGTTCTTGATCAATGACAGCTTATGTTCGGGACTGTTGAGCATCCGTGACATCGACTGTTCGATTCTTGAAAACGTTTCAATCGATCACATCGAACGCTACCTCGAATACGTTGCTATGTATCCTGCGGAAACCGATTCTGAAGAATACGAAAAAGAGGAATATATTACAAACGGCGAACGAGCCAAGGCGCGTAAACTTTCTTCTGTACGCTCTTTTTTTAAGTATCTCTATAAAAAAGGGAGAATAACGCGCAACGTCGCAGCTTTGGCAGACACACCCAAGGTGCATGAAAAGCCGATAGTCAAGCTTGAACCGGATGAAATTGATGCAATGCTGACGGTTGTTGAAAGCGGCGAAGGGCTGTCCCCTGCTCAGAAAAAATATCATAAACAGACACAAGTTCGTGACACCGCCATTGTGACGCTTTTTTTAGGCACGGGCATGCGCATCAGTGAACTTGTCGGGATTAATATCGATGATTTAAACTTCATGTCAAACGAAGTGCGAATCGTCCGCAAGGGCGGCAACCAGGATGTGCTTGTTTTCGGGAGCGAGGTTCGAGAGGCTTTGCTGAATTACATGCTGCGCCGAGAAAACATGGCGGCACAGCCGGGTCATGAAAAGGCTTTGTTTCTTTCAATGCAAAATAAACGCATGACAGTTCGAGCAATCGAAAATCTTGTAAAAAAATATGCTGCGCTTGCTGCTCCGCTGAAAAAAATCTCACCGCATAAACTGCGCAGCACTTACGGAACCATGCTGTACCGTGAATCCGGAGATATTTACCTTGTTGCGGATGTTTTAGGTCAAAAAGATGTTAATACAACCCGAAAACACTATGTTCCTCAGGCAGAGGACAGACGGCGTTTTGCTGCCGAGGTTATCAGCCTTAAAGGGAAAAAAAGCGGCACTTCCGATGCGGACAAAAGGAACGGAAACGAGCCGGATGATGCTGAATAGAGGTTGACATCCTGCATTGTAAACATTGTAAAAA
>CALAXO010000073.1 GCA_937894955.1 uncultured Clostridia bacterium
GTATTTTTTCCTTTTGGATCGAAGCCGGAATTATTCCCGCAATCACGTTTCGTGCAGCTTTTGTTTTCGACAAGCAGCCTTCCGAAGCTTTTTCGAATCGTTACTGTTGACATTTCAATTCTTGCGCCCGACTGCATTTCAAGAAGTTTTGTCAAAGCCTCTATATGCGGCTGAAAAACATCGGTTTGCACTCCGTTTTCCCGAAGCATATGCATTACAGCGCGCGATTTAATCGGCATCGGCAAAGCAACCAGCTTTTCCGCATCAACCCCGTTTTCTGTTTTTGCGTTCAGATAGACCTCTTTTGCAACGCCGTTCAGGTATTTTTCATCTTCATTCAAAAGTTTTGCATTTCTGCATATAACCTTTTCGCAGCCTGAATTAATACCGTTTTGTATTTCGGGAATTATTCTCAGTCTCAGCAAATTTCGTGCAGTATCCGGAACAAAATTCGTTTCGTCCGTTCGAAACCGCTCGCCGTTTTGCAGCAAATATTCAACCAGTTCTTTTTTTTCAAAATCAAGAAGAGGATGAATGATTTTCCCGCTGCAATATTTCATTCCGCACAGCCCGTTAAGCCCGCTTCCGCGAAAAAAATGCAGCAGTATGCTTTCCGCATTATCCGACAAATGATGAGCTGTTGCAATAAACCCCGTTCCGCTCAGAATTCTTGCACGTTCGAGAAATTCATAACGTAATTTTCGAGCAGCCGTTTCCGTCGAAAGGCTGTTTTTATCGGCATATGCCGGAACATCCGCCTTTTCACTCAAAAGTTTGAGCGAGTGTTTTTCACAAAAAGCGCGAACGAAATTCTCATCCTCCTGCGCTGCTTCCCCACGTATGCAATGATTGAAATGCGCACAGCATAACATGAAATTTGCGTGCTTTTCAACAATTTTGCGTGAAAGATTCTTTAAAAGGAGAGCAAGCGCACATGAATCCGCACCCCCGCTGAGCGCAACCAAAATCCCGCTTTCAAGGGCTTCGGCACAGTTTTTTTCAAGGATATGGAGCAGTTTTTTCTCCGCTTTCGTAACGCCCGCCTCCCTTCAAAGATCATTGCCAAAAATCAAAGTTTTTCCTTGTGCAAAGGATTATAAACAAGCTTGCCTTTTTCTTTAACGCTTTCAAAAAGGGTTATTTCCGTGGCAGTAAAGCTTGTTTTAAACTCTGTTTCCTGCAGCTGTAAATAAACCTGTTTGTCAAATTCAATACTCCGTCCGAGCGTTATATGCGGAACAAAGCGTCTGTATTCGCGTGCAAACCCGTTATCAGCCAATGCCGTTTGAAGCGACTCATGTAAAATTGTCAATTCGCCTGTATTTCCGCCGATTTCGATAAAAACAGTGCGGCTTCCGCTTCTTTCAAAACTTGAAAACCCGGCAGGGCGCAGTTCAAACGGACGAATTCCGCGCACGGCAGATTGCATTGCTTTCACCGCGCCGACAAGATCGTTACTTTCACCTATAAAATGCAATGTTATATGCAGGTTATTTTCCTGAACAAATCTGCCTCCGCTCGAAAGCATCTTAAGCTTTTTGAGCACAGCACCGACTTCGTTTCTGACAGCTTTGGGCAGTTCAACGGCAATAAACAGACGCATGATATTTACCTTACTTTAAATCATAGATTTTTTTATACTTTTCTGTGAGGTATTCAATGTAATAATCTGCATTAAATTCCTCTCCGCATGCATTCTCTATCAACTGCGCCGGGGTCAGCAACATTCCGTATTTATGTATTTTTTCAGTAAGCCATGCGGTCACTTTGTCGATCCTGTTTTCCGAAACAAGTTTATCAATGTCAATGTCCTGTTTCATTTTGTGAAGGAATTGCGCTCCGTAAGCAGAACCGAGAGAATAACTCGGGAAATAACCCAATGCGCCGCCGCTCCAATG
This sequence comes from uncultured Clostridia bacterium, assembly GCA_937894955.1. Classification (GTDB taxonomy): domain Bacteria; phylum Bacillota; class Clostridia; order Christensenellales; family CAG-138; genus PeH17. The sequence continues at coordinate 1,899 of CALAXO010000073.1, forward strand.
AGAATCCTGAAGGCAGCCCATGCTGTCGCAGGGAACATCGATTCCGAGATATTCCTTATACAGTCTGTTCCATTCCTTCGGCAGATCCCTGGTTGAAAGAGAGCCGTCTATGAGCCTTTTTTCAATTTCGTACCGTATCATTATATGCATTGAATAGGTCAGCTCATCCGCCTCGGTCCTGATAAGTGAAGGCTCGGCCTTGTTCACGGCAAGGAAGAAGTCATGCGCAGAGACATTTTCGAACTGCTCAGGAAAAAGTTCTTTAATTTTCGGGAAAATCAAAGAGATAAACGCTTCACTTCTGCCGATGATGTTTTCATAAAAACGGGACTGAGATTCATGAATGCCCATTGATGCTCCGCCTGCCATTGTTGTTCCGATGAGATCATCGCCGGTGTTCAGCTCATAGATTGCATGTCCGCCCTCGTGTATTACTGAATACATGCTGCTTGCAACCATATTTTCATAATAATGTGTGGTAATTCGAACGTCATGCTTGTTGAATTCGGTTGTAAACGGATGCTCCGTTTCCCCAATGGAACAATCGTCGCGGTTAATTTTCATAACGTCCATTATGTAATCCGACAGTTTTCGCTGCGTTTCGATCGGGCAGGACTTTTCAAGGAACGAAGTATTGATAACATCACCTTTTTCGCAAATTGCATAAATCAGCGGAACTAGTGCGCTGCGGAGCTTTTCGAAATATACATCAAGCATTTTTTTCGACGCGCCGCGTTCAAATTCGTTGAGCCAATAATCATATGCGTCCGTTTCCGGGGAAACATATGCCGCAATTTTTCTGTTGTATTCAACAATTTGTGCAAGATACGGTTCAAAAACGGAATAATTGTCCGTATTTTTTGCCTCAACCCACGCGTTATGGGCTTCTGTCAGCAGCACCTGAAACGCGGTGTATTCTTCCATCGGGATTTTGCGCATTTGATTAAGCTCGCGCGCTTTTTCCTCGACTTCACGGCGGGTTATAAAGTCCAATTTGTCAAGATTTGACATCATGGTGTCTACAACATCGAATTGTTCCTCATTAACAGTCAGTTTGTAGATAATTTCACTTAAGACACCGTAGGTTCTGCCGAGACCTTCCGCCGCGTTTTTCGGTGCGGCCGTTTCGGAGTCATAGCTCAGAACGCCCATCGCATGACTGTAGGCTGCCATGGTTTCTGTATTTTTTTTAAATAGTTCTTTTGCCTTTTCAAATTCCATATTTTTTCTCCTTTTTGGATGTTCGTTTTTCTGCTTTTTTACGCTCCCGTAAAAAGTCTTACAGGAAGAATCATATAGTAGAATGCTTCTCCCTCAACAGGAACGATTACGCAGGGCGTAACGGCATTATTCATGTTCAGATAAACACATTCGTCGTCAAGAACACGCATTACATCCTGAATGTACGTTGCGTTGAACGCAATTTCCAAATCCTTTCCGACAAGTTGAACTTCAATCTCGTCGTTTATATTTCCCTTTTCACTGTTTGCCGTTATGGTAAGGGTGTTGTTTGCAAAAGTCAGCTTGATTCGGTTCGATTTCGATTCGCGCGCCATGAGCAGAGCGCGCTCGGTGCTGTTCTTCAGCTCTTCGCAATTTATCAATACTCTTGTTGCAAAGTTTTTGGGTAAAATGCCCTTATAATTCACATATTCGCCGTCCAAAAGGCGCGATATGACCTTTGTTCCGCCGAAATCTATTTTTATATGTGTGCTTGAGAAAATAAGCTTAACTTCCGAATCGTCGGAAGAAAGAACAGCGGCAATTTCCTGCATTGCGCGTTTGGGAATGACGACGGATTTTTTGCCGGTGCAGTTATTGATTTTTTCTTTTCTCATTGCAATGCGAAAGCCGTCGAGTGCAACCATAACAAGCGTGTTGTCGCTGTCAAATTCAAGGCAGACGCCGTTGAGGATCGCCTTTGTTTCATCGTTGGAAACCGAAAATATGACCTGTTTTATCATGCTCTTCAGCTTGTTTTGGGGTATATCCGCCGAAAATTCATCGTCAACACGCATCATTTCGGGGTATTCATCCGCATTTTGAATTTGTATTGAAGACTTGACCCTGCGCGAACGAATATTCATTGTGTTCCCGTCGCTTTCGAAATCGGTCGTGTCACCGTTGAATTTTTTTGCAAGATCGGAAAACAGCCTGCCGGGAAGGACCGCGCTGCCCTCATCGTCAATAATTGCGGGAATTTCGGTTTCGATTTGAAGTGACAGATCCGTACATTTTATGAACAGAGTGTCATTCGCTGCATACATATATATGCCCTCAAGAATCGGAAGTGTTGCGTTTGAAGGCATGGCCTTCGTAACAACGGAAACCGCCTCGTTGAGTTCTTTTGTGTTTACGCTGAAGCGCATGGGTGCATCTCCTTTGCTGTTGTTTATTACTAAGGTGGCGGCGGCAGTAGTAGTGCGGAAACTGCGGATAAGTCAAGTTTTGCCTTTACTGTCAAATAAAAACAGTGTTTATAAAAGGCGCAAAACTCTGTTGATAAATGCGGCTGTTATTAACAGTTTCCGTGTTGTTCGCATTATCCTCAGCAAATTAATTCTTTTCCTTGTGGAAAAAGCGGATAACAAGGAAAAAACTTCCGGTTGTTTCTGCCGCTTTTCGATACAGTAAAAGACACCGTGAAAGCATTTTTGAAAAGCAAAAGTAATCTGCATAACGCAGACCTGTGAGGCTTATGCCTTTGCCGATGTATACTCCGCCTTTATACATTATAAGATAAAACAGCCTTGCAGTCAATATAGACAATGCAGGGAATTGACGCCGAAACAACACGAAAAGCCGAAATTTTGCGACTGATATTGACAAATGACATCAACTTGCGTTATTATACAATTGAGTATTCATATCCGCAGATTGGGTTTGTGGGTGCGGGCTTGTTATGCGCAAAAGATTTTGCACCGGTTTTCGGATGTATTCGAAATTTATTGCAAGGTTTTTTGAGTAATTTCGGAGGAAATACAATGGACAAAATGTTTTTTATCGTTAACCCTGTGGCCGGAAGCGGTAAATGCAATGCTTTATTTTCAGAATGTGAAAACATCCTTCGCGAACGCGGCATTGAATATATCGTCAAAAAAACGGAGCATAAGGGACATGCGGTTGAAATTGCAGAGGAAGCGGTAAAAAACGGTGAAAAGTTCATTGTTGCGGCAGGCGGCGACGGAACGGTGAACGAAATTTCTTCCGTAATATGCCAAAACCCGAATATCAAGCTTGGAATCCTTCCTTTCGGAACAGGAAACGATCTTTCCGGAGTGATGAATATTCCGAGCGAACCTGAAGCGGCAATAGAATTGCTTCTGAGCGGAGAAGCAAAGTATATTGACATGGGTATTGCAAACGGGACGAAATTTACAAATGTCTGCGGCCTGGGTTTTGATGTTGACGTTTTGATGAATACCGAACGGCATAAAAAGGGCAGGAAGGGGATGCTTCCGTATTTTTTGGGCATTGTTGACTCGCTTTTTCATCGAAAAAAAGTACATGCCAAAATAAAAACGGACAGCATTCAGTATGAAGGCGACATAATTATTTCGGTTGCCGGAAACGGAAAGCGTTTCGGCGGAGGAATGCTTGTGAATCCCGATGCGGAGGTTGACGACGGTCTGTTTGATCTTTGCATTGTGCGCTGGGTAAATCTTTTTACCTTTTTGCGGCTTTTGCCGCTTTTCATAAAAGGTAAACACAAAAATAAAGCTCCTGTCACTAATATTCGAACACAAAGCTTCACGATTGAAACGGACGGTGAATGCATTGTTGAGCTTGACGGTGAGCTTATTGAAAAAACGCCGTTAACTTGCAGCATTATTAAAAATGCTTTAAGAGTTGTTCGGCCGTGAGGTTTGTAATATGAAATGACGGGTCTTGACAGAAGCGGCGGTTGAAATTTATTTCCGATAAAGAAATTTTTCGGGAGACCTTTGCATAAAATCTAAGAATGGAGGTTTTACCGTGGACAAAACAAAAACAACACAGCGCAGGGCACTGAACAAAAGAAAAGCTGCACAAAGAGTTTTTTCGTTGATGATTTCTGCGCTTGTTATCATTGGCATTGCTTTTGCCGCAGTGCTGATAATTAAGCGGATAAATACTGTTGCACGGAAAAAATCACTCCCGATTCGTCCGGAAACCGAATATGCATACACAGGCGACGGCTTCGTTTATATTGAAGGAAAGACGTTAAATTTTTACAGTGTAAAAAACGAAGATAAAAATTATTCAATGTCCATAGAAACTGATAACGCCAAGCTTGTCGGAACGGATAAAATCAAGGTTATATATAACTCCTCCTCGATTCAGATTATCGGCACAAGGTTCGACAACATGTTGAACGGCGAATTAAAAAAGATAGTTTGCGGAGATAAATACGTTGCTGTTTACCTCAAAAACGAAGACGGAACGCACTCTTTGCGCGCTTTCAATTCGTCCGGAACGCAATGCTGGCAGCGTGATTTCAGCACGACTTGCATTACTGATTTCGGTTTTGAGAGTTCGGATTCTCCTGTTTTGTGGATGTCAGAGCTTTCAACAGTCGGAAATTCATTTTCAACGTCGATTTCGCTGTATGATTTAAGCCGTGAAAGCGTTATCGGTATCATTTCGGTTCAACAGCAGATTGTTAAAAATGTTTTCGTCACAAAAAAGAGCGTTTTTGCATTCTGTACCGACTATTTGATTCGTTTTGACAGGGCGGCGAACGCAGAGGCATACCGTGTTCTCTGCTATGGGTACGATTGCATTTCCGCTGATATGAGCGGCGGAAGAATGTATTTGCTTCTTGACAAAACTCCATTGGAGAATTCGTCTGACAGCAGTTCGGAAACAAAAGGGGTCGGGGAGTATAGGATTCTTTCGTTAAGTGAATCACGGCTTGCGGAGGAAGCGAGCTGCACGGTCGCCAAGTCGGAGAATGATGTTTATGCTTGCATGATGCGGGACAGATTCTTGCTTGTCAAAAATAATCAAATTGATTTTTACGGTATTAACGGAAAACTGCAAAAATCATATTTCTTTGATTCGCCTGTTGACAGTGCTGTAAAGCTTGATAATAAAAATATATTAACTGTAAGCGGCAGTGAGACTGCACTTTATAACATAAGGTAAAAAATGCTTTATATTCATGTGGTTAAGGCATTATATCGGAGGTATTATCGTTGAATATAATTGATTTTTTGATTATCTTTATGATTGGGTTGTACTTCGTATCGGGCATGTACAAGGGCTTTGTATGGAGCGCATCAACTTTTGGGGTATCAATCGTGGCCTGTTTGCTGGCTTTTTTGCTCATGGGAACGGTTTCAAACTCGATAATTAAGAATGAAAAGCTCTATAATTCGATGTTGAGCTACACGGAAGGTTCGGAAGCTGTTTATGACGTTGAACTTGTTAAATCTGATATAAAGAGTTTATCAAATTCCGAAATCGATGAGGTCATGAGCAGAGCGAACCTTGCTTATCCGCTTAAAGAACGTGTTTACGAAAACATAATGACGGAGGCATTTAAGGCGGAGGGAATAACAACGCTCGGCGATTATTTCAACGAGAGCATTGTTCGCGTGATAATAAATATTGTTGCGTTTATTATCGTTTATTTATCCGTGCGTGTTTTATTCACATTTGTGATTTGTTGGCTGGATTACGCATTTATTTTCCCACAGCTTCGCAAAGTTGATTTTATTATCGGCGGAGCGGTCGGGCTTGCACGGGCAATTGTCGGGATTTGTGTAATATTTATGCTGGTACCGCTCATTCTTACGGTGCTCCCGTTTGATACAATTGAAAAACTTGTTTCATCGAGTACGATTGCGTCATTCTTCTATCAGTCAAACATCCTCCTTAAACTGATTCCGGGTGTATAATCCGCATGAGTTATATGCAGAATTCGGATTATATTTCGAACGAATATGACAGCTGTGCCGTCTGTTCTCAAAAAGAAGCTCTCTGTTCGGTTGAGCTTGCTCCGGGCGAGCGGGTTGATGATTTGCAGATTAACGGGCTGAGTTTGATTCAGTCTGCGGAGGCGTTCCGTTTCGGCACGGATTCCGTTCTGCTTGCACATTTTGCGCATGTTAACGCGAGGGAATCCTGTGTCGATCTTGGTGCGGGCGCAGGTGCGCTGAGTTTTTTGCTTCACGGCAGGACGGGCTGCCGAATTCTTGGAATTGAAATCGACGCACGGCAAGCGGATCGTTTTTTGCGTTCCGTTCGTTTAAACGGTTTGGACGAAGCTGAAATTACTGCAGTTAATGCTGATTATATAGATTATTCAACAAAATCGAAAACAAAGTTTGATTGTGCAATTTGCAACCCGCCTTATCATCAGCATGATTGCGGCGCGATTCCCCAGAAAGGGGCTGCAACGCATGACATTGCCGCTCCAATAAAAGAAATTGCAAAAGCTGCTGCGAAACTTCTTAAATATGGCGGTAAATTTTTCATGTGTTTTCCTGCAAGGCGACTGTGCGATGCTTTTACTGCGCTTTCGTCCGCCGGGCTTGAGCCCAAACGGCTGCGTCTTGTTGCAGGCAAGCCGGAAGCCGCGCCTTATCTTGCGTTGATTGAAGCAAAAAGCGGGGCAAAAAGCGGCTTGATTATTGAAAACAATTTGATAATTTATGATGAAAACAGGGAATATTTACCCGAGGTGGCTGAGTTCTATGGAAAGTGAAAAATTATCCGCAAAACTTTATCTTTGCGCAACACCTATAGGTAATCTTGAGGATATAACGCTGCGTTGCCTGCGCATTTTGCGTGATGCGGCTGCGGTGTATTGTGAAGACACGCGGAACACCCTCAAACTCATGAACCATTTTGAAATCAAAAAAACCCTCATAAGCTGCCACGAACACAATGAGGAGCAGCGTGCGAATGAAATTGCTGAACGTGTGCGCGGCGGTGAAGCGGTAGCTTTTGTCAGCGATGCCGGAATGCCGGGGGTCAGCGATCCCGGCAGCCGTCTTGTCAGGTTTTTTGTTGAAAACAATCTTCCGTTTGAGGTGCTTCCGGGCGCAAATGCCGTTTTGACGGCGTGGGTAATGAGCGGGCTTCCGACAGAGTCGTTATATTTCTGCGGCTTTATTCCCCGCAGCGGTGCCGAACGCTGCGAAGCCGTTGAAAGGATAAAGAACAGTGAAGCAACGGTTGTTCTTTATGAAAGCCCACATCGTGTTGTTGCAACTTTTGCTGATTTTTCTGAACTTTTCCCGAATCGTGAATGCGCATTGGTACGGGAAATCACAAAGAATTTTGAACAGGTTATACGCGGAACGGCAGCGGAGCTTGCCGCACGGTTTGCGGAAAGCGAACCCAAAGGGGAGTGCGTTATTGTAATTTCTCCTTGTGATAATAATATTGCAGTAGATAATACAAAACTGCGTGAAACTGTCGGTATTCTTCTGAATGCCGGAATCGGTGCAAAAAGCACGGCAAAAATCGCCTCAAGCATTTTGAACGTTCCGAAAAACGAGGCGTACAGGCTCGCTCTCGAATTATCGAATGAATAAGCGTTCCCGTATGCGGTATTGAAAATTAATACATAATACAAATAAAAAGCAGTGCCGCGATTTGAAGCACGAGGAAAAGCGGCATAAGAATCACAAATTTCATGTGCTTCGTTTTATGCCTGAATATACGCATACCGAGTACGGAACCGGCTGCACCGCCGAGGAACGCAATGATAAACAGCGTTTTTTCAGGGGTGCGCCATTTTTTATTGATTGCTCGTTTTTTATCGATTCCCATGGACGCAAAACCGATTATCGACATTATGACCATGTAAATAACTATAGTTATCTTGTAATTAAAATTAGGCATTTTAATTCTTTCCTTTGTTTTCTCTTCCAAAGAATTTATCGGCGTCAACCGCACGCGGTCGCCTGTAGCGGCAGCCGGCGGTTGTGTCAAAACAACAGATACTTATATACGGACAGTATTTACATGCTGTTTTCCCGTGATACTCCGTCGGACTGACCTCTATACGTCCGCGCATAATTGCACGAAGTGTTTTTCCTGCAATTTTTTTTGCAAATTCAAGGGTTTCCTCCATTTCATCTTCATCCGCAAGGCTGCCCTTAAACATGCCTTCCTTTTTTGAGTAACGTACACCGTACAGCACATCGGAGCTTCCCGGAAAAGCGGAATCCATTGCTTCGAGTATGTTTTCATCATTTAATGTCAGGCCGTTCATCCTGAAACTGCGTTGAATTTCAGTTTCCGCTTTGTCTTCGCTGATGCCCTCACTTGCCTGTGCATCGCCGATATGCAAATAATACATTCCTGCTGTGAAGAGCGGGTTATTGGTTTCTTTCTGCATTGCGTCCTGCATGGCGGAGGCATACAACGGCAATTGAATGCGCAGCCCGTTTGCAAGTTCAGTATAGTCAAATGTTTGACCATATGTTTTATAGTCAATTATGCGAATAAACTCTTCGTTTGACGGTGAAACGTATTTGTCAACGCGGTCGGCAATGCCCGTGATGCTGTAGGTCACGCCGTTTCCCGCTTGAATGCGCAGCGGCGGATAGGCATCGTTGTCGTGGCCGAAATTGACTTCACTTGCAAACGGTCGAAATTTGCCTGCGTTGATTTGTTTCACGACAGCAAGAGCGGCAGTTTCAACAAGGTCGGCAATGCGCTGAAATTCCGCCCGCATTCTGGCAGAATCAAGCAAAATTCCGTTATTGTGTTCGATCATCATGGGCGGAAGAATCCGTTCAAGCTTTTCGTGGATATCCGCTGCGGAAATCGTTGAAAAATCGCAGTCGCTGTTTAAGTATTCCTTTATCAATTTATCAAACGCTTCGTGAATGAAGCTGCCGCGGTCATTCGCTTTTTCCGTTCGCTGCGGCCGATCCTTAAGACGCATTCCGAACTGTATCAGATAACGGAACGGACATTGATTGAATGTTTCAAGCCGTGTTGCGGTGCCTGTCAGCTGCCTTCCGTAGAGCCGCATGGCCGTTTCACTTCCGAGCGCAGCGGGGGAATTATCATTGAAAAACATTTTATCGAGCACATCGAGACGCGAAAAATAGCTTTCACTGCCCGAAAAATGTGAGTACAGACAGTTCAAGCTTTCACTGATTTCGCCGCTGTCAATCATGTTTCTTATGCCCGATGCAAGTTCGGCAAATGCCGCCGCATCCGTTTCTCCTGCATGGTTTAAAGAAGCGGTTGATGTTTGCTTTGCATTGGGAAAGATTCTGCGCAGGCGGCTGATCATCCCGGAAGGTGCGGCGGCGGTTGAACCGATTTCATTGCTGTACGAAAAGCGAAGCATGTCCGTTGCTTTTGATATTACCGAATATACACGTAAATTCTCAGATGCGTTCATGTTCTTTGTACTGTCCCAAACAGTAATACCGGCATTTTTCATACGCAGAAGGTCACTGTCGTTCAGTATTGCATTATCGGCTTTTGCTTTCGGAACAAGCCCCTCATTCATGCCGAGAATCAACATGAATTTACACTTTGAAACATGAATTTTATCCATATCACCGATGATTACCTGATCAAGCGTGGTCGGGATAATGCCGATTGAGTAGCTCATTAAACCTTCTTCAATGATTGAAAAAAACTTGTTTAAGCTTATCGTCTCGTCATCAAAAATTGCGAATAACTGGTTGAGCATTTCAACAATCGTATCATAAACCTGCCGATTTTCGACGGCGGAATCCAACTGTCCTGCTTCGGCAAGCTCTTCACAGTATTTCTGAAGTCTTTCTGCAATACCTAATTTTGTAAGATAATTAAAGAGTGCTTTGATTCGTGTGCGTGCATCTTTGCCCGATGAAAGCTCCTCTTTGAGTTCGACCAAAGGCTTAGCTGTGATTCTTCTCGATTTTTCAACGCTTTCATCAATTTCTACATTTAAGAATTCGCTCAGCGGTGCATCATCATAAAGCCTGCTCCCATTTAGTCCAAATTTCAGGATGTGATTTTCGAGTCTGTCGCATTCGTCATTCGACAGGGTTGTCAGCCCTGTTTTAAAAACGCGAATAAAATCTTCGCTGCGAAAATTTTTTTCTGCACAGCGGAGTGCAGCAAGCAGCAATTCGGAAATCGGATGGGATGAAATCTGACGCTTTGAGTCCATAAAACAGGGGATTGAATATGCATCAAAAATGCGCCGTATTGTTGTTTTATATCCATCGGGATCGCCAAGCACAACTGCAATATCACGAAAACGCATACCGGCTTTGACTGCGTTTCGAATCGCTTCCGCAGCGGCGCGAACTTCCTGTCGGCGGTCCGATGCGGAGTGAATTTCAATGAAATTCGCTGTTTCGTCGGAATACGATTCGCAAAAAGCTCGGTAAGGGAAAGCA
>CALAXO010000074.1 GCA_937894955.1 uncultured Clostridia bacterium
CCCGCCGTATTGTTGAATTGCCGTACAGCACAGCTCAAAACCGCTGTCACAACCGCAAAACCAATCAATGAAAAAGTATCCATTTGCGTTTCGTTCCCGTTTCGGAGCTTTCGTCAATACAATTCAAACACGCTTCGAACATTTCCGAAAAGCGTTGCAATAAGACCGATTACCATCGTCAAAACAATTACAAGCCCTGCAAGTGCGGTCAGCATTGCAATGTCGTCGCGCCCTGTCTGCTTCAGAAGCTGGCACGCAACCGCAACAAGAATCCCGATGCCCGCAATGCGAAAAACAATATCTATGCCCATCGTTTTTTCCTCGTTTAATTCGGTAAATACTTATATTTTTTACATTATGCGTCCGGTGCATTATCCAAAGCCTAAATTATCATCAGTGCCACCGCTGCCCCCAGCAGAGCAGATAAGGATACAGCCAGTCTGCTTTTTTGCGCAAAAGCCGCACACTGTATTTTTTCCTTTTCAGACAGCTGCTTTAGTGTACCTTCAAGACGCCTGAGCTCTGTTTCGGCGTCATTGGAACCGAAATGCTCCGCAAACCCGTCAGCAATTGCGCCGACATCCTCGTTCAGAATCAATTCGTGCCTATGCCGACGCCACCCTTCACCAAATCCTGCACCATTTGTCAGTTCATCGCTCATTATTCTCCAGAATTCCCGCAGGCTTCCGCGCGCCGCAAGCAATGACGCAAGAGATTTAACGTCCGTCCGCTCATATTTCAATGCTGCCTCAAGCACCTTTAAATCAGATAAGAAACCGCACAATGTGTTTTGGCGGATTTTGTATTTTTCGGCAGCAACCTTTCCTGCTGTAATGCAGATGCAGAACACTGCGACGGCAAACAAAAGTTTCAGCACCGCGTAATTTGTCTCCGTTTGTTTCCACCCAAAATATCGGTCTCGTGCAGTGATATTCCGCACGAAGTTCTTCTCAACAAAAAGACTTTTGTAAACAGTCCGTCTTCAACCGCTTGTCGGAGCCATACTTTACTTCTCAATTGAGCCGTATTTCCCGCATGAATCGATGCAATAACCGCAATGCCGTATTTTGCCGCTTCTGAAACTGCCTCCGTATCGATTGTGCCCGACAGTTCATCGGTTATTATGACATCAGGTGCCATGCTGCGAACAAGCATCGGAATTGCAGCAGCCTTAGGTATCCCTTCCATAATGTCTGTCCTTGTTCCGAGATTCATGGCGGCGTGTCCCTCAGTTGTTCCGGAAAGTTCATTTCGTTCATCCGCAACTGCAACGCGCAGCGGGCGCGGAACACCTATTCCGTCCGATAAACAACGCGCACAGTCGCGAATAAATGTTGTCTTTCCTGCACCCGGAGGGGCGGCAATAATTACCGACAAGGGTATGCTGCCATCAAAAAACTTCTCAACAAAACGCTCTGCACAGCCGATAACTTCGCGCGGGATTCGGATATTAAAGCTTGTAACCGCGGTCAACCGTGTCACTTTCCCGTTTTCATAAAGAGGCTTTCCGCATATTCCGACCCTTGCCCCGCCCGCAAGCGTCACATAGCCCTGCAGCAGCTCCTGTTCACGTGCAAAAACCGAATGCCCGCACATTGCCTCCAGCATTTCACATGCTTCAGTTTTTGTAAACGGTTTGAGATGCAAAAAAACTTGCTCACCCCGTCTGCCCGCTGCCTGCATCGGTCTGTCCGTAATAAATCTGATTTCATCCGCTCTTCCACCCTCAAGAATCTGCTCAACCGCACAGCGAAATCGCTGCGGAATAATGCGTACTATCTCTTTTTCAGCCGTCGTTAATGTACTTATTCTCGACTTTGTTTCCATCGTTCTTCCTCACTTTCTTCAGTTTCCGCCGGACCGTCCGGTTCTTAATGTGCCGGAGCGTTTTTGTCTAACAGCTCAGCTCATCGACTCTCGATAAATGGTATGTACATGCTTCGATCGATATGACCGTCCAGCATAGGGCAGTTTGCAAAACAGTAAGCAAAAAGACGATATAGCCGCGTCTTTTTAAACAGAGTTGCTGCATCATATTCGGTTATGTCGGGTTACGGTTTATTCATTTCCAACGTTCGATGATTTACTGTTCACTCGGCTCATATGCCCTCGTACGGTATTTTCAAGAATACCGCCGATTTCACAGGCCGCCGCAAAAGCCGCAATACCTATCATCTGTGCATCACAGACTTCCGTTGACAGCCGCACCGCTCCATATCCAATGCTGATATACTCAATTGCAAATTCTGCCAGCCCTCTGAATACGGGTGCAAGCACTGCTGCACATGCAAATGCGGAAATATCATGACGTATTCCGAAAAACAAAGCTGTAATCAGAACGGCCAAACCATATAAATAATTCGCCGTTTCAGAATTTTGCATCAGAAAATTTGTCAGCAGACAGACAATTCCGAATACAAAAGCAAGCGGGATTACCTTATTTGCGGCACCATTTGCGGCAGCAAAAACGGCCGGACCCACAATTATCGGAACCAACCCGAAATTCAATTCAATTTCCGGTGTTGGGTTCAGCAAAAAAGCTTTAAGACAGATAACGCAGATAAGCCAATAAATAACATGCGTTTTCTTTGTTCCCGTTCCCTCAACGGTATGCCGCATCACTCCCGTTAATGTCAAAAGAAACAAAACTATTGCCGTCATTGCCGCAATCGACATGCAAAACCTCCCGCTCCGAAATTTATTATCAGCGTTTGCTTAATCATAATGCTGTCAGCTTATGCAGCTTGAAAAGAATTTATACATCTCGACTGTTTTTTATGAACTAAGGATTAAATCGTTCTTCCGGGCATTTACATGCATATGCTTTTATGAAAATATTTTCGACATTTCAGTCGAACGGAGGCGAATTATGGCAAACACAACTTTTTGTGAGCTGCGTGAAAAGGAAATAATCAACATATGCGACGGTGCGCGGCTTGGGTGCATATGTGACCTTGAAATTGACGACTGCACGGGTACGATATGTTCGATCGTTGTTCCCGGGCCATCACGTTTCTTGGGACTTTTACGCAATTCTGAAGAACTTGTTATCCCGTTCTGCAAAATTCAAAAGATCGGCGATGACGTGATACTGGTCGATATTGCAAATGCACGCAGACAGTGCTGACGGTAGGCCCTGAAAATTCGGAAAGGAGCGAATGCTGTGTTTGATTTTATTGCGCAGATATTCAGAAATATGTTTGTGTTTGTGGGCATGGTCACAAGCAAAAGCGGCTTCCCCCACGCTTTAACGCAGGAAGAGGAACAGGTACTGTTAAAAAGACTTGCAGCAGGCGATGATGACGCACGTGACAAGCTCATTGAACATAATCTTCGACTCGTTGCGCATATCGCAAAAAAGTACACGACACGCGGCCGTGATGCGGATGATCTTATCTCAATCGGTACTGTCGGACTCATAAAAGCAGTCGGAAGCTTCGACGCAAACAAGGGGCGGACACTGTCCGCCTTTGCAGCAAGATGCATTGAAAACGAGATACTGATGTCTGTCCGTGCGGAAAAGAAGAAGAATAACGAAGTCTCCTTGGATGAACCGCTCGGCACGGACAGGGACGGAAACGAAATCACACTTGCGGATGTTATCGCAAGTGCCGAAAACCCCGTTGCCGATACTGCAATCAATAACTCGGCGTGCCGCGCCGTGCGGAGTGCCGCACAAAGCATCTTGGACGAGCGCGAACGCATCGTTATCGAAATGCGGTACGGTTTTTCAAACGGCATTGCCATGCCGCAGCGCGAAGTAGGTAAAAAACTCGGCATATCGCGTTCATATGTATCACGCATCGAAAAACGCGCTCTTGCAAAGCTGAACAGCTGTCTCAGCAGCAAACATGATGCTTAAATCTGTTGAACAATCAGCTCATTCAACCCAGTCGCAAGCAGAAACAAATTGGTTTCATTCTGACATCTGTGCGGGTTTGCTGCTGTACAAATTCATTCTTCCGCGCTTTCCTATGAGGTGTACGGCACCTACTTTTGACAACACACGAAGAGCTGTTTGCGCCGTTTTTCGAGGTATTTGCGCATAGGCTGCAAGTTCTGCCGACGTGAACTCTGTTCGAAGACTTGTCGGGAGCAAAGTTCGCCAGCCTTGCTGCCCGCAAATCAAAATCGAGCCGCGCAGTGCGACAGGAATGCGTTCAAAACGCTCTGTCGTGCTGCGCCTTCTGCACCCACGTTTTTTTACGGGTGCGTTTTCAAGTCTGTATTCATCCGTATCAACAAGCAAAAGCAGGATATTCAGGTTGTTGTGTTCAATAACTTCCGCAAGCTTGTATAACTCAAAAAAAGCATCAAAAAACGACCCGCGTTTCGGACTTTTTCGTCGTTTGCCTATTTCTCCCGTTGCAGCGTTGAGTTTGACTATATGCTTTTCAAGCGGAATCGGGTACACCACGGTGACGCAATCCGAAATCAAAAGCAAGGGCAGTTTTTTTCTGAGAACATTGAATGAAGCTGTCTGCACCTCGAAAATACCGCTTTCGTTTTTCACATCGACGATGCTGTTTCCGACCCTTGATTCATGTTTTGAAGCATCGGGTTCGATAAAGTATTTTATCACAGAATGCATTTTCTTTTCCGAGAGTGTGCCGATTCCGCCCGATGCACGAGCAGCTTCAGCATCTGCGGCAAAGCAGGCGCGAAAAAAATCGCTTTCATTATTCCAGTTTCTCTTTTGCAGCATTTGCCTCTGCACATCGATTTTATGGAGTGTTTCTGCTCCGACCGGTTCTTCGCTCACGTTTCTTTGTTTTTCGTTATCGCTGCTGTTTTCAGCGTTTTGAAAGACTTCCTTCATCTGCACAAACTGCTTAATTCAATTCTCGGGCAGCACTATATGCCCCAAAACTCTTCATCACTCAAAAAGCCGGAACCGCGCACAGTTTCGGAAAGTATCTGTCCTATCGGTTTCAGGGTTTTATTTCTCAACAGCCGAGCGGGATTTTCAGAAAAAATCAAATCAGCATATTCATTAGAGAATTCAGAAACGACTGTTTTATATGCCCTCCGCATATCCGTAGTTCTTGATTTTGCTCCGTGAGCATCGCTTGCGGCAAGCATTACAGCGCCACTGTTTAAGAGTTCGAAAGCGGTTCGCCTGCAATCTCTGCCGAAATACCCCGTTAAGCTTCCTGTATTTATTTGCAGGCTGTATCCCGCTTCAGCCCATTCCAAAGCGTAGCGCAAATAATCCTGAACAAAATAGTATCTTTCCGGATGTGCCACCACCGGTCTTTTCCCGCTCGCGGCAACAGTTTGAAGCATTTCAAGCATAAACCATGGATCCTCATCGAAAGCGCATTCCACAATCATGAAATCGGAGTCAGCAAGCGTCAGCAGTTTCCCACTGTCTGCCAGTTTCAGTGTTTCAGGGCAGGCAAACACTTCCGTGCCGAGGTGTAGGCCTATTTCCACATCTGTCTTCGAGACTACTCCGCAAAGTTCTGAAAATGCAGCGAAGAGTTTTTCTCCCGCATAATTATCAAACTCTCCCGGTGCGCAATGCGGCGTTGCAATAATATCCGTGACTCCGCATTCCGCTGCGATGCGCAGCATTTCAACGGATTCCGTCATGTCAACGGCTCCGTCATCAACGCCGGGCAGGATATGGCAATGAATATCTATCATTTTTCTCCTTATAGCACAATGGCTTCGATTTTGTTTGTTTTGCTGTGCGGCTCACCGGCTGAAGGCTCTTTCATTATTCCTCATAATTCAGTGCTTCAATACCGGAGCGTGCCTGCGGACGGCTGTCACCGTGCTTCACAAACTGCATTGCCGCAAACGCAAGCGCAACAAAGCATGATGCATACGGGAACAGCGATGTCATTCCGATTTTGTCCATAAGCAGACCGCTCAGATAAGGCGTCAAAACCTG
>CALAXO010000075.1 GCA_937894955.1 uncultured Clostridia bacterium
TTTCGGTTTGTTTCCGCTGTGTTCGGAGCAGTGAAATGCGGACGGAAGCGCGAAAAATAAACGGATAAACATAAACCCGCTCCCGGGGACAGGTAACCTCGGGGACGGGTTTTTGAGTTGGAAAAAATTTGTTCGGAACGTCAGGCGTAATTATTTTGCATACTCCGTTGCACGGGTTTCGCGAATAACATTGACCTTGATCTGTCCGGGATATTCAAGCTCGGATTCAATGCGCTTGACGATGTCTTTTGCGATAACAACAATGTCCGTATCCGAAACGGTATCGGATTTGACCATAATGCGGACTTCACGGCCCGCCTGAATCGCAAAGCTCTTGTCAACGCCGTCAAAGGAATTGGCGATTTCCTCAAGCTTTTCAAGACGCTTGATGTAGTTTTCAAGGGTTTCACGCCTTGCGCCCGGCCTTGCTGCGGAAATTGCATCCGCCGCCTGAACGAGAACGGCTTCAACCGTTCCGGGTTCAACATCGCCGTGGTGTGCAAGAATGCAGTGAACAACCTGGTTGTTTTCACGATATTTCTTTGCAAGATCCGCGCCGATTTGGTTATGCGTGCCTTCAACCTCGTGGTCAACCGCCTTGCCGATGTCGTGCAGCAGACCTGCACGCTTCGCAAGCTGAACGTTAACGCCGAGTTCCGTTGCCATAAGTCCGGCAAGATGCGAAACTTCGATTGAATGCTTGAGAACATTCTGGCCGTAGCTGGTGCGGTAGCGCAATCTGCCGAGCAAACGAACAAGCTCATGGTGCAAACCGTGAACGCCGGATTCGAAAACGGCCTGTTCGCCCGCCTCGCGGATTTGGGTTTCGACTTCTTTGCGTGCCTTTTCGACCATTTCCTCGATTCGTGCGGGATGAATGCGCCCGTCAAGGATGAGCTTTTCGAGTGCAATTCGAGCAACTTCGCGGCGCATGGGGTCAAAGCCGGAAAGGATGACCGCTTCGGGCGTGTCGTCAATGATGAGATCAACGCCGGTTGCGGTTTCGAGTGTGCGGATGTTGCGTCCTTCCCTGCCGATGATGCGGCCTTTCATTTCGTCGTTGGGCAGAGCCACAACGGAAACGGTGGATTCCGCAACATGATCCGCTGCGCAGCGCTGAATCGCCATTGAAATGATGTTCACGGCGCGCCTGTCGGCTTCGGCCTTTGCTTTGGATTCAATGTCGCGAATGATGAGCGCAGCCTCGTGCCTTGCTTCTTTTTCAACGTTGTTGAGAAGCACGTCCTTCGCCTCGTCCTGCGTCATGCCCGCAACGCGCTCAAGTTCCTGCTGCTGCGCGTCATAAAGCTTGCTGACGGAAGCTTCTTTTGCATCGACCGCCTTGATGCGCTTTGCAAGCTGCTGCTCGCGCTGCTCAAGGTTATCCTGCTTTTTGTCGAAACTTTCCTCCTTTTGTTGAAGTCTGCGCTCCGCGCGCTGCAATTCGCTCCGCCTTTCTTTGCTTTCCCTCTCATTCTCGGTCTTAAGGCGGTAGACTTCTTCTTTCGCTTCGAGAATGGTCTCTTTTTTCAGTGTTTCGGCGCGCTTCTGTGCGTCGGTGATCATTTTTTTGACCATCTCGTCCGCCTTGGCGACCTTGGATTCTGCATTGTTCTTGTCATATATATTTTTTACGAATACTCCGCCGCCTGCGCCGAAAAGGGCAGCAGCGACCGGAAGAATTATATATAAAGCATCAAAAGCCACAGAATTTCACCTCCGATTTATGTTAATGTGTCGCAGCGGTGCCGAGAATACGGCAGCATATAGACACTCCATCCTATTATACAAGTGCATTAAACCGATGTCAAGTGTACAAAAACGCGTACAGCATAAAAACGAAATAATATCCGGTATATCTGTTCCGCAAACGGCAGTTACGCACTTTCGCTATAATAAAGGAAGGGATTCTTTGCAGAATATCGGAGGAACAGAAAAATGCATAAAAACGGAAAAACGGAGCATTGCGGAGGGAGGCAATACGGCTATGTTCGCGTTTCAAGCAGGGAACAGAACGAAGCGCGGCAGCTTGCGGCAATGTGTAATGCGGGAATTCGAACGGAACATATATTTGCGGACAAGCAGAGCGGAAGAGATTTTGACCGTCCGCAATACAAAAAGCTGCTGCGCCGGCTTCGACGCGGGGACACGCTCTTTGTGCAGTCCATCGACAGGCTCGGCAGAAACTATCGGGAGATAATTGAACAGTGGCAATACCTGACATCCGAAAAAGGTGTGGATATTGTTGTGCTTGACATGCCGCTGCTGGATACCCGCCGCCGCGATGAGGGCTTGACAGGGCTGTTCATATCCAACCTTGTGCTGCAAATCCTTTCATATGTTGCTCAAGCGGAGTGTGAAAACATCCGCAGGCGGCAGGCGGAGGGCATTGCGGCAGCCAAGGCGCGCGGCGTTGCTTTCGGGCGGCATGCAATTGAGATCCCGCCGGATTTTCGTTCCCGTGCGGAAGAACTTGCGCGAACGGGGATGAAAAGTGCGGATATTGCGGCGGAATTCGGCGTCAGCAGGTCGCTCTATTACCGATGGCTCGGCCGAACCGCACCGCCGCAGTCCGAAGCGGAGAACAGCACGCCGTCCACCGAATCGCGTGACATGCAGAACGACAAATTTCGGGAAATTTCACCCTCCGCACCGTAAAAGGAGTAAAAAATGTGCTTGCTAAGAAAATATATTTTAAAAAATCGGCATATTGTGCACAAAAGTACACTTTTGGAAACATTGCATCAAGAGCAGAACGGGGCTGAAAATTTGCAAAACCCGGCCGGTTGACCGCCAGTTTTAAATTTTCAAGCCCCTCAGTGCAATAGATTATACACCACAGGATGAACTCAAGTCAATCTCTTAAAGTGTACTTTAATACACGGCACGACCGTTGCACCGCTCACCGCGAACCGCATTTAGAAGGCCCTTTGCGCACAGACTGCAAACCGCTTTGCCGACAGATTCCAGCCGTTCGCGTCCGCATTTTTGTTTGATATAACCGCCCGCGGCAAATGTCCGCTCGGGTGTTATATGCTCTTGAGAAGGAGCAAAAACTACCAAGTCCATATTAATCGGGAGGAAAATTACAAATGAAGACAAAGTTCAGAGTGCTTGCCGCTTTGCTGCTTGCACTTATGGTGTTCGTTTCGGTGCTGCCCTTGCAGGCTGCTGCCGAAATCGGGCAGAGCGGGACTGTGACCCGTGCGGAGGCGGAAAACACCGCCGAAGCCGCACTTTCGGTAAAGCCCATGCTTACCCCTTCCTACACTCCGTCAGCGTCTTATCGCAGCGGCAAGTATTATACTCAGCTCTGCAATGTTTCGCTTACGGGCAACCAGCGCACCGACCTTGTGAATGTTGCGCGCAGCCAGCTTGGGTATCATGAGGGGGATTCAATTGAAGACCTGAATGGTACCGGCTCAGGTTCCGGCAACTATTCGGAATACGGTTATTGGTTCGGAACTCAAGTTAAAGGCAATACGTATGGCCATTACTATGCGTGGTGTGCAATGTTTGTCTCTTGGTGTGCCAGACAGGCCGGTATTCCCACAAGCGTGATAAGCAATGCGGCTTACGCACATGCAGACGGATCTAACAGCTCCGGAGGATACTCTTATTTTCACGTTGATTACAAATCTCCGACCGAATACACTCCGCAGGAGGGGGATTTGATCTTCTTCGATAAGGCATCGCAAGCCGGCGAATGGGATCATGTCGGTATCGTTATCGGGGTTTCCAACGGACAGGTTTACACGATCGAAGGCAATGCATCAAACGCTGTTATTAGTGGGTCTTATCCGCTTACAGACGCAGAAATCCAGTGCTATGGTTTACCCAAGTATGTGAATGGGGAGCCTGACAGTGGGACGCTCTCTAACACAGAAGTGATCAATCAGAAAATTGACTACTTAAACAATAACATATCGTATTTTACGACTACAGGCTCGGCGTGCGGAACATATGAAAGCGGCCATCATTGCGACAAATGCTTGAATACGAATGTTGTGGCAAGCTCATGGTTCAGAAACATTTTCGGAAGCGTTTCCGTGAATAACTTCCCGGAAGTGTACGATTCGGACGGTTCTTGCTATCGTGCGGGATGGTCATGTTATGGCTTTGCAAACTTTGCAGAGTGGTACATCTTCAAAAGCTCAAATTCGAGCAGCGTTAACGTGAACAAAATCGGCAGTTACTCGTTCAACTACTCGAACATGAGCCGGTATGCACAGCCGGGCGATTTGATCAGCTTTGATACGCATTATGCAATTTTCATCTCAGCCGATTCATCCAACGGCATCTATGTTTTGGACAGCAACTGGGCATGGAGCAGCTATGGTCAGTGTCGTGTTTCTAAACATTATATTCCGTACTCGAATTACTATACTGCGACCATTAACCGCAGCACCAACGCTCCGTCAATCAGTCCGGATCCCACAACTCCGCCGGATGTTGAAAACGGAAACTGGCAGTACAGAGTAACAGGTTCGGCAGGACTTAATGTAAGAAGCGGACCGAGCACGGATTATCCGGTTTTGACTGCGATACCGAAAGGCACCGTTGTTACCGTAACGCAGAGAACTTCAACAAACTGGGGCAAAATGACGTATAACGGGACAACAGGCTGGGGCTGTTTGGATTATTGCGAACTCGTTACATCAAATCCTACTCCAACACCTACTCCGACACCCACTCCCGCTCCGAGCGGTGGAGTTCAGGATTTGACAAACCCGAAGAATCCTAACAAGTATTCAACTCCTCCTTCCGGCACTTATCTCAACGTCGGTGACAGCGGCGCTTATGTACGCTGGCTTCAGGCCTGCCTGAACCAGTGCGGCTCCAATTTTGGGGTTGACGGTCAGTTTGGCAGTGTTACAGCCGAAGCACTTAAGAGTTTCCAACGTAAATACGGTCTTACCGTTGACGGTGGTTTCGGCCCTGAGTGCAGGGCAAAGATTCTTGAAGTGCTTACGGTGGCAACGCCAACCATTACAACTGCATATGATGCTAACGGAACAAGAGTTACGATCTCCGGAAGCAGCGGAACAACGATTTTTTACACAACAAACGGTTCTACTCCCACGGAGAGCAGCAACAAATACAACGGCTCGTTTGTCCTTAACGGTGCTGCAACCGTAAAAGCGGTCGCAATGCAGAATTGCAGATACAACAGCCATGTAAGTTCTTACGGGATAACCGTTACGAAGCATACTGTAACATTTAAGGACTGGAACGGTACGGTTCTGAAGACGCAATCCGTATACCATACCGGCGCGGCAACAGCACCCACAAACCCGACCCGCACGGGCTACACCTTTACCGGTTGGGACAAGGCATTCACCAATGTTACCGCAGACCTCGTTGTTACGGCACAGTACAGTGCAAATACCTACACCGTAACCTTCAAGGACTGGAATGGTACGGTTCTCAAGACTCAGCAGGTACAGTACGGCGGCGCGGCAACAGCTCCCGCAAACCCGACCCGCACGGGCTACACCTTCACCGGCTGGGACAAGGCATTC
>CALAXO010000076.1 GCA_937894955.1 uncultured Clostridia bacterium
TGTTCATTCCGTTACAAAAGGTTCCGATGAAATTGCAGTCATGCAAACAACACCCGAACCTTTTGCAAAGCGTACCGTTGAGGGTGATCTCGGCCTTTTTGTGAACGCAAAAAATCTTGTTGATATGCTGGGCAGTGATAAGCTTTCCGCCGAACTCGGCATAAATACTGCCGAAGTAATGAGCAGATATCGCCCGATTCCGAACACTCCGGAGCAATTCAAACTTACCGAACGGCTTTGTCTGGCAGCGGGTCTTACGGCGATTGAACGTCATGCCGGTGCGCTCCGATATATATATACCCCGCGCGGAAGGCAAACAATTGCAGAAGGCAAGGATCTCTCAACGCTCAAATATCTTGTCGGCACAGGTGGTGCGTTGACAAGACTTCCTAACCGCGAACAAATAATGCGCAGGCTTGCGGACTGCAATTCCGGCGGAATGATGCTCTATCCTAAGCCCGGCAGACTGAAGCTGCTGTACGATAATCATTATATAATGGCTTCCCTCGGAGTGCTTTCAAAAGAGTATCCTGAAGCAGCATTGAATTTGCTTAAACAAAGCATCGGTGAAAGCAACCTTTGACCTTTCTTTCTGCGGGTTAAAACTCAAACATCAAAAAACAGCTGCAAAACCTGAGGTAATAATATGAATCCGAAACTGATAATAAACCTGTTCAAACTGCGTACGAACCTTGACAGACTGGTTGAGCGCTGTCACGCCGTCGGCATCAAGACCGCAATTGTCACGAAAGTCTTCTGCGCTGATGAACGTATCTGCAAAATGATTTCAGAAAGCGACGCAGACGCTTTTGCTGATTCGCGCGTGCAGAACCTTGCCGCAATTGCGGAGCTGCATTCCGATAAACCGACTCAGCTGCTTCGCATTTCAATGCAGAGCGAGGTTGAAGATGTCGTTCGCTATGCTGACATTTCCATGCAGAGCGAAAAAGAAACAATTCGACTTATCGGCAGAGCTGCAAAAAAACTCGGCAAAATGCATAAAATTATTCTCATGATCGATATGGGCGACTTGCGAGAAGGCATTGTCAACACGGATGAAGCGCAGATTTTCTCTGCGGCGGAA
>CALAXO010000077.1 GCA_937894955.1 uncultured Clostridia bacterium
GGGCATCCGCAATGAACTCGGCGTCGGTTACAGGCTTGACGGATGAACCGGATTTGATTGAAGCTTTTTGACGTCCATCAAAAAGCTTCAGGTGAACACAGCAAATATAAGAAAAAAACTCTCAGCTGCTTCCGTTCCCCTTCCGGGCATCCGCAATGAACTCGGCGTCGGTTACAGGCTTGACGGATGAACCGGATTTTCTGCCGTTTTTTTCTCCTTTTCCGAAATATATCTGCTCGGAACGCTCTTTTCCTATTGACAAAAAGGGTGAAAAAAAGATATACTGAACCATGAAGATAGAGGTGCAGAAGTCGAGGTAAGCTTTCGCAAAACGGGCGGTTCCGGCGAAAGGCTGAATGCGGCTTTTGCCGAAAGTGCGGCGGGGAATCCGCTTCCCCCGTGCTTGGGTGCAGCAGCTCAGTGCGCTGCGACTGTCATCGCGGGTCGGCTTTCGGCTCGGGTACTGATGATGCGCTATTCACGCAGGTTTTTCTGCGTTGATGGTGCTTTTTTGTTTTTTGCCCGAAAGGCTCATTTTTTGCAAAAATTATACCACGGAGGAACATAAAATGGAACAAAAAATCACATCCACCATCCGCCTTCGCATGAGCTCTCAGGATGCTCATTACGGCGGAAATCTTGTTGACGGTGCACACATGCTTGCCCTTTTCGGCGACGTTGCAACCGAACTTCTTATCAAGTGCGACGGCGATGAAGGCCTGTTCAAAGCGTATGACATGGTCGAATTCATCGCACCCGTCTATGCCGGCGACTATATCGAAGCATACGGCGAAATCACCCATATCGGCAACAGCTCCCGCAAGATGAGCTTTGAGGCACGCAAGGTTATTGTTCCGCGCACCGATATTAACGACTCCGCATGCGATTTTCTTGAAGAACCCATCGTTGTTTGCAGAGCAACGGGAACCTGCGTGGTGCCCATAGACAAACAGCGCAAATAAATTGCACTGTTTGTCATTGGCAGAAAGTCTTTGCTTTTCTGCGATGAGGTAAAATAGGCAAACAGCGCAAATAAGCTGCACTGTTTTCCCGTAACATGGCAGAAATGCCGTTTTAAGTAAAAAGCAAACGCCGAAAGGGGACTGCCGATTTTCAATTCCCGTTTTTCTCAGGGTGCGTTTGCCGCAGAATAAAATAATTTGAAAGGAACTATCGGAATCCATGGAAAAACTCATCATCACCGCCTGCATCTGCGGCGCGGAAGTCACCAAGGAACACAATCCCGCCGTGCCTTACACGGTTGAAGAGATTGCGAACGAAGCCTATTCCGCATACAAAGCGGGCGCAAGCATCATTCACCTGCATGTCCGCTATGATGACGGCACACCCACTCAGGATAAGGCACGCTTCAAAGAATGCATGGATGCCATCTATGCAAAATGTCCCGATGTTATCATTCAGCCCTCCACCGGCGGTGCAGTCGGCATGAGCGATGACGAAAGGCTTCAGCCCATCGAGCTTATGCCCGAAATGGCAACCCTCGACTGCGGCACCTGCAATTTCGGCGGGGACGACATCTTTGTTAACACTGAAAACACCATCAAATATTTCGGCGAACGCATGATAGAGCGCAATATCAAACCCGAAGTCGAAGTTTTCGACAAAGGCATGATCGACATGGCAATTCGCCTCAACAAGAAGGGCTTCATCAAGAGCCCCATGCACTTTGACTTTGTTATGGGCGTCAACGGCGGCATCAGCGGCACGCCGCGCGACCTTGTGTTCATGGCAGGCAGCATTCCCCGGGGCTCAACCTTCACGGTTGCGGGCGTCGGCAGAACCGAATTCCCGATGATCACCCTCGGCATTCTTCTCGGCGGCCATGTCCGCGTCGGCTTTGAAGACAATGTCTACCTTGAGAAGGGCGTTCTTGCAAAGAGCAACGGCGAGCTTGTTGAAAAAGCAGTCCGCATTGCAAAGGAACTCGGCAGGGAAATCGCAACCCCCGCCGAAGCACGCGAGATCCTCGGCCTTGCGCCCCGCGCATGACCGATAATCAACCATAAACCTGATAATTTTATTTTTATTCGGAGGAAATCAAAATGGAACTTAAAGGCAACAAATACGGCACTCACAGAGTTATCGAGCCCAAGGGCGTTCTCACTCAGGCAGCATGGAAAATCGACAACGACATGACCAAGCACTACTCCAACGAGATCATCTGCGACGTTATCTCCCTTAACATCGACTCCGCTTCCTTCACCCAGATCGAAGAAGCATGCGGCGGCGATGAAAAGAAGATCGGCGAAATGATCATGGGCATCGTTGCAGAGCGCGGAAAGCAGCAGAACCCCGTTACCGGTTCCGGCGGCATGTTCATCGGCAAAGTTGCATACATCGGCGAAGATCTTAAGGATCGCGACCTTAAGGTAGGCGACAAGATCGCTTCCCTCGTTTCCCTCTCCCTCACTCCGCTCAAAATCGAAAAGATCCTTGCCATCCACAAGGATATCGACCGCGTTGACATTATCGGTCAGGCTGTTCTTTTCGAAAGCGGCATCTACGCGAAGCTGCCCGATGACATGAGCGAACCCCTCGCACTTGCAGCTCTCGACGTTGCAGGCGCACCCGCGCAGGCACGCAAGCTCCCCAAAGAAGGCGACAGCGTTCTTATCCTCGGCGCAAACGGCAAGAGCGGCGTTCTCTGCGGCTACGAAGCAATGAAGAAGGTGGGTCCCAAGGGCAATGTTGTCGGCGTTGTCCGCAACCCCGCTCAGGTTCCCGCCCTTATGGAACTCGGCGTTTACAACAAGGTTATCGTTGCAAGCGCAACCGAACCCATTGCAGTGCTTGATGCCGCACTGGCTGCAAACAACGGCAAGGAATACGATATTTCCATCTGCTGCGTTAACATCGAAAACTGCGAAATGAGCGCAATTCTCCCCGTTCGCGACAACGGTATCGTTTACTTCTTCTCCATGGCAACCAGCTTCACAAAGGCTGCACTCGGCGCAGAGGGCGTCGGCAAGGACGTTACCATGATCATCGGCAACGGCTACACCAAGGATCATGCCGAAATCACCCTCAACGTTCTCCGCGAGAATGAGAAAATCCGCAAGCTCTTTGACGAGAAGTACTGCTGATAGCCGTCGGTTTATCAACACGTCAACTGAATAAGGGCTTATAAATTCGTTTTTTGCGAATAAACCTTTTCCGGGCTGCTCTCCGCGCTGCGCAGAACTGCGGCAGTGGACAGCCCGTATAAAACACCGTTTATCGATATTGTTTTTATCGATAAACTCAGGGCGAATTGCTCTTTATCGTCCGAAATCCGGTCCACACCCCGGAACACCCGCAATGACAGCCGAAAGGCAAGGAGGCAAAAATGAATAAAAGCAGGCAATACGGTCTGTTCACCGATGTTCCCGATGAGCTTTGGAACGATTGGCATTGGCAGGTTGCAAACCGCATCGAAACTCTTGAAGATCTCAAAAAATACATCTCTCTGACTCCCGAGGAAGAAGAGGGCGTTGCGAAATGCCTCGGCACGCTCCGCATGGCGATCACTCCCTATTATCTCTCCCTCATCAACCCGAACGATCCTTATGATCCCGTTCGCCGTCAGTGCATTCCTTCCGCGGCAGAGCTTTATCAGGCTCCCGAAGATCAACTTGACCCCCTTCATGAGGACACGGATTCCCCCGTGCCCGGTTTGACTCATCGTTATCCGGACAGGGTTCTGTTCCTTATCACCGACCAGTGCTCCATGTACTGCCGTCACTGCACCCGCCGCAGGTTTGCGGGGCAGCACGATACCGCCGTTCCCGATTGCCAGATTGAGAAATGTCTCGACTATATCCGCAATCATACCGAGGTTCGCGATGTTCTTCTTTCCGGCGGCGATGCACTCATGCAGAGCGATGAAAAGCTTGAATATATCATCAGCGAGCTGCGCAGGATGCCCCATGTTGAAATCGTCCGCCTCGGCAGCAGAACCCCTGTCGTCATGCCGCAGAGGATCACCCCGGAGCTTTGCGCAATGCTCAAAAAGTACCATCCCGTTTGGCTGAACACGCATTTCAACCATCCCAACGAAATCACCGAAGAGAGCAAGCGTGCATGTGAGATGCTTGCAGACGCAGGCATTCCCCTCGGCAACCAGAGCGTTCTGCTTGCAGGCGTCAACGACTGCGTACATGTGATGAAAAAGCTCGTTCAGGATCTCGTTCGCATCCGCGTTCGTCCTTACTACATCTATGTTTGCGATCTTTCCATGGGTCTGACCCATTTCCGCACTCCCGTAAGCAAAGGCATCGAAATCATCGAGGGTCTGCGCGGCCACACCAGCGGCTACTGCGTCCCCACCTTTGTTGTTGACGCACCCGGCGGCGGCGGCAAAACCCCTGTTATGCCCAACTACGTCATCAGTCAGACTCCCAGAAAGACGATCCTCAGGAATTTCGAGGGCGTTATCACAACCTATACCGAACCGGAGCATTACGAAGACGTATGCCATTGCGAAGTTTGCCGCAAGGCACGCAGCGAACAGCCCGACCTTGTCGGCGTTGCAGGCCTTGAACAAGGCAGGCGCGACGGCAAAATCTCCCTTGAACCTTCCGATCTTGAAAGGCTCAAGAGGGGTCATCACGAATAATCGGCATGTGATCGCTCCGCAGAAAGCTGCCTGAGCAATTGCAGGTCACACACTCGGCGTGTTCCGCATGAACGCGCCGCACATCGCCCGCCGGATGCGAGGATTAAATCCCGGCGGGTGACTTTAAAAGGATTATGGAAAAGTGTCAGGAGGATAAGCACTCAATGGAATCAAAACTTAACCTCAATCGAAATCTTGTTGATAAAGCCCGCGAATCCGCCCGCCGCATTGCGGAGGATACTCAGAACTTTATCGACCTTCACACGACGGTAACGGTGGAACGCGCCGTCTGCCGCCTTCTCGGCATCGACGGTGTAAATGCACTTGAAGTTCCCCTGCCCAATGTTGTTGTCGATCACCTTTTCGACAAGGGTCTGCTTCCGGGCGGCGCAGCCTGGTATATCGGCAACGCAATGGCCGAAACCGGCATGAATCCGCAGCAAATTGCGGAGAGCATCGACCGCGGCGAGCTTGATCTTTCCGCCGTCGCTCCCCACAGCATTGAAGAGATTCGCGCCGCTGTCATGCCCGTTGCGGAAGCCACGGCGGAACGCATTCGCGCAAATGTTGCAAAGCGCAATGATTATCTCAACAGCTTCGGCGACAAAACCGACCCCTACCTCTATGTTATCGTTGCAACCGGCAACATTTATGAGGACATCGTGCAGGCAAAGGCTGCCGCAAAACAGGGCGCGGATATCAT
This sequence comes from uncultured Clostridia bacterium, assembly GCA_937894955.1. Taxonomy (GTDB): domain Bacteria; phylum Bacillota; class Clostridia; order Christensenellales; family CAG-138; genus PeH17. Next base: position 5,319 of record CALAXO010000077.1, read on the forward strand.
CGCCGTTATCCGCACCACCGGGCAGAGCCTGCTTGACTACGTTCCCTACGGCGCAACCACCGAGGGTTTCGGCGGAACCTATGCAACCCAGGAAAACTTCCGTCTTATGCGTGCTGCGCTTGACGAAGTCGGCGAACAGGAACACCGCTACATCCGTCTGTGCAACTACTGCTCCGGTCTCTGCATGCCCGAAATCGCCGCCATGGGCGCGTTGGAGCGCCTTGACGTAATGCTTAACGATGCTCTTTACGGCATCCTCTTCCGCGATATCAACATGCAGCGCACGATCGTTGACCAGTATTTCAGCCGCGTTATCAACAGCTTTGCCGGCGTTATCATCAACACCGGCGAGGACAACTACCTTACCACAGCCGATGCGGTCGAGGAAGCGCACACCGTGCTTGCTTCCCAGTTCCTCAACGAACAATTCGCACTCAAAGCCGGGCTTCCCGAGGAGCAGATGGGTCTCGGCCATGCATTCGAAATATCTCCCGATGTTGAAAACGGGTTCCTCTACGAGCTTGCGCAGGCGCAGATGGCAAGGGAGATCTTCCCCAATGCACCGCTTAAATACATGCCCCCCACAAAGTTCATGACGGGCAATATTTTCCGCGGGCATGTTCAGGACGCACTCTTCAACATGGTCACGATTCTTACCGGACAGAGGCTCCACCTTCTCGGTATGCTCACCGAAGCCATCCACACTCCGTTCATGAGCGACCGTGCACTCTCCATTGAGAACGCACAGTACATCTTCCGCACAATGCACGATCTCGGCAGTGAGCTGACCTATAAAGAGGGCGGCATCATGCAGACCCGTGCAAACGAAGTTCTTAGGAAAGCAACCGATCTTCTCGGTGAAATTGAACAGACGGGCTTGTTTGCAACGCTTGAAAAGGGCGTGTTTGCGGACATTAAGCGCCCCCGCGACGGCGGCAAGGGTCTTGCCGGCGTTGTTACCAAGGACGATTGCTATTTCAACCCCTTTGTTGAGCTGATGCATAAAAAAGGAGGCAACGAATAATGAGCGGCGGACTTTATAACACCCACAAGGCTGATTTTGACACAACTCTCGACCTTACACGGCTCAAGGCATACGGCGACACCATGAACGACGGCAAGGTCCAGTTCAGCTTCACCCTTCCCGTTAAGAACGATGAAAAGGGCATGGAAGCTGCACGCCAGCTCGTCCGCAAAATGGGCGTTGAAGAACCCAACGTTGCGCTTGCAAAGTCTTTGGACAAGGAGTTCACATTCTATGTCGTTTACGGCAGCGTTGTGCATACCATTGACTATGAAAACATCCATGTGCAGACCGTTGAAGCGGAAACCATGAGCATGGAAGAAACAGACGAATACATTCGCGAACATTTCGGCAGGAAGATCATCATGATCGGCGCTTCCACCGGCACCGATGCGCACACCGTCGGAATCGATGCAATCATGAACCGCAAGGGCTTTGCAGGCCATTACGGACTTGAACGCTACGACATGATCGAAGCTGTCAACATGGGTGCACAGGTTCCCAACGAGGAATTCATCAAAAAGGCGGTTGAAGTCAACGCCGATGTTCTTCTTGTTTCCCAAACCGTTACCCAGAAGGATATACACATTCAGAACCTTACCGAGCTTATCGAGCTGCTTGAAGCGGAAGGCCTGCGCGACAGGTTCATCGTCTGCTGCGGCGGCGCACGCATCACCCACGAGCTTGCAAAGGAACTCGGTTTTGATGCAGGGTTCGGCGCAAGCAAATATGCCGATGATGTTGCAACTTTTGCCGTCACCGAAATGGTTAAGCGCGGAATGAAGTAATCTGTTTTTCGATTTCGTTTAAACACGGTTTCGTTTTAAACAACGCACGGGGCTGCTCCGAAAGGGGCGGCTCCGTTTTTCTTTCCGTTATGCAATTGCCGGCGGGCAGCGGTTGAATGCGATATTAAAAATATACTTGCATTTTTGCGCAAAGGCCTTAAAATTTACTTAACCGAAGCACTTTGAAAAAAACTGCGGTATAACGAATCCGCTGCCGAATAAAGAAAGGATGCACCGAAACCATGGACGAACTGCTTGAACAACTCATTGACCAATGCCTCCCCTACACTTCCGAGGGCAGATTGGCAAGCTATATTCCGGAGCTTACAAAAGCCGACCCGAACGCGCTGGGGGTGTACCTTATCGGCAGCGACGGCAAACATTACTGTGCGGGTGATTACAGCAAAAAATTTACGATTCAAAGCGTTGTGAAGCCGATTCTGCTTTTGCTTGCATTAATGGACAACGGCATTGAGCAGGTTCGCTCACGCATCGGCGTTGAAGCAACGGGCAAGCCCTTCGATGCAATAAATGTTTCGGCGCAGTCCCTTTTGAGCGAGCATCTGAATCCAATGGTCAACATGGGTGCGATCGCCCTCTGTCCGATGATACGCGGAAAGGACTACGACGAGCGTTTTGAAAGGCTTCTCGACCTGACGCGCCGCCTTGCGGACAATCCCGATATCGCACTTAACGAAAGCGTCTATCTTTCCGAAAAGCGGACGGGCAACAAAAACCGCGCGCTTGCATACATGCTCAAATCCCAAGGCATGATAGCCGATGATGTCGAGGATGTGCTTGATTGTTATTTCAAGGCCTGCTCAATCTCTGTCGATTGCCGCGACCTTGCAAAAATCGGCTGGGTGCTTGCCTCCCACGGAAAACCCCTCAAGCGGCTGTTTCCGTATGAATATGCACGCTATGTGAATGCGGTGCTCATGACCTGCGGCATGTATGACGGTTCCGGCGAATTTGCCGTGCGCGTCGGCGTTCCCGCCAAAAGCGGCGTCGGCGGCGGAATCATGGCGGTTGTGCCGACAAGAATGGGCATCGGGATTTTTTCTCCCGCGTTGGACGAAAAGGGCAACGGTTATGCCGGAATAATGCTGCTTCAAAAGCTTTCGGAGCAATTATTCCTGAGCATCTTCTGATTTCTCTTCATTTTTAACTTGACTCCAAAACAAATCTTTGATTTGATTTTCAAATCGGGCAATGTTCGACATTTGCTGCAAAAAGCGGAACACGGAGGTTACTCCCCATGTTCCGCTTTTGTTTTTTAAGCGCATATCATTCAAAAATTCGCTTCACCTTCGGGAACAGCGGTTCAAACACAAAGAACCTGTCAAGAACTTTTCCGAAAAGCCCGATAAGCGTGCCGTTGACAACCGTCATAATTATCGTTCCGATGCCTATGCCGCGGAATCTGCCGAAAAAAGCAAGCGTCAGCACGCATGCGGCCGCAAGGCAGCAAAAATCAAAACATGTTTTGAATTTCGGCAGCGCAATGTTGAACCTGCGGCTCAGCATTTTAACAAAAAAATCATACACCTGCGGATAAAGGCAGACTTTGTAAAACGAAGCGATCGAAAACGAACAGAGCAGCACGCCGCCCGCAAACAGAAGCAGGCGCACAGGCAGAGCAAAACTTCCCGGTGCTGTCACCGCGGGGCTGAATGCCGGCACAACGCTGCGCCATGCGTCAAGCACAAAGCCGTAGATCACGCACGTCACGAACGAAAACAGATACACCGGCTTTATACGGCGCATCAAAATGCAGAAAACCGCAAACAGCAGTGCCTGAATAATGTATTCCGCCCTTCCGAAAGTCAGGAACGGGAATTTAAGGCTGAGGATATACGCCGGAGCAACTATCATCGAAACGCCGAAATCCGCCGCCGCCGTCATTGCAACGGCAAGTGAAAGCATCACCAGTGCTGCAAGGTAGACCGGCTCCTCATAAAGCCGTATTCTCCCCGCCGGTTTTGCACTTTTTTCAGTTGAATTTTTCAAAACAATACCTCCGCAGCCGCCTGCATATGCAAACGCCGCGCCTGTCGGCATTTGCCGAAAGGTATTATAAGAATATCGGCGGAAATTGTCAATCGGAAAACGGAATAAGCGAATTGAACCGCCTGTGCGCTGCCGTCAGCTCTCCAGGCTGCGCATAAGCCCGGGCAATGCCTTCTCGAACTTGACCCCGTATCTGTGCCCGCTGTCCCCGACGGTTGCCCTTATTGATGCAACCGTGAAATCGACCGCAAGCTTCATTGCCGCCGCAATGTCTTTGCCGAGAACAAGTGCACCGAACAGAACGGCCGCAAAAAC
>CALAXO010000078.1 GCA_937894955.1 uncultured Clostridia bacterium
AGAGTTTCGCGATTATACCGCTTGCCCTTGCATACCTCGCACGGAACATAAACATCGGGCAAAAAATGCATCTCTATCTTTATTATACCATCACCGCGGCAGGATTCGCAACGTCCGCCTTTAACGTTAAAGCTGAATCTTCCGTTTGTGTATCCGTGCATCTTTGCATCAGGCGTCATTGCGAACACTTCACGGATGAGGTCAAAAACGCCCACATAGGTTGCGGGATTGCTTCGCGGAGTCCTGCCGATGGGCGATTGATCAATATCGATTACCTTGTCAAGATACTGAACTCCGCTTATGTTGTCAAATTCGCCCGATTTTGTTCGTGCCCGATTGAGCATTCGCAGCAGGGTATTTCGAATTATTCCGTTCACAAGGCTTGATTTTCCCGAACCGGAGACGCCGGTTACACATGTGAATACACCGAGCGGAATTTTCACCGTGATATTTTTGAGATTGTTTTCACGACAACCCTCAACGCACAGCCAACGTTCATCGGACGGTTTTCGGCGTTCCTCAGGAATGGGAATAAAACGCTTACCGCTCAGAAACTGCCCGGTTATGGATTCCGGAGAATTCATTATATCCTCAACGCTGCCCTGTGCAACAACATACCCGCCGTGCACTCCGGGACCGGGGCCGATATCGACAATGTAATCCGCACTGCGCATGGTATCTTCGTCATGTTCGACAACAATAAGGGTATTGCCGAGGTCACGGAGTCCTTTCAGCGTTGCAAGCAAGCGGTCATTATCTCGCTGATGCAGCCCTATGCTCGGTTCATCCAAGATATAGAGAACGCCGACAAGACCCGAACCTATTTGAGTTGCAAGCCGAATGCGCTGTGCCTCTCCTCCGGAAAGACCTGATGCCGCGCGCGAAAGTGTGAGGTATTCCAACCCGACGTTGACAAGAAAACGCAGTCTCGCCTTCAGCTCCTTGTAAATTTGGGAGGCAATAATCTTTCCGGATTCCGAAAGAACAAGCCCGTCTATAAAAGCAATAACGTTGGTTATGGACATGGCGCACACATCCGCAATTGATTTATTCCCGATTGTGACTGCAAGCACTTCGGGCTTAAGTCTCTTTCCTCTGCATGTCGAACAGGTTATTCTGCTCATAAATGCTTCGTAAGCTTCTTTCATTGAATCGGATTGAGTTTCGTGATACCGTCTTTCAAGAGTGGGTATAACGCCTTCGAATTCTGTTTCAAA
>CALAXO010000079.1 GCA_937894955.1 uncultured Clostridia bacterium
CGGCAGGAGAAAATGCAGCGGAAAGTCCGGAATCGATTCTTCCCGCAGGAGAAATGCCGACGCTCACGCGAGGGCCTTTTTCGGTAAACAACGAAATTCCGCTTGCCGTTCCGAGTGATACGCCGACAGAAGCATTCGAAAGCTCCCGAAGCCGAATTTGAGCGCAATCGGTTATTTGCGCCGCAAGCAGATTGATTTTCACGGCATCAATAAAAAGAATGTCCGCTCCGCTCTCGTTTCGCTGCACCTCTGCGAGTTCGGAAGGATCATGTTTCTCCGAATAAGCTCCCATGACGTCCAATACAGCCGCATTCAACAGCTCCGCTGCAAGCTGAGCTGCTTTTTCCTCTGCGAGAGCGCGCAGCGGCACAGAAAACGCCGAGTCAATCAGGATTGTGAACGCAATAAGCAGCGCGGCCGCAGCACAGATTATACCCCGCAGGCCAAAATGCAGATTCGGTTTTTGTATCCTGCGGATATTGGCTGATTTTGTGCCGTGTGCTCTCCGAAAGCGGCATTTTCCGTTTCTTTTCCTTACAACGGCATTGCTTTCGCCCCCCGTGCGGTCCGACATTGCGTTCTCTCCTTTTTTGTTGTTTTCTTTTTAAAATATTCCGCACGCGACACGAGTGTTACCCGCCGTGCAGGGACAAATGCGGATAATTGCGGATATTTGCGGCAAAACTGTAAACATTTGATGTTCGGTTTGCCAAGCGGTGCACACTGTGGTATAATTTGAATGGGAAAATATGCGAAAGGTATTTTGAGATGGATAATTTCAAAAATGAACATAACAGCGCCGCAGACGGCGACACTCTCGTTTTTAAGAGTCCCGCTGCGGCAAATGCGGACGAAGAGCCCGCCGGCGGCGGGAATTCGGGTTTTTTTAAAAAAGCCTTTGCTTCCGTGCGCAGTTTTTTTGCCAAACCGTTTTCAGACAAAAAAGGAGCAAACGAATCAATGCATTCAAAACCGAATAACAAAAATCATTCCCGTGCAAAACGCACTTCAACCGAGGCGGATGCACCGCAGGGAGCTTTTGTGCCGCGCAAACGACCGCGCTCAACCTTGCTTGCAATCGTGTTCACGGTCATAAAACTTGTCGTTGTTGCAGGAATACTTTGCGGTTTTATCGGGCTTGGCCTTGTGCTCGGCATTGCAAAAGCATATATCGACACCACGCCGACGCTTGATATTTCCGCGCTCACGGAAAGCGACCGCACAAGCTACATTTATGACGGCAACGGAAATATGATAACGACCTTTGCCAGCATGGAATACCGTGATTGGGCAAATATCGACGAGATCCCCGACAATCTTAAAAATGCGCTTATTGCGGTTGAAGATGTTCGCTTTTATAAACACAGCGGCCTTGATTTCAAGCGGCTTTTTTCGGCCGTTATCAACACGCTGCGCAACACCAACACCCACGGCGGCTCAACGATCACCCAGCAGCTTATCAAAAACAAAGTACTTTCCAACGTTCAGAGTTATAAGCGCAAAATTCAGGAAGCATACCTTGCATATGAGCTTGAAAGCACCGTTTCAAAAGACAAAATACTTGAAGCCTATATGAACGATGTTTACCTCGGCGACTCCAACTACGGCTTTAAAACAGCCGCAAAGGACTATTTCGGCAAGGAACTCGATGAATTGACCATTCGCGAATGCGCAATGCTTGCGGGCATGGTTCAAAAGCCTAACGTTACCAACCCCCGTGCAAACACCTATAAACGGTTTTACAGCAGCGGGCGCAACAAAATGGATATAACCAACGACAGGACGAACGTTGTTCTTAAAGCAATGTATGACGAGGGCTTCATCACGCGCGCTGAATATGACGCCGCACTTGTTGAACATGTCCACATCCTTGAAGTGAGTGCTCAAAAGCAGCTCTATGACATGGCATATTTTGTTGAATACGGTGTTTACGATGTCGTGACGCACATGCTTGAGGCGCGCGACCTTGCGGACACGCCTGCAAACCGTGCCGAAATCGAAAAGGAGCTGCGCACCGGCGGATACCACATTTATCTGACGGTTAAGCCGGACATTCAGAATACCGTTCAGCAAACCATTACCGAATGGCAGAATTATCCCCATCTGCGCAATTCGGCCGCATCTGAAATTACAGATCCCAATTCCGGTATCACAAGCGCACAGCCGCAGGCGGCATCGGTCATCATCGATCAGCACACGGGCTATATCGTTGCCATGGTCGGCGGACGCGAAGAGCCGATTCAGAAACGGCAGCTCAACCGCGCTTACCAAAGCAGCATGCCCGTCGGTTCATCCATCAAGCCGCTTGCGGTTTACGGCCCCGCACTCGACATGGGTGCAACGCCGGCAACATGCATCCTGAATTCCGAACTTGCAATCGACGGCTACGGCGGTGAAACCCGAAAATCGGTTCGCGCCGTTGGGAAGGACTGACTTCAATTCGCCGCGGCGTCACTTCCTCACTTAACATTGTTGCCGCAAGGGTTCTGTTCGACATTGTGACCCCTGAACTCAGCGCAAAGTACCTTGAGCGGCTCGGTGTCGATCCTTCGCGAATCAACGTTGACGGCCCGGGCCTTGCACTCGGCACCAGCGGAATCACTCCGCTTGAAATGGCGGCAGCATATGCCTGCATTGCCAACGGCGGCATGTATATGGAACCCATCTCCTTCACGACCGTTGTTGCCGAGGACGGCAGCATCGTTATCGATGCGCGCGACTATCAGAAGACGCGGCGCGTTTTTGAAGAGACCAGCGCATTTATGCTCACTGACATGATGAAGGATGTTGTTTCTTCCGGCACGGGTACAAACGCAATCATACCCGGTATCACCGTTGCGGGCAAAACCGGCACAAATGATGATTACACGAGCGTCTATTTCGCCGGATTTACCGGTTACTATACCGCTTCCCTCTGGATCGGTCATGATAAGTATTCCGAAAAGCTTGCATCCGGCTCGACCGGCGGCAACAGTGCCGCTCCGCTTTGGCAAGCTTTCATGAGCAGGTTCACAACGGTTTCTCGGATCGTCCACTCCTTGATGTTTCCCCGTCCGACATAGGATTAACCCAAGCCACGATCTGCCCGGTTTCGGGCAAGCTTGCCACCGAAGAATGTCTGCACGACACGAACAACCCTCCGCTTACCGACTGGTGCGCGGTTGAAAAAATGCCCACTGAATACTGCGATATGCACTGCACTGTTGTGTACTGCAAGGATTCCGAAATGCCGGCAGGACAGTATTGCCCCGCCGAATCACGCTACGCAAAATGCATTGTGCTGATTCCTTCAACATCGCTTTATGCAAGGCTGAGCGACGATAAGCTCTATCAATACATGCCCAATGCGGTGCGCACGGATCTTACCGCGGAAGAATTCATAAGCAATGCGGAACATCTTGAATGCTGCACGGTGCACACCGCAGGCGGCGGGACGAATATTCCCATCGATGAGCTTATTGCGCGTTCGAACGAGCTTATTGCGACTGTGCGCCGGTATCTTGACACCGTTCAAACACTGACCGATACGGCACGCCACATTCTTGAAGGCGGAATCACGCAGCTGCAAAATGCAATTGCACAATCCGATGCTGCGCTCATCAGTCAGTATATGAGCGAGCTGAAGCGGAATTACGATGTGCTGAGCGCACTTTATCCGCCCCCGAATCGGCCCGCCGAGCCCACGGATGAACCGACATTTCCTAACGGATAAATCGGAGCGTGTGCTGCTTTGAAAGCTCTCTTCGAACGGCATTCTTAACAAAAGCAGAGCTGACAGCATATTTATTTAGTAATCGCCGGACATGCCGAACGTGCATATGCAGATATTATGTCTTAGGACGCTGTGTCGGGCGATTGCTCAATAAACAACAGGTTGGTAATTTATATGATTTATTTTGATAACAGTGCAACAACGCCGGTTTGCCCCGAGGCTGCAGGCACGGCTCTTCGGTACATGACCGAGCAGTTTTTCAACCCGGCAGCTGCATACTCCCCCGCTGTTTCTGTCGAGCGGGATGTCAACGCTGCAAGAGCAAGGCTTGCATCCTACCTTAATGCGGAACAATCCGAGCTTATTTTCACAAGCGGCGGAACGGAAAGCAACAATATTGCCCTCTCCGGTACGCTTGCAATGCGCCGCGGCAAATGCCGCATCATAACATCCGCAGTTGAGCATCCCTCTGTTTTTGAGCCTTTTGCCGCGCTCAAAGCGCAGGGATACGATGTTGTTGTCATCGGCGTTGACAAAACCGGGTGTGTGCGCATGGATGAACTCTCCGCTGCACTTACGGAATCAACGGGCTATGTGAGCATCATGCACGTCAACAACGAAGTCGGCGCCGTGAATGATATCAACAGCATATATCACCTTGTGCATGATAAAAGCCCCTCGGCAATTTTTCATTGCGACGGCGTGCAGGCATACATCAAAATGCCCGCCGTGCAATGCGACATGTATTCCTTCAGCGGACACAAGCTTAACGCACCCAAGGGCATAGGCGGGCTTTATGTGCGCCGCGGAACGCGCTTCAAAGGCGGACAAACGGGCGGAGGGCAGGAAAACAATCTTCGCTCCGGAACCACGAACGTGCCTTCAATCATGGCTCTTGACGTGTCCGCAAAACTTTGGACGGACAACCGCACCGAAAGGCTTGAAAACATGGCTCGCGTCAAACACCGCCTTTACAACAACTTGTCCCGAATCAGGGATATAAAGCTGAACGGACCCGAAATCAGCGACAGTGTTCCGTATATTTTGAACATCAGCTTTCTCGGCGTGCGCGGTGAGGTTCTGCTGCATTCATTAATGGACAAAGGTCTGCTTGTTTCAACCGGCTCCGCCTGTGCGGCAAGGAGCCGCGGCAAGAACCGCATTTTAACCGCAATGGGAATCACCGGCGACAGACAGGACGGCGCAATACGTTTCAGCTTCGGCACCGGCAACACCGAGGCGGAAGCCGATGCGGCCGCTCAGATGATCGAGGACAGCCTCTCCCTGCTTCGACGGTTCCGCAGGAGATAAAGCATACTCGAAAGTTTAACAAAAAAACGTTCCACTCGGAAGATAAACACGAAAGGTACTATAAAATGGAAAGAGTCATTCTTGTTCGCTACACCGAAATTCATCTTAAGGGGCTGAATCGTCCCTATTTTGAGCAGAAGCTCGTTGACAATATGCGTTCCGCCCTTCGCGGCATTCCCTCAAGGATCGACCGCGAACACGGCAGGATATATGTTATGGATATTCCGGATGTACAGTTTGATGAAGCAATTTCAAGGCTTACACGCGTGTTCGGCATTCACTCCGTCAGTCCCGCGCTTGCTGTGGATAAGGATTGGCAGAGTGTTTGCAGCACGGCATATATGCTGATGGACAAAGAGATTGTAAAAAATCCGAATTTCAGCTTCAAGGTTTTTGCCCGCCGTTCGGATAAGCACTATTTCATGAATTCGGACGGAATCAACCGCGAACTCGGACACCTGATTCTCGAACGCTATCCATCCGTGCGTGTTGACATTCACAAACCCGAGGTTTCTCTTTCCGTTGAAATACGTGACAGAGCATACCTGTATTGCGAGGAGATCCCCTGCGCGAACGGAATGCCTGTCGGCACCGCAGGACGTGCAACGCTGCTTATTTCCGGCGGCATCGACAGCCCGGTTGCAGGCTATATGATGGCAAAACGCGGGCTTATACTGAGTGCGGTTCATTTTTACAGCTATCCCTACACAAGCGAGCGCGCCCGCGACAAAGTTGTTGACCTGACCCGCCTGCTTTCACGCTATGCAGGACCGATTCGGCTGCACCTTGTTCCTTTTACGGATATTCAAATGACAATCTACGAACAATGTCCGAGTAAAGAAACCACCGTCATCATGCGCCGCCTTATGATGAAAATTGCACAGCGCATCGCCGAAAAGGAAGGCGCACGTGCACTCATCACGGGCGAAGCTCTCGGACAGGTTGCAAGTCAAACGCTCGAAAGCCTTTGCGTCACCAACGATGCCGTGACAATGCCGGTTTTTCGTCCTCTCATCGGTTTTGATAAGGATGATATTATGGATCTGTCGAAGAAAATCGGAACATACGAAACGAGCATCCTTCCCTATGAGGATTGCTGCACCGTGTTTGTTCCAAAGCACCCCGTGACAAAACCCGTGCTTGCGGATTTGCGCGCAAGCGAGGCAAAGGTTGATTTCTCCGAAATGATTGAGCGTGCGATTTCGGACAGCGAGCTTTTGATTATTAAGTAAACCGCGCATTAAAGGGCAGGCTTATTCAGTCGTTAAGCCGCATCACGCATTTGTTCGGTGAGGCATTCTATATGAATTTCAGCAAAAAAACACCATACACTCTCCGCCGCATCCCGCGCATTGCGGCGGGATTCTTTGCAATGCTGACGGCAGCCGCTGCGGTTTTGCCTTGTTCCGCCTGCTCAACACATGCTCAACCGCAGCAAATCCGGTTCGACACGCAAGCGACACAGCCGCATATGCACACCGTAAGGGAGCGGTCGGGTCCATATTTCACGCCTTCCGCTGCCTCCGGTGCATCATCCGCTGCCGACGGGAACGTTTTCTCCGCCGCATCGCCTCAGCCGACGGCCGACGTTCCCGAAAATCAGTCTTCAGAAAACAAAAAGCCGTATGTCGGGTTTGAGGAGCATGTGCTGACCTCGGGCTGCTATGTTGTGTGCCCTGTTTTCGTTTGCAGAAACTCCACCCTTGTAAACGCTGCCGTGAAAACAGCTTTCGTGGAATATGCGCGTGAGCAGCCTGCTGACAGGTACATAACTTACGATGTTATGTATAATGACAACGACCTGCTTTCAATCAAAATGTGCGTTTATATTCCGTTCGAACAGCTCAATACGGATTATGCCGTTTCGAACGTGAATGGATATGCCGTTTTTGAAACAAGACCGATAAACATCGATATCTTAACGGGGCGGATTCTTTCTGTTGCCGATTGTTTCGGTATTGCGTTCAGCGATGATTTTGCGGCAGATTTCGGTAAAAAAGCATACGAAACCGCAGTTTTCAATTTTGGTGACATTGTCATTTGTCTGCCCGAACCGATTTATTCGGATCGCATGTTCATGTTCTATGACCGCGGAATTTTGCTCTGTTATCGTAAATATGAGCTTATCGCTAATCCGGCAATCGAACCCACGATTCACATCCCGTCAGAATGGTTCATCGAGCAGGGTGCAAAGTCCGATTCGCCCATCGGAAGACTTTTGCACGATGAAACAGGCCGGCAGCCCTTGCCGAGTGACGGCTATGAATTTGATGATTAATGTCAGAAACGCTCCGAATGCTCCATCTTCGGCAGACTTGAATTTGCCGATTTTCCACATGACCCCCTCAGAGAATTATTTAAACTCGGCATCATGCTTTCTGAAAAACTGATATTGACAGCGAACACTCGGAATATCCTGCCATGCGCAAACTCCCACCGGGCATGAATCAAAATCATAAATTTTTGCGTTTCGGGCGGAAAGCATAATTGCGGAATGAGTCGCAATTATAAACTGACAACCGAAATACCTTGCGCTGTCTTCAATAAGCTGAAGCAGCTCAATCTGTTTTTCCGGAGAAAGGCTGTTTTCGGGTTCATCGAGCAGATACAGCGCATTCTCCTCAATTTTGTTTCGAAAATACATGAACGCGCTTTCCCCGTTTGATCGTTCGTGCAAACCCGGCGGCAAGCTCCTTCGAATGAACTCCGAAGCAGTCTTGCTTCGCGCCGCGTTAAGCCGCTTAAGAGCTTCATAATCCTCAAGCGAGCGAACGTTTGTTTTTTGTCGTTTTAGCGACAGATATTCATCAAACAGTTCGTCGCGCCGCCTGTCAACCCCGCTGTTCAGGCTGCGGAGATCAAGCATAAAGTCAAACACATCATCGCTCGTGATAATTCTGCTGTGCGGAGTAATTTCAAGTTCACATACAAAACTGCAATCCTCAAGGTAACGCTCAAAAAAACAGCTGCGCTTATACAGCGATGCCCTTGTCAGTTTCAGTTTTTCTGCAATGACATTGAGTGCAGTGGTTTTTCCTGTGCCGTTGCCGCCGCAAAGCAGCGTTATGTCTTCAAAATCAAGCTGCGTCAGTCCTTTTCGGGAAAGAACGCCGAACGGATAGATTGAATCATAACACGTCATTTTCAACCCGAATCGAAAATTCGTCTCGGTTTCGGCGTCCGGAAATTCAAATCTTGATATATACAGCATCGGTCGGCCTCCGTGTTTTAATAAGCATATAATTGTTCAAATGCCGCGCCGAAACACCGGTGCGGCATCATGCATTATTCAGAATCTGCTGAGTTTTTTCTGCGTACAGCTTTAATCGAGCGGTTCGCCGATATACACGATATCACAATTCTCTCTTCCGCCGTTGCTGGGCTTTGAAATCAGTTCTCCGTCAAAAGCCATCATTGCCGTTTCGCCGCCGTCAAGGTTATAGGCTTCCTTGCAGCCGAGATCAAACATCAGCTTTGAAAGCTCCTTCATTGAGAGACCCATGGAATACCCTTCCTGCCTTCCGTCAACAACCACAAGGCAATAGTGACCCGGTTCATAATAGCCGATTGCGCAGCGGGGGTTCCAGTTTGCAACACTCGTGTTAAATTCCTCCATAGGTTGGCCGCCGTTCAGCAGCTTCGGGCCGAATGAAAAAGTTTGATACGGTTTTTTGCGATAAACGGCGGTAAGGTTTACCGAACCCGCAAGAATGGTTTCCATTGTGCCGTCCTGATAAATAACACATACATCCTGCGTTTTATTTATCGTTTCGCGATAGATATCTCCGTTGCGAATCTCAAGTCCGCTCTTTTTGAAAACGAAAAAATCGCCGGAAGTTGCAACTATCGCATTGCTCTTTGCTGCAAGAGCCTCAACGCGCTCTTTTCTGTCGGGCTCGTCAGACACCGCACTGCGAAGACTTGAAATGTCTTTAATGTAAATATCCGCCATATAGTAATGCACGGGATAGCCGCCGACGGTAATATCCCGACTCAGAATCTCAACGGATACATTGCCGCTGCGATAGGAATTTTCGGTTTTTTGGATGCTCCCGTCAGCGGTGAACTTATCCTCATATTTGCCGCGCAGCAGGTTTTCACGTTTTTCCGGCAGCGGAAATGCATGGTTCGCATCGAATTTTTGCGGCTTTGCGTGATGGAACCAAGCAAAAGACAGCAGTATAATCGCAAAAACAAGCACATCCGCCGTAACGATAAGTAAAATCTTTGATTTATTTTTCATACAATCGTAATCACATCCACAAAAGGTAACGTCATTTTGCAGCGTCAATGGTTGTCGGGCATTCTGTTTTTTCGCTTTTTGTCGGGATTCACCCACAACGCAACGATGTTAAGTATCGATGATGTGAGTGAAAGGACCGCAAGCACCGCAATATACCACTTTGAAATTTCACTGTCCATAAATGCCATTGCCGTATTGAATCTGTCGATAACGAAGCAAATCAGCACAAGCAATGCGAGCATTGCCGTCAAGTGAGAGAGCAACACGCGGAACACGCGGCGTTTGTTATTGAAATTGAATAGTGATTTTTTCATTGTTATTTCCCCATAAAGTCTTTTGTTTTGATTTTTCCGGTTTCACTCCGGATTCTGACGTTCAGGACAGCGGTTCCGCAACATAAACAATGTCGCAGTTCTGTCTGCCGCCGCCGCAGGGCTGTGAGTACAGCTCCGTACCGTATGCCATCATAGCGGTCATGCCTCCGTCAAGGTTGTATGCCTCCGTGCAGCCAAGCTGTTTCATGAGCTTTGAAAGCTCTGTCATTTCAAGCCCGAGGGAATAGCCCTTCTGCCGCCCGTCCACAACAACAAAGCAGTAATGCCCCGGCTCATAGTAGCCGATCGCGCAGCGAGGATTCCATGTTGCAACGCTCGTGTTGAATTCCGTCATGGGTTCGCCGTTGTTCAAAAGCTTTGGGCCGAACGAAAATGCGTGATACGGATTTTTTGCATAAATCGAAGCTAAATCAACCGAACCGGCAAAGTAAGTTGCCATTGTGCCGTCGGAATAGATAACACAAACATCCTGACTTCTGTTCAGCTCTTCGCGGTAAACCTGTCCGTTGCGAATCGCAAGTCCGCTCCGCTTGAAAACAAAGAAGTCGCCTGAAGCTGCAACGATTGCATTGTTCTTGCCCGCAAGCTCCGTCACCCACTCATCACTGTCCGGCGAATCGGAAATGGCGCAGCGAAGGCTTGTAATATCCTTTATATAAATGTCAGCAACATAATAGCATACAGGCTGCCCCTGGACAGTCATATTGTGTGTGCTCATTTCAACACATACATTTCCACTGCGATAACCGTTTTCATCGCGAATCACCTCGCCTGAAGTAAACTTTTCGGAATATTTTCCGTGAAGCAGATCGTTCGGTTCGGCAGTGGGCTGAGTGGATGCCGACGGATCCGGTGTTTCACCGGCAGCGGGTGTGTCTTTCGGCCTCCACCAATCCGGCGATGGGCTTGGTGAAGGCGACACTCTCGGGTCGAAGGTTCTCGTCGGCGAAATTTTCTGCGGCTTTGCATGATGAAACCACGCAAATGACAACAGGATGGCCGCAAAAAATACGATATCCAAAAATATAACAAGAATAATTTTTACCTTATTCGCTTTCATTTTCATTCTCCTTAAAATCGCACGGCACCGCAAGGTTTAATGCTGCGGTATTTTTCTCGCAAAAAACAAATTTTCGTTGAATTACAAAGCTCAGCGGGTAAATCACAAGCTGTGCGATTATCTGAGCAAGCCAGAGCGCAATGCCGATTTTTCCCATAAGCTGAAGCAGACCGTAGTTCAACACAAGAAGCACCACGACAAGGATGTAATAGCGCAGGACACTGCCCTTGGACTTTGTTTGAAAAACAAGCCGCTGATTAAGGAAGTAGTTCAGCAGTGAGCTTATCGTTCGTGCTCCGACAAGTGCGAAGAACTTTGGCGGAAGATTAAATGTCAGAAGTCTGACCGCCGCACCGCCCGTAATGCCGCCGAGTACCGCATTGAACGCAAGCAAAAGGATATAATCCGCAACCCAGCTGACAAAGCTTGAAAAAACGAACGTAAAAATCGTTTTGTATATTCGCCACGAGTCCTTTATCGTGTTGAAATGAGAAGTTTCATTCTTGTTGAGATACACGGTTTCTATGGTGTGCTCGATTATCGGCACATGCGTTTTTGTGCATGTGAGGAGCTGATTAATCTCGTATTCATAGCGTTCACCGCCGATTTTGAGCATGTCGTCAAGCCTTTCGGTTGAAAACGCACGAAGCCCCGTTTGCGTGTCGTAAACGCGAACACCCGTTGAAATTGCGAACACGCCGCGTGTTACACCGTTGCCGAATCTGCTGCGGAGCGGTACCTTGCCGGAAAAACGTCTGCTGCCGAGAACAAGCGCATTCGGGTTCTTTGCCCATGTTTCGCTGACTGCCACGATATCCTTTACAAGGTGCTGCCCGTCCGCATCAACGGTTATTATACCGTCATCGGAAAACCCAGCATTCTTTATGTATTCAAACGCAGTCTTCATTGCGCGGCCTTTGCCGCGGTTGACTTTATGGCGCAGCAGCGTAACGGCGGAATCCGCTTCAAGCTTTGAAAAAACATCTTTGCTTTCCGCATTTTTGCTGCCGTCGTCAACAATAATGATCTTATAGTCCGTTTGCTGCTTCAGCTCGTCCACAAGACGCAAAAGCTTTTCATCCGGTTCATACGCAGGTATGACAACTATCATTTGCAAACAGTATCCTTTCGCATATTTCTGCTTTTTGTTATTATACCACAAGGAAATGCCGAATTGAATACCGGTTTTGCAGCGCTCATACCGCTTCTGCATTTTAATGTCTCGTTTTGAAATATCATTTTATGTTTAAAATATGCGTCAATGCAGAGATATATACTTTATTTCCGACTTTGCATTAAAAAAGTTCACATTTTTTTTACATTTCAGGCATCCGATTTTTGCTTTTATCAAACGCAGTGAAGCACCCTGCCAAAACTTCGGCCTCAAAATATACCCTTTTTCGGCGCAGATATTGTTGCATAAACCCGAAAAAAATGCTACAATCACACCGTATGAGGATAATCTCCGGCCGGACGGCGGCGCGAAAAGCGATTATGCTGTTTCATCCGCTTTTTCTTCCTCAAAAAATTTTTTTCGGAGGCTTCTTCCATGAAAATCTCGCAGAAGGCTTTGGCATGCAACCTTTCCCCCATGCGTAAATTCCATCCGTTTGCCGTTGCAGCAACCAATAACGGCAAAAAGATTTATCATTTGAACATCGGCCAGCCCGATATCGCAACCCCGCCCGCATATTTCGAAGCGGTTCGCAATTTTGAGCTTCCCGTTCTTGAATACGCTCCCTCCCCCGGTCTGCCCGTGCTCATCAAAGCCGTTCGGGACTATTATGACAAACTCGGCATTCACTACGAAGAGAGCGATATTCTCATCACCACCGGCGGCAGTGAAGCGCTGCAAATGCTGATGCTCAGCATTCTTGACAACGGCAGCGAGGTTATCATCCCCGAACCCTTCTACCCCAACTACAACACCTTCATCAAGAGTGCAGGCGGCACCATTCGTCCCCTGACCACCTCCCCCGAAGGCGGTTATCGCTATGCTTTCCGCCAAAAACTCGAGGCTCTTATCAACGAAAACACTCGTGCAATCATGTTCACCAACCCCGGCAACCCCACCGGCGTTGTTCTGACTCATGAAGAGCTGCGCACCATTGCGGATGTTGCAAAAGAGCACAACCTGTTTGTTATCGGCGACGAGGTTTACCGCGAATTCGTTTACGGCGGTGAGCAGCTTGCAACCATCGGACAGTTCGAAGATATCAACGAAAACGCCGTTATCATCGACTCCGTATCCAAGCGTTTCTCTGCCTGCGGCGCACGTATCGGAACCATCATCACCCGCAACAAAGAGCTTCAGCAGAACCTCATGAAGTTCTGTCAGGCAAGGCTTTCCGTTGCAACCCTTGATCAGATCGCTTCCGCCGCACTTTACAGCGTTGATTCCGACTATTTCGATGCTGTTCGCAGGGAATACAAACTCCGCCGCGACACTTGCTACAATAAGCTGCTCGAAATCCCCGGCGTTGTTGTTAAGGAACCGCAGGGCGCGTTCTACATGATGGCGGCACTGCCCGTTGACAATGCGGATACCTTCCAGAAATGGCTGCTCACCGACTTTGATGACAACGGTGACACGGTTATGTTTGCTCCCGGCGAGGGCTTTTACGCAACCCCCGGCAAGGGTCTGAACGAGATTCGCATTGCTTACGTCCTCAAGCAGAAGGATCTTGAGCGCGCCATGGATCTGTTGGCTCTCGGCATTAAGAAATACAACGAGACGCACTGCAAATAACCATTACGCAATATGGAAACAACCAAATCAGCTTAATTTTGAGCAAAACCGACTGCGCCGCATACATTGCGGTACAGTCGGTTATTTTATGATTCACAGTCTGTCAATCATAACTGTTTCGATCAGATGTTTTCATCCTTCAGTGCATCAACCTGGTTTTCGCGCTTCAGCCTGCTTGTTGAGTTCAGCATGGAAACAAACCACTCGATCCTTGTCAGTTGCCTGCGTGCAAAATTAACGAAAAAGCTCCGTGCGTTTTTCTGCATTCATGCCGTTCCTGCGCAAAGATTCCGCAATCAGATAAAGTGCTGTGATTTGCATTTTGCAGCATTTCGGTGCAAAATGCAAAACGCCCTGCTCTCCGCTATATATGCATCGGCAGCACAACGGTTCATCCGTTTTCGAATAGCAGGTTGAAAACACGGACTTTTTGCCGAAACACAATCAAATCGCTGTTTCCCGCAGGAGCAGGGTGTAATGTTCTTCAATTTTTCGATACTTTATCCGAATTTTATTTTTCGGGACGAATAATTTCGGTTGTTGCATCCATCCACAGCCGTTCAACATTGTAGTACTCGCGCTCCTCCGGATGGAAAATATGCACAAGGATTCCGGCAAAATCAAGCACGATCCAGCGGCCTTCGGAATAGCCTTCCCTGCGGCGCATCGAAAGCCCCATTTCGGCGGCACAATCCTCAATTTCATCACTCAGCGCCTTTACATGAATCGGTGATGTGCCGCTCATAAACACAAACCAATCGGTGATGATTGTTTTGTCTCCGACATGAACCGCAACAATATCGTTCGCCCTTTTTGCATCGGCGGCATCCACAATGCGCTTTACGCAATTTTTAAGCTCCTCGCGAAACCTGAGTTCCGGTTCCGACAGGATGATTCCGTTTTCGTTATTTGTTTCCATTCTTCCTCCGATTATATGTATATTGTTATTATTTTTGTTGATCGTACAACTTTTTATTCGATTTTGTCCGCACCGAATTCATCGAAAAAAAACCGACTGAAAATCTTCCGCCGGTGCCGATTCACCGTGTTTGCTCAATCGCCGCTGTACAGACGGGCTTTCACCCGTTTTTCGAGTGCTGCAATTGTGATTGCCGTTTGCGGATGAACGCGCATTCCCTTGTTTTCAGTGTATTCGATAGTGTTCCTGAGAACCGCTATCGTCGCCCTGTCAAGGTCTTTAAAAGCAAGATCGCGCAAATCCCGTATTCTTCTGTAATCGCGTGACGGTTCGAGCTTGTCCGCAAGAAAAATCACCTCATCAAACGGGGTCATTTCCGCACATCCGACAGTGTGCCGTTCTATTGCGTTCAATATTTCAGTATCCTGCACTCCGTACAGATCCCTTGCAAGCAGTGCACCTATGCGCGAATGAATCAAAAACGGATTTTCACGTTCTTCGTTTGTCAGCGCATAACCCATTTTTTCGGCATATTGAACGGTCTCTTCACGCCCAAGCTTTGCGCAGTCGTGCAAAAGAGCCGCCAGCCGCGCTTTTTCGGTTGAAAGCCCGTGATACTGAGCAAGTCCGACAGCTTCACGCACGGTCAGCATTGTGTGACGCATTCTGTATTCGTCCAAAACGTTCGAAATGCGTTCCGCGAGCTGCTCTATGCTTTTGGGCTGATACAAGCGTTTTTCGTAAAGCAGCATTTCGGCGGAAAGCGGCACAAGCCTTTCAAGAGTTTGTGCATTTTGAACGCGCCTTCTGATTTCCGTTGAGGATATGTCCGGCCCTTTCGCAGAAATAATCTCAACTCTGCCGCCGAATTCAGCACTTATCCCGTCTGCAAGAGCTTGAATATCGCGCTCCTGACCGCGTCTGTTGACGGCAACGAGGGTTGCAAGCTCAAGTATTTCTTTCGGATTTTTCCATTTTGGAAAATCTTCAAGCATATCCGCTCCGACAATGAAATACAGCCCGGCTTTTTTGTTGATCCGCTTAATTTCGCGCAGCGTGTCAACAGTGTAGCTGACTCCGCCGCGGCGAATTTCGATATCGGAAGCGCGCATTCCGTGTTCGCGCTTCAAAGCGGCGCAGACCATATCGAATCTTAATGCCGCCGGAGTGCGCTCTGCGGAATGCTTATGCGGCGGATCTGCCGCAACAACAAAATCCACCCTGTCAAGCCCAAGCTCCTGTTTCACGGAACGGGCAACAAATATGTGCCCCATATGAACGGGGTCAAATGTTCCGCCGTAAATTCCAATCTTCATATGCATATTATACAACATTCCGAACCGTTTGTGAATGAAAAACATATCTATGCGCCATACTGATTTTATGAATGACACATTGTTGAAAAGTTATAATCGGAGCTTCAACGGCGGCAAATCCCGCTTTGCGCGCATATGCGACAACATGTTTTCGGCACTGCTGCTGACCGCCGCGCTTTATTTGCTTGTTTTGCGAAAGCTGCATCACGGCACTGCATCTTTGTTTGCCGCAATGCTCATTTCCGCCTCAATACTGTTCACTGCAAGCCTTTTGCGCAGTCTGCGGTTTAATGCCCACATCAAAAAACTCCGCGGAGAAACATCCGAGTCGATTTTGCGGCGCAGGGTACTCGTTTCACCCGAAGTGGACGAAATAGTCCGCAATCTGCACCGTTCATCCTCGGAATGCCCGAACCAAGCGTATTCCGAACAGATTGCAATGCACTCGTTTTATCTGTTCCGAACCGAAAAAGCAATCACTTTTGATGATATTCTCCCGATTATTCGCGAGGCTCTTGAAAAAAGCATTTCGCACATCGTGATATATTCAGTTTCGAAACCCGAACCGGAAGCGGAATCCGCCGTGCGCACCGTCGGCATCCCTGCGGTTGAGTTTCGGCTGCTTGAAACGATTCCTCAAATTCGCGAACGCTTCCTGCCCGACGATGCCGAAATCGATTCCGAAATCAAAGCTGCATTTCCTCCCGCCGAGCGTGTATCCGTCAGGGTCCGCGCCGGGCGCGCCGTATCAAAACTCCGCACGGAAAAACATGCTTCAAAGTACTTTCTTGCGGGCATGGGTTTATATGCTCTTTCGTTTTTTTCGGTATACAGATTCTATATGCGGTTTGCAGCCTCGGCAATGATGTTCGCCGCACTGCTGCTGTTTATCCGCAAAAGAACCGCATCTTCCAAACCCGCAGACAGCCGACGCTGACCGCAGGCATTTCATTCAAGATGTATTTTATTCCTCCGGCGGTGCATTCGGATCGGGGGTGTCGTCCAGCTTCAAAAGCTCGCGCGCTATCTGAAATTTCAGGGATGAGTATGCACCCGAATCGGGAACATCGAGCATCACTATTACAACTCTCTCGTCCTCCTCCGCAACGTTAAGACGAAAACCTGCAAACCATGAATACATGCGGGCTTTGTCTTTGCCGATTTCTGCCGAACCGGTTTTTGCCGCAACGTCAACATTCGTGACGCGCAGCGAACGGCCCGTTCCGTTTTTGTTCGGATCCACAACGCCTTGGAGCATGGGAATTATTTTGTTTATCGCATTTGCCGAAATTGCGTTCTCCATCCATACGGAGTATTCGCTTTTCTGAATGCATTTGTATTCCACGCCGTCCGTTACGTATAATCCGTCCGTGATTCGCGGGGTCGGCATATCTCCGTTGTTTGCAAATGCGGAGAACATTGCCGCAAGCTGAAGCGGCGTCACAAGCACCTGCCCCTGGCCGTAGCCGGAGTCCGCAAGCATTTTGTTGTCCATCACGCTGCCGCGGCTGTAAAGCTGGGAGCGGGCGGCCCCCAATTCATAGGGCAGCGACTTGTCCATGCCGAGTTTTTCATTAAAATATGCAATGAATTTCTCCTGACCGATTTTCAGTGCAACATCTGCAAAATAAATATTGTCGGAATGCAACATGCAGTTCGTCATGTTCATCGGCTCGGTACGTTGATAGACACGCGTACGCTTTATGCGCGGCCAAAGCCATTCTCCGTAACCGGTCGGCTTCCAGTAATCATTATCGATATAGCCGGTGAAAACATAGTTCTCATTCACCGTGCCCGTATCGAGCGCAGCGGCGGCAGTGAACGCCTTGAAAGTTGATCCCGGCGGATAAAGCTCTCTTGCTGCACGGTTTTTAAGCGGCTCATTCTCCTGATCTTCAAGGGCTTTGTACTCATCGCCGCTCATACCCTTTATAAACCTGTTCAAATCGTAAGAAGGATTGGAAGCAATTGCATTCACTTCTCCCGTTTTCGGGTTCATAACAACGACCGCACCCGCCGTGTCCGTGCCGAAAAGCACAAGATCCAGCAGCTCCTCTGTTCGCTGCTGCAATTCGAAATCAACAGTCAGCATCACATCGCTGCCGTCAACTTTATCTTTGCGATAGATGACCTTTTTAACGGCTCCGTCCGTTCCGCGTATGAAGAAATAATAGCCGTCCTTGCCGCGGAGCTCCCTTTCATAAAGCTTTTCTATGCCGCTTTTGCCGACTTTGCTGTCAGTAGTGTACAATCCGTCATTTGGATCGCGTCCCTCATTATATGTTTGTATTTCCTCCCATGTCGCAGACGAAATATACCCCAACGTGTGCGCAAGCAGGCTCCCGTAAGGGTAATACCGCTTTGAACCGTAGTGCTCGGTGTCAACATGAACTCCGTTTACGGCATTCAGCCGTTCCTGCTGTTCAACGGTAACTTCATCGGGCATTGCCTGATAAACGGTAATGAACTCGTTTGTGTTCTTTCCGAATTTTGTTCGCAGCTCTGCGGCATCCAAACCGAGCACAGCGGCAATTTCGGCAGCAGCGGCATCAAATTCCGCCGAGAAGCGCGTATTCAGATATTCCGCATCGGAATAAAGCCTATCCGCTTCCTTTTCCGCATCTTGCTCGCTCATGCCTGCATTTTTCTGCATTATTTCATCCGTAAGCACGTTTTTCGGCGCAATTTCGCTCAAAAGTGCGTAAACAGTCACAAGGCGGACATTGGTTGCAACAACAGCTCCGTGAGAAACAATATCGCCGCGCTCTGCCGCAAGCGTTGCCCTGTCGAATGTGTCGCCCCAGTCCATATCCGGAAAAATGTGACTCGGCTGCCATACGACACGCCAAAGATTATTCTCTTTCAGAAGAGTCATCTCGTATTCGTTTGTCAGGTCGCCTGCGGATTGCGTTTTATATGTCATTGTGTATTTAATAACTTTTTTTGAATCTCCGGAAACGTTCTCTTCAGTGACACTGTATTCAATATCGTTCACGCCGAGCAGTGAAAACAGGCTCTCGTAACGCTTTTCGAACTGCGCAAGGGCTATTGTGTTATTATATGCTTCGATGCTGTCGTCAACGGCATTCTCCGGCGCAACATGAGCACTGATGAAGGAATATGCTTCCGTAAACTGTCCGTTGCGTATTGAATTCATGAACAATGTGAACGCCTGTTCGTCCCCTGACACTGTATCCCTGCTGCATCCCGCAGCGGAAAAAACCGTGCAGCACAAAGAAAGCAGCACCAGAGAGGAAAGGATAAAGCAAAAAATCTCTTTGATCCGGAAGTTAATCTCATTCCTGTTTATACCTCTTTTTTATACCTCGATTTTATTCCTCGATACTCATACCCCGATTAAATTCTTTGTTTTCAAATCTTTCGAGCTATAACCATGCATTTTAATTATACTACCGAAGGGAGGATATGTAAAGCCGCGCTGAACCGGATTTATGCATATATCGACATTGTGTTCAAGTTTAGTGCTTTCGATGTTTTGAATTTGAACACGTTTGCTCAAGGCCGGCAAGCACTGTTGACTCGAATTCGAAACACGAATTGCTGACGCCGCGGGAGCTTACGGCACGGGCGCGGAGGACACCCCGGTGCTCACGGAGCGGTTTTTTCGGTGACGATCAGCTTTTCGGATAAAAAAATCAATATACAAATTATATCTCGAATTATGTTGACATATACGCAAATCTGCATTAAAATTTCAATCATGACAGATTCAAAAGAAATGATAAAAAAACTGGGTTTGACCCCGAACAAAGCTCTGGGGCAGAATTTCCTCATCGATGCCGAAGCGATAAGCCGCATTGCAGCGCTTGCGGACTGTCAAGATGAAAACGTACTTGAAATCGGTCCCGGGCTCGGCGCACTGACGTCCGTTCTTTCCGAAAAGGCGAAGAACTTGCTTGCGGTTGAAATAGACCGTGCACTTGTCGGAATTCTTACGGATGAATTCGCAGATAAACGCAGCGTGCATCTCATTTGCAGCGATTTTCTGAAGCTTCCGTCCGCAAAAATCTCCGATGCATTCGGTGGAGAGCCCTTTACGGTTGCAGCAAATCTACCGTACTATATAACATCACCAATCTGTATGCGGCTGATTGAATCCGAGCTTCCCGTAAAGCGCATGGTGCTGATGATGCAGGTTGAAGCAGCGGAAAGGTTCTTTGCAGCACCGCGTGATGTAAACTACGGACCACTCTCGATTGTTTCTCGGTATCTTTTTGATATTTCAACCGAACTGAAGCTCTCACCTGCGGCATATTACCCCGAGCCGTCGGTTCATTCATGTGTGCTGAAATTCAAACGGAACGGCAGCGAGCTTCCGCCGAATTTCATAAAGATACTTCGTGCCGCATTTGCAATGCGTCGAAAAACACTCCGAAACAATATGCTGCAATTAATTCCGAAAAGCAGCGTAGACGATGTGATTACCGATGCCGGACTTTTGCCGTCCGCCCGAGCCGAAGAGCTTGCAGCGGCCGATTTTGTGCGTCTTGCCGATTCATTCAACCGTTACGGCAATAAAGCATCGGAAGCAAGTCCGACCCGTGCCGAATAAGCAGCCCGGTGAATAAATGCCCGGCAAAACCGATGAGGAGGGCTGCCGCAAATTTTGCGGCAGTCCTCATTTTTACATGAAGCAACAGACTTTTGAAACCACAAACTTTTTTGAAAGTTTCAAAGGATCCGCCTCTGCGGTTCGGCACCGAAAAAACAAAACCGCTCAAATAACTTGAGCGGTTTATGGAGCTGGTGATCAGATTCGAACTGACTACCTCGTCATTACCAATGACGTGCTCTACCTACTGAGCTACACCAGCGCTGCTTCCCTGCGGAACGTGTTGTATTATAGCTCACTCCGCGGACAATTGCAACCCCTTTTTTTAAAAATTATTATATATTTTAATTTTCCTGTCGATTTGATATTCCGGCCCCCTGTTCATCGTATTCGTCCTGAACGTCTTCCGCCTCCGTTTCAATTGCCAATCGATGCGGCAGCAAAATTATATCATTCCCGAATGTTGAAGTTCGGCACAAATTTGGCTATAATGATAGATGTTGAATGATGTGCTTTTTTCCGATATGCTGCTCTTCAATCAAACGCAATCGGCAGAAAAACACATTTAGGATTAAATTTTTCACGGAGGCTGCTCCTTGGACAACAATAATCGTTCCACAGTATCCCAAGCCCGTTCCCGCAGTCGGAAGGGTGTTTTGGGCATAGATTTCCGTTCACCTTCCGGCGTTCTCGTCTGTGCGCTGGCGGTGTTCGTTTTTGCGCTTATTTCCCTTGTTATCGTTCATTTTTCACTTAAAGCGGATCATGAACGCGCCGTACGCACCTACAGAGAAAACAACCGGCTCAAAACCACCGTTCAAGCGGACGGAACC
>CALAXO010000080.1 GCA_937894955.1 uncultured Clostridia bacterium
GCAGGGCGACAGGCCCCCCTACGACAGGAATTCCCGCGGTGACAGACCGCAGGGTGAGCGCAGGGGAGATAATCGCGGTTTCGGTCGCCCGGAGGACAAGGATGCAGCGCAGAGCAGACAGCAGCGTCCGCAGCAGCGTCCCGCCGGCAGAAAGCCGGGAGAAGCCCCCGCGATTATTCAAAAGGAAAATCGTGCGCCTGAAAACAAGAGCAGCTATGTTCGCACCTTTGACACCGAAAAGAAGGCAAAGAACAAAAAGACGATCATGAAGGAGACCGCCCCCTCCGCGAAAAACTGGGAGGATGACGGCGGATCCTACGGCGGCAGAAAGAAGAAAGCCGCAAAACAAACTCAATATCGCAAACCCGAGCCCGTTGTTATCGAAAAAGCGGTTATAACGACAGAAACGATAACGGTACGTGATTTCTCAGAAAAAATCGGAAAACCCGCAGCGGAAATTCTCAAAAAGCTGTTCATGATGGGCATTGTTGCAAACATCAATCAGGATATCGATTTTGAAACCTGTGAACTTGTTGCAATGGAATACGATATCGAACTTGAACACCAGGTTGCAAAGACTTATGAGGAGACGATGCAGGAGAATGCCGAAGAAGTGGATGCAGAGGAAGATCTTGTTCCCCGTCCTCCCGTTGTTACTATCATGGGTCATGTTGACCACGGCAAAACTTCCCTGCTCGATGCGATCCGCAAAACTCACGTTACCGAGGGTGAAGCGGGCGGCATAACGCAGCATATCGGTGCTTATACGGTTGAATGCAACGGCAGGATGATAACTTTCATCGACACCCCCGGCCACGAGGCATTTACTTCCATGCGCGCAAGAGGTGCGCAGGTTACAGACGTTGTAATCCTTGTTGTTGCTGCGGATGACGGCATTATGCCGCAGACCGTTGAGGCTATCAATCACTCAAAGGCGGCAGGTGTTCCCATCATTGTTGCAATGAACAAGATCGACAAGCCCGAGAGCAACCCGGAAAGAGTCAAACAGCAGCTTACGGAACACGGCCTTGTGTGTGAGGATTGGGGCGGTGATACGATATGCGTCCCGGTTTCCGCAAAGAAACAGCAGAATCTTGATGAGCTGCTTGAAATGGTTCTTTTGCAGGCTGATGTTCTTGACCTTAAGGCAAACCCGAACAAAGCGGCAAAGGGAACCATCATTGAAGCTCAGCTTGACAAGGGCAGAGGTCCTGTTGCAACCGTTCTTGTGCAGAACGGCACCCTGAAAATCGGCGATCCCATTGTTGCGGGCATTGCATACGGCAGAGTCCGTGCAATGATGAACGACAAGGGCGAAAACGTTAAAACCGCGGGTCCGAGCTGCCCGGTCGAAGTTCTTGGCTTCAACGAAGTGCCTTCCGCAGGCGACATCATGAACGTTGCGGAGGTTTCCAAAAAGGTTGCGGAGGAACGCCGCAACAGGATTAAAGCGGAGCAGCTTAAAAACCTGTCCAAGGTCAGCTTGGAGGATTTGTTCAGCCATATTGCCGAGGGCGAGGTCAAAACGCTTAACATCGTTGTCAAAGCGGATGTTCACGGATCGGTCGAGGCTGTTAAACAGGCTCTCGAAAAGCTTTCCAACGAGGAAGTCCGCGTGAAGTGCATTCACGGCGGCGTAGGTGCGATTACGGAGTCGGATGTCATGTTCGCTTCCGCTTCAAACGCGATCGTGATCGGTTTCAATGTCCGTCCCGACAGCGGAGCGCGCAATCTTGCGGAGCAGGAAAAGGTAGATGTCCGCACCTATCGCATCATCTATCAGGCGATTGAAGATGTTAAAAACGCTATGAAGGGTATGTTCAAGCCCGTATTCAAAGAAGTGCATTTGGGCACAATAAGCGTCAGAAACACATTCAAGGTCAGCTCCGTCGGCACCATTGCAGGTGCATATGTTCAGGACGGCAAGGTTCAGCGCAATGCGCAGGTTCGCGTTGTTCGCGACGGCGTGGTTATTCACGAGGGCCAAATTGCATCGCTGCGCAGGTTCAAGGACGATGTCCGCGAGGTTGCTGCCGGTTATGAATGCGGCATAGGTATCGAGAACTTCAACGATATTCACGAAGGCGATGTTATAGAAGCCTACGTGATGGAAGAGGTTAAACGCTGACAACAGAATAATCCGATCCTCGGCTGTGCCGTAAACGCTTTTGCGCCGCGGTGCAGACCGGGGATTAAATCAACGCTGATTAGATAAATTTCCGCCGGAGCGCTTACACATTAACCAAGAACAGGCATGTGTTCGAAGAACAGTCATTCGGAATGCGGGGAATGCCGTTCACAAAGGCGGGTTCGAACGCAGAGTTTTAAAGACAGCAATTCAGCGGAATGGATTCAAAATCCGAAAGGGAGCTTATGGCATCAGTCAGATACGACAGAATAAATGAAGAAATCAAAAAAGCACTGAGCGAAATCGTCCGCGAGATGAAAGATCCGAGAATATCTCCAATGACGACAATAATGCTCGTTGAAGCAACAAACGACCTGAAGCTTGCAAAGGTTCGGGTCAGCGTGTACGATAAGGATGATTTGGTTCGGAAAGAAACCGTTGCTCAGCTCAACCGTGCAGAAGGATTTATTGCAAGAGAGCTTGGGCGCAGAATCGATATCCGCCGAATACCGACTTTGAAGTTCACCCTTGATGATTCAATCGAGTATTCCGTGCATATTTCCGAAATTATCAACAAACTGCAGACCGAACGTGCTCAGCTTGACGCGAATCGGAACAATGCGGAAGAAAATAAGGAAAAAACCCAAAATGAAGACTAAACATGGTGCGGAATTCGCCGATGTCCGAAAGTTTATATCTGACGGGCAGAGCTTCACGCTGCTCACGCACATTTCCCCGGACGGGGACACCCTTGGTTCGGCACTTGCGCTGAAAATACTGCTGAACGCTCTCGGAAAAACAGCAGAGGTCGTTTGCCCGAACCCCGTTCCGAAAATTTACGGATTCCTGCCGGAATCGAAAACCGTCAAAATGCCCGAGGATGCCGAGGGCTATTGCCGTGTTATTGCCGTTGATTGTGCGGACAAGCCGCGTTTCGGCCGCGCAGTGCGTTTATTTGATGCCGCGCAGGCAGAGGCATGTGTCGATCACCATGTCACAAACCCGCATTATGCCGA
The DNA here is from genome assembly GCA_937894955.1 of uncultured Clostridia bacterium. GTDB lineage: Bacteria > Bacillota > Clostridia > Christensenellales > CAG-138 > PeH17. The sequence continues at coordinate 3,145 of CALAXO010000080.1, forward strand.
AGTGAACCTTGTCGTTTCGGATGCGGCGGCAACGGCGGAGATTGTTTATGAACTCTACGGCATGTTCAGCATCGCAATCGATGAACGCTCCGCAATTTGTCTTTATACCGGAATAGTCACCGACACAGGCAACCTTTCATACAGCAACACAACACCGAATGCTTTGCGGATAATTGCCGATTTTATTGAAAAGAAACTGGTTGATATTTCAAAAGTCAACAGGCTGATTTATCGAACGGTACCGTACACAAAAACAAGGGTTCAGGGCTTTGTGACATCAAGGATTCGTCTTGAGGATGAAGGCAGAATCGGCATAGGCGTGCTTACAAGAGCCCAGATGTTGAGCTTTGATGCAACAAACGAGGATTGCGAAGGCATTGTTGATTGTGTTCGTGATATCGACAGCGTTAAAATCGCAATTTTTATCCGTGAAGGTGCGGACGGAAGCTTTAAAGTCAGCCTCCGCAGCAAGGATATCGGGGATGTTTGCCGCATTGCAAACAAATTCGGCGGCGGCGGGCATGAAAGAGCCGCCGGATACACGGCATGGCTGCCCCTTTCAACCGTTGCTGCAAGCGCGATCGAGGCGGCAATCGCAGAGCTGAAAAGGGACGAAAAACACGGTTCTTCTCCCGATATGTTTTAATTAATGCCTGAATAAAAAGCAAGAATGCGTTTCAACAGAACAAAAAAGGAATTATTGATTAACAATGCAATTTGAAGGAGTAGTCAGCGTGCTGAAACCGCCGGGAATGACATCGAGCGATGTCGTGGTGGATATACGCAGAATATTCGGCGAACGGCGCGTTGGACATACGGGAACGCTTGATCCCGCTGCGGCGGGCGTTTTACCCATCTGCATAGGCAGGGCAACACGCCTGTTTGACTGTCTTGTTGATAAAGAAAAAGAATATATTGCGGAGATTCGGTTCGGAGCGGAAACAGACACGGAGGATGCCTGCGGTACGGTGATCGCCGAAAGCAGCCGCAAGGTTTCAAAAACGGAGCTTGACGCGGTTCTGCCCGGTTTCATAGGCGAAATTGAGCAGGTGCCGCCGATTTATTCGTCTTTGAGCGTGAACGGTGTTAAAATGTACAAGCTGGCACGCAGTGGAAGCGTTACTGTCCCGGTTGAGGAACGTAGGCGGAGAGTCCGAGTTTTTTTGCTTGAAACCGTTTGTGAGCTTGAACAAAACAGCTTTCTCATCCGCATTCGATGCTCAAAAGGCACATATGTCCGTTCACTTTGCAGGGACATCGGACGAGCTCTCGGCTGCTGCGCATACATGCCGTTTTTGCTGCGAACCGCTTCCGGAACCTTTGATATCAGTGAAGCGCATACGATTGCGGAACTGAAGGAACTGCAGGAAGCGGGGGAACTTCAATCGGTTGTTGTTCCCGTTGACGAGGCTGCGCGGCACCTGCCGGAGCTTCGCCTTTTTAACCTTTCCGAAAAGCAAAAGACGCTTATTTCAAACGGAGCTTCGGTTGAATGCGGGCAGGCTGAGCCGGGAACGGTCTACAGACTGTATCTTGAAAATGAATTCATGGGTCTTGCACTGCGGGATGATTCCGGATTGCATATCACAGTATGGTTCGGGAAGGAGAAATGAGCGTTTGATGCAGAATAAAGCCAAAACAATCGCGTCGGACACAGAGCATACGAACGAAACAAAACTGTGTACGGCGGTTGCTCTCGGCATGTTTGACGGCATGCATGTCGGTCACAAAAAGATAATTGACGCAACCGTTCTGATAGCGCGGCAATCCGGACTTGTCCCTGCTGTGTTCACGTTTAAGAATCATCCACAGGAGCTTTTCGGAAAAAAAGTTCTTCGGCTTTGCAGCAATGAAACCCGCGCCGCTATTATGCGCAGGCAGGGCATTGAACTGGTTGATGAAGTTGAGTTCACAAGTGCGATACGCGACCTTTCCGCAGAGGGTTTTATTCGGATGCTTGCTGAAAGATTGAACCCAAAGATTATTGTTGCCGGGTTTAATTATACTTTCGGAAAGAAAAAGCAGGGGAACAGCGAGACACTTCAAAAACTTTGCCAAAAGTACGGAATCAAAACGGCGATCATTCAGCCCGTGCTTTTGGGGCGCGAACCCGTTTCAAGCACGAGAGTTCGAAACATGATAACATGCGGAAACGTTCAGGATGCACAGCTCCTTTTGGGAAGAGCGTATACTCTTGACGGCATAATCGTTCAAAACAGGCGCATAGGAAGAACAATCGGCTATCCGACGGCGAATATTGAACCGGATTCCGCCCGAGTGATTCCCGCAGACGGGGTGTACGTGAGCATGGCACGCGTCAACGGCGACATAATGCCCGCCTGCACAAACATCGGAACGAACCCGACTGTCGGCGGAACAAAACGCACGATAGAAACGCATATTTTTGACTATGACGAGGATATTTACGGACTGCCGATGACAGTATGTTTTATTAAAAAAATACGCGACGTCAAAAAGTTTGAATCACTGGATGCTCTTAAGGAGCAGATTCGGATTGATGCAGGAATTGCAAGAATATATTTCGGCTGCTGATGCACGGTATGCGGTTCTTAAAGTGCATTTCGGCGGTCGTCTTGAGTTCTCCGGGCTTGATTAAAATGCGGTAATTGAAAGGAAAAACTATGATAACGGTGCTTTTATCCGTTTTTTGCCTCATTGCGGGTTATCTTCTCGGCAGCATAATGAGTGCGGTGAAGATTGCGCGAAGCAAAAGCACGGATATACATGCCTGCGGAAGCGGCAATGCAGGTTCAACAAATGTATTGAGAACTTTCGGCTGGAAATGGGGGCTTATCTGTTTGCTGAGCGACAGTGCAAAGGGTGCAGCGAGCGTCGGCGTGGGATATGCCGCTGCGGCAATCGCTCCGGTAATTTTTTCGAATTATGTCATGCCTGAAAATCTGAGCGGAATACTCGGCTGCATAGGGCTTTTGGGTGCGATACTCGGGCATTTGCTGCCTGTTTTTTATGAGTTCCGCGGAGGAAAATGCGTTTCGGTTGCGCTTGGCGGTCTGCTTGTGCTGTCCCCGGTTCAGCTGCTTATTGCTGTCGGTTGTGCAGTTATTCTTATTGCAATAACCAAAATGGTTTCCGTCGGCTCTGTTGTCGGCACTGTAATTGCGGCTGCCCTTGTGATTTACCGCAACCGGGGAAACATTCCGCTGATGCTCCTTGCTGTTGTGATCGCCGCTGTTATCATCACTGCTCACCTTCCGAATATCAGGCGAATTATGGACGGCCGCGAGAGACGGCTCGAAAAAATCGAGTGGGAGAAACAGCGGACTGAAAAAGAAGAAACATGCGGCAGCCGTCAAAATGACCAAAACTCCGCAAACGAATCCTGATAAAATGCGTTTAATTGTGAACCCGAACGCCGCACTGATTAAACTTTGTATGCCAAACCGATATTGAAACGCCGTTCCGAAAACGTAAGTCGGGCGGCTTTTTATTTTGAATACGATGCGAATGCATGGCGACGACGGCCTGCAAAACCATATTGAACTTGCAAAAAACGAACTTTTTTATTCCAAGGTGCGGCGGTACGTTTGAGTTGTGTTCACGCCGCAAATAATGTATCAGGGGGGCCGATTCATGCAAATCATTGCACTCACGGGAAAACCATATTGAATATATTGCATGAACGTGATATAATTGTCATTCCGAAAAGGGCGATGAATCGGTACGGAGGAGAATCATTATGATAGATTACCATGTACACACGAATTATTCGGCAGATGCATCCGCAACAGTGACGGAGCAGCTTGAAGCCGCCGACGAACGCGGATTGAGTGAGATATGCTTCACGGATCATGTTGATTTCGATAACGGCGATAAGTCAATGCAGCCATCGGATCTCGGTGCATTGCGAGAACAGCTTTTGCCTTACAACGGACTATATAAAGGAGTGCGCATACGCCGCGGAGCGGAAGTTGCTCTGAACGACGGGAACTGCGCCGAAAAAGCGCGGCAGTACATCGCGCCGCATGACCTCGATTTTGTCATTGGTTCAATACATGTTGTGGATGGATTTGATGTTTACTACCCGGAATACTATATCGGAAAAACAAAACAGGATGCATACCTTTCCTACCTTCAGACGATACTCACAGGTATTAAAACCTGCGATTACATGAACATACTCGGTCATTATGACTTCATTGCAAAGTATTCGCCGTATGAGGACAGGCGAATGACGCTTGATGTTTCAAAAGAGCTTTTTGCGGAGGTCTTTTCACACCTTGCAAAAAACGGAAAGGGAATTGAAATCAACACTTCGGCATGGTGGGATGATCCATGCTGGGGTGAGGATGTATTAAAGCTTTACCGCGATCTCGGCGGTCAATATATAACAACCGGTTCCGATGCACACAGAAGCGACAGGGTCGCAAAGCGCATAAAGGAGGCGGAGAAGCTTGCAGCGGCGGCCGGCATTCCGCTGATTGCAACGTTCCACAGAATGAAACCGATATTCCACCCGCTCGGAAGCATTTGATGCGAATGCACTTAATGGCGTGGATGTCGGTTTGGGCAGCTTTCATGAAGCAGGGATTGATTCTTTGCTGCAACGAATGACTCGACCGGAAACGGAAAACATATTGTTAAACCTGAAAGGATGTAAGTTGACAGAAAACAGTTTGCAACTGAATGAAAACCCGCTTGAAACACTGACGGTGCATTCCGCTCTTGAACGCTGCGTGGATTATGTCGGCAGAGTTGATGTTGATTTTATCTGCGCGCTGGCGCGTGTCGATAAAGCGGAGGCATTTCAATCTCTCAAGGGTGCAATTTACTATGATCCCGAAAAGGGCTGTTTTGTTACGGCGGAGGAATACCTTTCCGGAAATATTGCAAAAAAGCTTGCCGCCGCCAAATCGGCACTTGAGCAACAGGTCAAAACCGAAAAAACGGCAGGGGATGAACTTAACGCCCGAAAGCAAATGCCGGATGATTGGGATTTTTCGGAAAATATCTCTGCGCTTGAGGTTGTGATGCCGCCCGTTGTACAGCCGGGGCAGATAAAGGCGTCAATGGGCAGTCCGTGGATTCCCGCTTGGGTATACCGTGATTTTATAATTGCTTTGATAGGTATCCGTTCCGCTTCAGGAAAACCGAAAATCAGCGTTGAATACATTCGCGCCGCAAATCATTATATAATTCACGGAAAAAAGCATTTCACGGACTTTACGCGTGCAAAACTTACTTACGGCACGGAACGAATGAACGCTTTTGAGATTATTGAGCGAATGCTCAATTCGCGCGAAATTGCCGTTTACGATACATATATTCCTTACGGTAAAGAACAGCAGGTTCGCCGTGTCAACAAAGCTGAAACTCTGCTTGCGCAGGAGAGAGCGCGGCAGATTGCGGAAAGGTTCTCCTTCTGGCTTTTCAAGGATGAGCCGCGGAGAAGCCAATTGCTTAACTACTATAACGAAAACTTCTGTGCGATTCGTCCGCGGCATTTTGACGGCAGCAGGATGCTCCTTCCGGGCAAAGATCCGAACATTAAGCTGCAAAAGCACCAGATGGATGCCGTGAAAAGGATCGTGCATTCAAAAAATATCCTGCTGGCGCATCAGGTCGGCGCGGGAAAAACCTATGTCATGGCGGCAGCGGCAATGGAAATGCGCCGGCTTGGCATTTCGAAACGCAATCTGTTTGTTGTTCCCAATAACATTCTCGAACAATGGCATTATGAGTTCACCCAGCTTTATCCTGCGGCGGAGGTCATTGTAATTGAACCGAAAAGTTTCACTCCCGCAAACAGGAACCACGTTTTGAAACAGATTATTGAAAGCGACTGTGACGCGATAATCATGGGTTACGGCAGCTTTTCGCTCATCCCGCTTTCGCGCGGGGAGCGTGAACGCGAATTGAACGCACACCTTGCGCAAATTGCGGAGTCCATGCGCAGTGCAGTGTACAGCGATGCATATATTGTGCTGAACAGATTTGCATCGCGCATTGAACACAGGCTGCAAAAACTCTGGGAGGAGGAGCAAACTCTTCCGAAGAGTGCTGTTTTTTTCGATGACCTCGGGATCGACACGATATTTGTTGACGAGGCGCATAATTTTAAAAACATCAGCATTGAAACCAAACACGGCAGTCTGCCCGGGCTGAACCCGAAGGGTTCAAAAAAATGCGATGATCTGATGGCAAAACTCCGCTATATACAGCGCACACATGACGGACGGGGTGCCGTTTTTGCAACAGGAACCCCTATTACAAACTCCGTTTCGGACATGTACACGATGCAGCGGTACCTCGGCTATGAACATATGGACGAGCTGAATCTGCTTGAGTTTGACAATTGGGTCAAAATGTTTTCCGAAGTTACGGAAGAATTCGAAGTTGAGGCGAACGGCATCGGCTATCGCCTGCGCCGCAGGCTGAGCAGGTACTATAACCTGCCTGAACTGTCGCTGCTGTTTTCGGATATTGCGGATTTGTACTTTACTCCGGAAGATGATAAAAGGATTCCGCATAAGGTGAATTATATCAATTGTACCGTTCCGGCAAGCGAATCCCTCCGGAAGTATATTGAGGAGCTTGCGGTGCGCGCCGAGGAAGTAAAGAGCGGCAGCGTTGCCCGAACGGATGACAACATGCTGAAAATCACGACAGACGGCAGAAAAGCGGCTCTCGACATGCGCCTTGTTAACCCCGAGGAGCCGGATAATCCGAATTCAAAACTTAATACATGCGTTGAAAATGTGTTCAGAATCTGGAGCGAACGCGATAAACTGACTCAGCTTGTGTTCCTTGATCAAAGCACGCCGAAGGACGGGTTTAATCTTTACGACGATATAAAACAAAAACTTATTATGCGCGGTGTGCCCGCGGATGAAATCGCGTTCGTCCATGATGCTGTTACTGACGCAATGCGGACAACGCTTTTCAACAAAGTTCGTAAGGGACGCATACGTGTGCTTATCGGTTCAACTTTCAAACTCGGCATCGGTGCAAACGTTCAAAACAATCTGCTTGCGGTGCATCACCTTGATATTCCGTGGCGTCCGTCGGATGTTACCCAGCGTGAAGGCCGAATGCTGCGGCAGGGCAATAGGAATGACGAAGTGATGATATATCGCTACATCACAAACGGAAGCTTTGATGCTTATTCGTGGCAGCTTCTTGAAAACAAACAGCGATTTATATCCCAAATCGTAAACGGTGATTGCCCGAGCAGAAGCGGTGACGAGGTTGATGAAGTTGTGCTTACATACAGCGAAGTCAAGTCACTCGCCGTCGGAAATCCGCTCATAAAACGAAAGATTGAGCTTGAAACGGAACTTCAGCGCAAACTTGTTCTGAAATCAAAGCATGAGCGCGCAAGGACAGAAGCGGCGGAGCGGCTTTTGCAATTGCCGGCAAAGAACAGCGAATTGCTTAAACTGCGCGACATTCTTCAAAAAGACATGCTTCTTGCGGAACAAAACACCGGCGATGGGTTTTCAATGATGCTTGCGGGTGAGAATTATACACGGCGGCGCGATGCGGGCGAAAGGCTGATAGAACTTCTTGCGGAACATGCATTCATACGTAAGGAAAAGCGAATCGGCACATACAGGGGATTCAAACTCTTTCTTGCGAACGATATTTCGGGGGCAAGGCGAATCTTTCTGCTTAAGGGCAGCGGCACATATCGTTCCGATTTAAGCGAAAGCGCGATGGGCATCATTGCAAGGCTTGATAACGTTGTGAACGGGCTTAAGACACGGCTTGAAACAACGCTCGGCAGCATAGAGCGTATGGAACAGGACGAGGCGGAGCTGCGTTCGGAGTCCGAAAAACCGTTCCCGTTTGAAACGGAACTTACGGAGCTGCGCCGTGAGCTGAAAAAGGTCAACGGTGAACTCGGAATGCTGTAAATTCGGATAATATATATAACAACAATCGACTGATTGTTGATTACGGAGGAAAAAATGCAAAATCAGCACAATTATTCCGTTGATGACATAAAGGTAATGGAAGGCTTGGAGGCGGTGCGTATCCGCCCGGGCATGTATATCGGCAGCACGGGAAGCAGGGGTCTGCACCATATGCTTTGGGAAATTGTTGATAATGCCGTTGATGAAGCAGCAAACGGGTTTGCAACTATCGTCAGCGTTACAATTAACAGGGACAATTCCGTGGTTGTTGAGGATAACGGCAGGGGAATCCCCGTCGGCATTCATGAAAAGCTGCATGTATCCGGCGTTGAAGTTGTTTATACTCAACTCCATGCAGGCGGAAAATTCAACAACGATTCATACGGTTTCTCGGGCGGATTGCACGGCGTCGGTGCATCGGTTGTTAACGCGCTTTCCGAATATGTCGAAGTTGAGGTCGCAACGGGTGGAAAGCTGTATTCAATCAAATTCCACAGCTATGAAGATTCGGACGGCAACATGCATTCCGGAATTCCCGTTGCGCCGCTTGCCGAGGTCGGAAGAACGCGGCGGCAGGGAACAAGGGTAACATTTTTGCCGGACAAACGTGTTTTTGAAACGGTTGAATTGAACTCCGAAGTCGTTGCAAAACGCCTGCGCGAGCTTGCGTACCTGAACAAAGGAGTAACGTTCAGATTTACTGACAACAGACTGAAGGACGAAAATAAAAACCGAGAGTACAAATACGACGGCGGCATTGTGGATTTTGTGTGCTATCTTAACAGCGAAAAAACCCCGCTGTATAAAGAACCGATATACTTTCGCGGAATGCGCGGCACGGGCAAGGATGCAATCATCGTTGAAATTGCAATGCAGCATAACGATGGCTATACGGAAAGCATCTTTTCATATGTCAACAATATTCCGACGACCGAGGGAGGCACGCATGAGACAGGATTTAAGTCCGCTTTGACCAAGGTCATGAACGATTATTGCCGTCGAACCGGAACCCTGAAGGAAAAGGATGCGCCGCTGCCGGGTGAGGATTTTCGCGAGGGGCTTACGGCGGTCGTGTCGCTTAAAATGAGCTCGATTCAGTTTGAAGGGCAGACAAAAACAAAACTCGGCAACACCGAAGCGCGCACGGCGGTCGAGGCGATTGTTATTGACGAGCTGACGCCGATACTTGAAAACCTTAAGAATTCGGATCTTGCTGCCGCAATTGCGGACAAAGCGGTGAAGGCGGCAAAAGCGCGTGAAGCCGCAAGAAAAGCAAAAACCATGGCGCGCGAAAAGTCCAAGCTTGAAAACGCACCGCTTGTCGGCAAGCTTTCAAGCTGCACGGGCAGAACACCGGAACAAAATGAGCTTTTCATCGTTGAAGGCGATTCGGCGGGCGGCAGCGCAAAGCAGGGCCGTGACAGACGGTTCCAGGCAATACTGCCGCTGCGCGGCAAACCGTTGAATGTTGAAAAACGGCGCATTGAGCAGGTGCTTGAAAATGACGAATGCCGCTCCATCATAACGGCTCTCGGAACCGGCATAGGCGAGGATTTTGAGCTTAAAAACCTTAAGTATCATAAAATCATCATTCTCTCCGATGCCGATCAGGACGGTGCACATATACGCGCTCTGCTTCTTACGTTCTTTTATCGCTACACGAAGGAATTGATAACGGGAGGGCATGTTTATATGGGTATGCCGCCTCTTTACAAGGTTCAAAAGGGAAACAATGTTACGTATGCCTATGACGATGAAGAACTTGCCCGAATTACGAAAGGCATGAAAGGGTACACATTGCAGCGGTATAAAGGCTTGGGTGAAATGAATCCGGAGCAGCTTTGGGAAACAACGCTTAACCCGGAGAACCGTTCCCTTGTGCGGGTAACGATTGAAGATGCGGCATATGTAGAACACCTTGTAACGCTTTTGATGGGAGACAAGGTCGCTCCCCGCAAGGAGTACATCACTGAACATGCGAATTTCAACCGCGTGGATTCTTTTGAGGAAAAAATCGGTTAAGGCTGTGAAGTTTACCGCCGCTTCGGAGCACAACACCATGCACATTCGATTGATTGGTGCAGCCCGCAGTCGATCAAAAACGGGCAAAAAACGAAAGCATCCGAAAGCAGCGGAACTGCACGGATGCTTTTGGATATTTATCCGAAACAAAAAACTAAACAATTTGAAAAATATAAAATTTCAGATAATCAGTCTCGGGTACATTCCAAAGAATCGGGTGATCCGGAGCCTGCTGACGTGCTTCGATTTGGCGCAGCTGAACCCCGGCATCCTCTGCGGCATTGTGAAGCATCTTTCGGAAAAGCTCGTCGGTCATGAAATGTGAACATGAGCAGGTTGCAAGGTAACCGCCGCGTGGAAGGAGCTTCATTGCTTTTGCATTGATGGCTTTATAGCCCTTCACCGCGCTGCCGATCGTATCCCGGCTTTTGGTGAAGGCGGGTGGGTCGAGTATTATATAATCATAACCGTGTTTGCGATTGGATTCCATATCGGTCAGAAGATCAAAGACATCGGCGCAAACGAAATCCATTCTGCCCGAAAGCCCGTTCAGCTCCGCATTTTTGCGCGTTTTTTGGATTGCATCCGCAGAAATATCAACGGCAGTGACATGCTTTGCACCGGCAGCAGCGGCATTCAGTGCGAATGCGCCTGTATGCGTGAAACAGTCAAGAACCGTTTTGTCGGCAGCAATCCCTGCTGCGGCACGACGGTTATATTTCTGGTCAAGGAAAAAGCCCGTTTTTTGCCCGTTGATAACGTCGATTTCATATTTGATGCCGTTCTCTTCAATCATTATCAATCCGCTGTTCGGTGCGGGAGGCAGAAAATCACAGCTGATAAAGCCCTTGTGCTGAGTCAAACCTTCCTTTTCACGTATAGCGACATCATTTCTTTCGCAAACAGCCCGAATATTAACGCCGAACTCTTTGAACACTTCAACAAACAGCGGAAAAAGACGAGCCTTAAGCATTTCGATGCCGAGGGAGAGGATTTGAAAAACAAGAACGTCTCCGAATCGATCCACCGTCAGCCCGGAAAAACTGTCGGCCTCACCGAAGATGATTCGGCAGCAGTCAAAATCGCTGCCCATGACCGTTTGGCGGTACTCAAGCGCGTAACGAATTCGCCTGCGGAAAAAGTCATCGTCAAACCTGTCGTTCGCATTGCGTGAAAAGATGCGAATGCGAATTTTGGAATTGTCATTTATGAACCCGGTTCCGATGAACCTGTCTTTCTTTGTGTAAACGTCAACAAGCCCGCCGTTTGTATAATCACCGTCAACGGAAAGCACCTCCTCCGCATAAACCCACGGATGCCCGCCTTTGAGTGCTCGCTCCGCCTTTTCGGATACTTTTGCTTTCGGGTACATTCGCATTTTTTAACAAACCAACCTCTCTGCCGCATTCGGCAAAACTGTTTGTTGAATATAACACAATCGGGCGTGGATTTCAAGTGCGGTTTCAACTTGCCGTTGCTGAACGGCGGAAATACAGTCGAAAGTGTTTGTTCGGCCTTGATTTGCGGAAGCTGCGCGCCGTCAGTCAGGCAATGTGGGTTCGAAAGGTTCAACAGCGGAGCAGCTTATCTCATACGCAGTACGCATTTCCTCCGTTCCGTCTTCAAAAACTTTTTTATATCCGCGGCTTTGCAGCCTTCCGATAACGTGCATTCCTATTCCGACCTTCATATCCTGCAAATACCTTGCGTTTCGTCCCCATGCGATGCACGGTAAATAGTCAGATTTGCCGTACCTTCTGTTGACCGCAAGCAAAACGTCCGCAATTTCACGCAAAAAAGGGGTCGTCCTGTATATTACAGGCTTGCAGATGTATCCAAACAGTTCAACTTCGTTTTTGTATGCAAACGTATCGGTTTCATCCGCCGCAGCAGGAATGAATTCACGTGCAAATACGGTGATGATAAGTCTGCTGCCTTTTTCGGTCGGTTGATTATAGGAACGTATCTGTCCGCGGACATGAAAACACATACCGTGTTCAACAGGAATGCTGCCGAGCAGTCGTTCGCTGACGGTGACGGGTATTTTGTCATCGGTTCCGCTCAATCTTTGAACGGTGAGTATAAGCCTGAAAAAAGACTCTCCGTAAATTGTGTGACTGTATTCCGGGCCGTCCGTAACCCTGCCTGAAAGACTGATGCTGTTGTTTGTATCCGGCATATTGCCCTCCGTAAGTTCGAGTATTCACTGAATAGGCCCGTTTTGCAGAAAAATCAAGGTGAGGTTCCTTTGCTTTTTCATGACAACGATGCCGCACAGTGGCCTGCTTAAATTCTATTCCCCGATATTCAAAATAGACTTATTGATTTGGCCTTATGCATATGATAGAATAGCATGAGAAAAGAACAGGACGGGAAATATTATGAAACAGGATGAAAACGTTTTGCAGAAAACGAGGCATGTTATCGAGCGGCATATTGAACTGTACCCGAAATGTGAGCCGTACGATATAGTGAAGCTGCTTTATCAAAGCGAATTCGGCTGCGAGCATTTTGTGCGCAGCAAAGAGATGGCGGAGGAGTATCTGAAGAGGGAGTATGAATCATGCATGTTGACAATGGAAGCCGCTGCTGCCGAGGAGCACCCTTTGACGGATGAAACAAGCGGGATGTTCGTTCGTGTGCATCTTGAACCTTTGGCACTGTACGGGATTTCGCCCTCAAGGCTTGCGGAGCTTTTTGTGCGTTCATCGGAGGTTCGGACGGGTTCAACGGACGGAATGCTGAAGAAGCTCAGCTTATTGAAAGAAATCTGTCTGCATGGAAAAACTCCGTTTGATGAAGAAACGCTGTTGAGTTTTCTTGAAAAATATATTGAGGCGGGCTGCCCTGCAATACATCACAGTGAGACTTACCGTCGGCTTTACCATCCGGCATATCGCGTGATTTGCAGAGAATTCCTTCCGGAACTCTGCAATTGCAGCTCCGGCGGATGCTTGCATGTTCAGAATTTAAATCTTAAGTCTAATACTCAAGTTCAAAACCTAAACGAAGGAAAAGTTTAAACAAAAGGCACAGTCGAAACGCAGTTGCGGGCGGCTGCACCTTTGTTTTTTCTTACAGAGATTGAGACGGTGAAATAAAGAATGTTGAAAAACAATCAAATTTCAAGATTGTCGTTGCCGGGGCGTGCGCAGATGATTTCAAGATTGCCGTTGCGCTCACGAAGCCTGTCAATAAACTCTTTTTCCTTCCGCGCATCACGCAAAGTGATTTGGTAGGTGAGCTTGAACAGGCTGCCCATGTTGGTGGTCTTAACACGGATAAGCTCATGGCGGGAAGTGTAAGTGCTGAAAATATCATTGAACACTTGATCATAGCTGAGACTTTCGGGAATGACAATCTTGAGGTCGCGCTCTGCGGAACCTGCTTTGCCGAAATTGATGCTTGCAAGCGCAATATCAACCAAAAGAACAAACACTGCAAGGATGATTGCAATTGCAATATAACCCATGCCCGTTGCAAGGCCGACAGCCATTGCAAGGAAGATGTTTGTTATTTCACGTGCGGAAGCGGGGGCGGAACGGAAGCGGACAAGGCTGAAAGCACCCGCAACAGCAATGCCTGCGCCGAGCTGCCCGTTAACAAGGGCGATAATCGTTTGAACTATCATCGGCAGAAGCACAAGGGAGACCGAAAGGCTTTTTGACGGGCGATTTCTGTATCGGCTGCAAACGGCGATGAGAACGCCCAATACAAAAGAAACAAGCAGGCAAACAATAAATCCGCCTGCGGTCAGGGTGCTTGTGGTGGAGAAAATACTGTCGATAACGTTGTTAAGCATGGTTAAAAATCCTTTCGTTATATGGATGAAAACATTGGCATGGAACGATACCGGATCGTTCAGCCGCAATATGCAGCACCGCGTTTTTGAGAAAGAATGCGGTTGAGTTCGATGTTATACGCAGTTGCGTATTTTGAGAAGCTTGTCGGAAAAATCCTGTGTTCATCAAGGAGTGCGGCAAGCCAAAGCGGCAGCGTGTGCGGAGTTTTAAGCTCCATTATGCATTTGCCGGCGGGCAGGATCGGGTTGCCGTATGTGCCGCTCAACAGGTCGAGGTTGCGCGTTCTGTAGCGCAGATTTTCATCGATTGTCAGTCTTAAATCGCCGATGCCGTTTTCTACATAGGCAGTGCGTTCGCAAAATATCCCGAAAGACGGCCGAAGCTCCGGATAAAAGCGGAGCGCATAATCAATTTCACGCGCAATTTGCTTGTCGGGGCACGGCGCATCGCCGCAAAGAAACTCCATTGCATCGGTATAAGGCATTTTGATTCTGCGCTTATATACAACACCCTTGTATTTCTTCTTGAGTTCAATAAAAGCGTTCGATTCCGCCGACGGTGTGCCGTAGCACCGTAAACGAAGCTTTTCCTTATAAATCGGGTGCTCTATAGAAGTACGGATCAGCCGCATGTCGGCAGTGTCAAAATAAACGCTGCTGACTGTGCTCTTTCCGTAAGAATCAACATGCATATGCTGCAAAAGCACGGGCAGCATTGCTGCAAACTGTTTGTCCGAAATTATATACTTTTTCTCAATACGGGTAAAAATGTTATCAATTTTAACCGTTTGCAATGTCACAACCTCCGTTTCTGCCGAAATGCACCGAATGCGGAGCATTTCAGAATAATCCCGCTCGGCACAACGGCGGAGCGGGCGGTAAGACCATTCTCGCATTACCATATTATACCACTTAAACAGGGCAACCGAAAGACAAAAAAAGCTCTTTTAACGGCAAATATTGTATATAGTGCTTTAAGGACGGCCTAACGATGCCCGATTGGGAAAAATGTCAACAAAAGTTCATAATATATCGAGCCAGGTTTTCATAAGCAATTTTACGAATGTCCGCATCATTCAAGCCCATGCGGCTCAGCCTGTTCGCAATCAACGGCAGCCCGCTGCTGTTTTCAAGCCCGTCTATGTAGCGGTTCATACCGTCAAAATCCGACCCGAGCGCAACGCAGTCAACTCCGCCGATTTCAATAAAATGCGCAATATGCCGTATCACGTCGTCGAGTTTGGCTGTGCGCTCGCCGGTCAACTGTCTGTAATAAAAATTGACGCCGATTACACCGCCTTGTTTTGAAATTGCGCGAATATGCTCATCTTTCATGCAGCGCGGGTGACTGCATAGGGTGCGCGCATTTGTGTGCGATGCGAACACAGGGCGTGTTGCAATACCCAACACATCGTCAATGCCTGCATCACCAAGGTGCGCAAGATCAACAGCCATTCCGATTCGGCACATCTCCTCAACAACACTCTTGCCGAGGGAGGTCAAGCCCTTTTTGATTCCGCGCTTTCCGGCCGGACAGGCAAGACTGTTAACGTCATTCCAAGTCAGCGTCATTGCACGTACTCCGAGA
>CALAXO010000081.1 GCA_937894955.1 uncultured Clostridia bacterium
TGACGGAGTTATCATCACCGACCTTCCCGGTATTTATTCACTTTCACCCTATACTCTTGAAGAGGTTGTTGCGCGCAACTACCTTATCGGTGAGCGTCCTGATGCGATACTTAACATCATCGACGGCACGAATCTGGAGCGCAACTTGTATCTTACAACTCAGCTTACGGAGCTGGGCATTCCGGTTGTTGTTGCAATCAACATGATCGATCTTGTTCGCAAGAACGGCGACAAAATCAATGTTGCAGAACTTTCGCGTCAGCTTGGCTGCAAGGTCGTTGAAATTTCCGCTTTGCGCGGAACCGGCATTGCGGAAGCGGCGGAAGCGGCAATCGATGCAGCAAAGAACGGCAAAACCGTTCCCATGCACACCTTCACGGGCCCCGTTGAACATGCGCTTGCACATATCGAGGAAGCAGCTGTTCACGGACTGCCCGAGGAGCAGCAGCGTTGGTACGCCGTGAAGATTTTTGAACGCGATGACAAGGTGCTCGAAAATCTGAATATCGATCCTAAGGTTATGGAGCATATCAATAAGGATATCGAGGCGGTAGAAAAGGAAATGGATGACGATTCCGAATCCATTATCACCAACGAACGTTATATCTACATCGGTTCGATTATCAAAGCTTGTTACAAAAAGAAAAATACGGGCAAGCTTTCAACTTCCGATAAGATCGACAAAATCGTGACCAACCGCTGGCTGGGTCTCCCCATCTTTGCTGCCGTAATGTTCCTTGTTTACTATATTTCAATGGTAACAGTCGGCAGCGCGGCAACGGATTGGGCAAACGACGGACTGTTCGGCGACGGCTGGCATCTGTTCGGCATCGGCTCAAAGGCTTATAACGAAACTGCCGAAAATTACAGCAACGCAATTAACGCTGCCGGCGCATTTGTTGATTTCGACACTGAAGCCGATGATTTTGATGCGGATAAAGTGCTTGCCGAACTCGAAGCATACAAGCCCGAGAGCGAGAACGCAACCGCAACTATCGGCGTTGAGGATGAGGAAACTCTTGCAGTAAACGATATGACCGTTTATTATTCCACGATTCCCAAAGACGCAAAGGAAGATGAAACCATCGGCATGACTTATGTTGATGCCGTTAACTACCTTAAGGAAAACGGATTCGACGAACCCGATCCCGCCGCATATGGCGTTTGGGTAAAAGGTATTCCCGTGCTTGTGGGCGAAGGTCTTGAAAAAATAGGCGCAGCCGATTGGCTTGCAGGCCTTATCAACAACGGTATAGTTGCAGGTGTCGGTGCTGTTCTCGGCTTTGTTCCGCAGATGCTCATTCTGTTTCTGCTGCTCGCTATCCTTGAAGGCTGCGGTTATATGGCGCGTATCGCATTCGTTCTTGACAGAATTTTCCGCAAATTCGGTCTTTCCGGTAAATCCTTCATTCCAATGCTCATCGGCACGGGCTGCGGCATTCCCGGCATTATGGCATCCAGAACGATTGAAAACGAGCGTGACCGCCGCATGACCATCATGACCACAACGTTCATCCCCTGCGGTGCAAAAGTTCCCTTTATTGCAATGATTGCAGGCGCAATCTTCGGAGGTTCAGCCTGGGTTGCAACAAGTGCATATTTCATCGGCATGGCGGCAATCATAATTTCCGGTATCATGCTGAAGAAAACCAAGATGTTCGCGGGCGAACCCGCTCCCTTTGTAATGGAGCTTCCCGCATATCATCTTCCCACCGTCAGCAACGTTCTCCGTTCCACTTGGGAGCGCGGCTGGTCCTTCATCAAGAAAGCGGGCACGATCATTCTTCTGTCCACGATACTCGTTTGGTTTACCTCCTACTTCGGATTTACTTCCGACGGGTTCAGAATGCTTGCGGAAGACGAGCTTGACAAGTCCATTCTTGCGGCAGTCGGCAATGCGATCGCCTGGATCTTCAAACCCCTCGGCTGGGGCGAATGGCAGGCAGCCGTTGCATCTATCACCGGTCTTGTTGCAAAGGAAAACATCGTTGGCACGATGGGCATTCTTTACGGCGCAGAAGGTCCCGTTTATGCGACACTTGCACATGTTTTCAACGGCCTTCAGGCATATTCGTTCCTGGTGTTCAACCTGCTCTGTGCACCTTGCTTTGCGGCAATCGGCGCAATAAAGCGCGAAATGAACAGCCCGAAATGGACCTGGTTCGCAATTGCATATCAATGCGGATTTGCGTACATCATCTCTCTGATGATTTATCAGTTTGGCTGCCTGTTCACGGGTAATGTACATGTTGTCGGCCTAATCTTTGCTGTTGCTGCACTTGCCGGCATTATCTACATGCTCGCCCGCCCCTATAAAGAGGCAACAAAGCTTACCAAGAACGTTAAGATTGGATAAATCAAAACGTTAGCATTGGTTTGAGTCGAACAGTGTTCGGCAATACGATACGGTTCGACGAATGAATTCCCCCCCACCCGGATGACGATGCGGACGGTGGTGCGCCATGCATTGCCTTCGCATCTTCCGGGCAAATTACGGAATAAGCAAGAACCCGATTTTATTTTCACGAAAACAGAAACATGAAAGGAGAAGGTCATATGTTCAATTGGATAGCTCGGAATCTTTCAACGATTATTATCTGCCTTGTGCTTGCCGCTGTTGTGGCTCTTATCATTGCGAGCCTTGTTAAAGACAAAAGAAAAGGCAAGTCATCCTGCGGCTGCAAGTGCGCCCATTGTCCGATGGCAGGCTCCTGCCATAAAAAATAAAAAAATAAACAATCGGCTGAAGCCGGCGCAAGCAGGAAAAATGCCGGCCGAATTTACGGAAACAGCTTTGCGGAAAGGAGAAAAAATGTTCAGAACCGTTGTTAAAATCGATGGAATGATGTGCGGAATGTGTGAAGCGCATATCAATGATGCAATAAGAAGGAATTTTAACGTTAAGAAGGTGAAATCATCGCACTCAAAAGGTGAAACGGTGATTGAGTCCGAAACAGAGCCCGATGCAGCTGCGCTTAAGCGCGCAATTGAAGAGACAGGTTATGAATTCATCTCCGCCTCGACAGAAATCATTGAAGGCAGGCGCGGACTGTTTGCGGGCATTCTGCATAAAGACTGAAAAAGGTTGAAAAAGTTGTGAAACAGAACGGATATGCTTTTCTGCGCTTCAGCCCCCGACGGAGAAGCATATCCGTATTGCTGTGAAAGCATCAGCAAACAGTTTTATTTTTTAGAACTGAAGTTAGCATATGCTAACCGAAAGTAAAACGATCGACATTGAAAAACGGCACGGAAAGAAATTGGAAATTAAAGCGAAAAGTTAAAATAACGAACAGGAGAAAGAGAAAGAAAATGAGCGTTGTTATCGTCGGCGGAAATGAGCGCATGATAAAGCAGTATGAGCAGCTTTGCAAATCATATTCATGTAAAGCAAAGGTTTATATTGAAACAGATAAAGGCATTCAGAACTTTGGCACACCGGACCTTGTTGTGCTTTTCACAAGCACAATGTCGCATAAAATGCTGCAGATTGCCTCCGGGCAGGTGAAGCGAAAGAATCTTCGCGTTGCAAGAAGTCACACAAGTTCAATAGCTGCACTGAAAAGCATTTTGGATGAGCATACGGCATGAGCATAACGGTGCATCAGGAAAAATGAAATGGGGATGCTTTGACAGCAGTGTATATTAAGCAGTGCGCATGAATATGATAATCAAAGGACGGCAGAAACGGAACAATTCCGAATTTCTGCCGTCCTTATTTGATGTCTGCACCGTGCAGCCGCCGAATCATTTAAGTATCGGCAGCTGCGCGTGAAAAGTTAATGGGTTAGGTGGGTTGAATCAGTTGTTGTTCAGCTTTGCCTGTGCTGCCGCAAGCCTTGCAATGGGCACGCGGAAAGGTGAGCAGGAAACATACTGAAGACCGACTTTGTGGAAAAACTCGATGCTGGAGGGATCACCGCCGTGTTCGCCGCAAACGCCCAGCTTGATGTTGGGACGGGTCTGCTTGCCAAGCTCAACAGCCATCTTGACGAGTTTGCCTACGCCGTTTTGATCAACGCGTGCAAAGGGATCGCTCTCGAAGATTTTCTTCTTATAATAGTCATCAAGGAACTTACCGGCATCGTCGCGGCTGAAGCCGAATGTCATCTGGGTAAGGTCGTTGGTGCCGAAGCTGAAGAATTCCGCCTCGGTCGCAACTTCGTCCGCAGTGAGAGCGGCGCGGGGGATTTCGATCATGGTGCCGACAAGATAGGGGATTTCCATGCCCTTTTCTTCCATGACCGTCTTTGCGGTTTCAACAACAAAGCTCTTAACATATGCAAGCTCACGGGTTTCGCCGACAAGGGGGATCATGATTTCGGGAATGATTTCAAGCCCGGTTTCCTGATGAACCTCGATTGCAGCTTCAATAACGGCACGGGTCTGCATTTCTGCAATTTCGGGGTAGGTAACGGACAGACGGCAGCCGCGGTGACCCATCATGGGGTTGCTCTCGTGCAGGCTGTTAATGGTCTTTTTGAGATCATCAAAGGTGATGCCCATGTTGTTTGCAAGAGCGGCGATCTCCTCATCCTTGGTGGGAAGGAACTCGTGAAGGGGCGGATCCAGGAAGCGAATCGTAACGGGACGGCCCTGCATTGCCTTGTAGATGCCCTTGAAGTCTTCACGCTGCATGGGCAGGATTTTGGCAAGAGCAGCCTTGCGTTCATCTGTATTCTTTGAAACGATCATCTCGCGCATTGCGGGGATGCGTGCTTCATCAAAGAACATATGCTCGGTGCGGCAGAGACCGATGCCCTCTGCACCGAATTTGACTGCCATTTCAGCCTGTGCGGGGGTGTCCGCATTGGTGCGGATCTTAAGGGTGCGAATTGCATCCGCCCATTCCATAATGGTTGCGAAATTGCCGGAAAGTTCGGCGGGGACGGTGCGAATCGCTTCGGCGTAAACTTTGCCGGTTGAGCCGTCAAGACTCATCCAGTCGCCTTCGTGAAGAACGGTGCCGTCGGTGAAGGTGAGCGTCTTTGCGGGTTCGTTGATAACGATTTCCTTGCAGCCGGAGACACAGCAGGTGCCGAGCTGTCTTGCAACAACCGCAGCGTGGCTGGTCATGCCGCCGAAAGCGGTGAGGATACCCTCGGAAGCGGTCATGCCCTCGATGTCCTCGGGGCTGGTTTCTTTGCGGGCAAGGATAACCTTGTGGCCCGCTTCGCTTGCGCGCTTTGCATCGTCTGCCGAGAAGTAGACCATGCCGCATGCTGCACCGGGGGATGCGGCAAGACCGGTTGCCATTGCCTTTGCTGCCTTAAGTGCGGCGGCGTCAAAAGTGGGATGAAGCAGAGCATCAAGGCTCTTGGGGTCGATCATTGCAATCGCTTCTTCGCGGGTGCGCATACCTTCGTTCACAAGGTCAACAGCGATCTGAAGAGCTGCCGCTGCGGTGCGCTTGCCGTTGCGGGTCTGGAGCATGAAGAGCTTGCCGCGTTCAATGGTGAACTCCATATCCTGCATGTCGCGATAGTGCTTTTCAAGAGTTTCGGCTGTTCTGACGAATTCATCGTAAACGGCTTCGTTGGTCTGCCTGAGGTGGTCGATGGGTTCGGGAGTGCGGATGCCTGCAACAACATCCTCGCCCTGTGCGTTCATGAGATACTCGCCGTAGAGTTTCTTTTCGCCGGTGGAGGGGTTGCGGGTGAATGCAACACCGGTGCCGCTGTCGTTGCCCATGTTGCCGAATACCATGCTCTGAACGTTGACTGCAGTACCCCAATCGGAGGGGATGTCGTTCATGCGGCGGTAGACAATTGCGCGGGGGTTGTCCCAGCTGCGGAAAACTGCCTTAACAGCTTCGAGAAGCTGAGTCATGGGTTCCTGCGGGAAGTCAAATCCCTTAACCTGTTTAAACATGACTTTGTATGCTTCAACAATTTCCTTAAGGTTGTCGGCAGTCAGGTCGGTGTCGAGTTCACAATTGTATTTTTGCTTTGCGCTGTCGAAAATCTCGTCGAACTTTGCTTTTTCAACTTCCATAACAACGTCGGAGAACATCTGAATGAAACGGCGATAGCTGTCGTATGCAAAACGCTCGTTGCCGGTCAGGTTTGCAAGAGCAACAACGGTTTCGTCGTTCAGACCGAGGTTGAGGATCGTGTCCATCATGCCGGGCATGCTTGCACGTGCGCCGGAACGAACGGAAACGAGGAATGGGTTTTCGGTGCTGCCGAACTTTTTGCCCGCCTTTTCTTCGGTAACGGCAAGAGCTGCTTTAATCTGCTCGATGATATCGTCGGAGATTGTGCGGCCGTCATTGTAATAGCGGGTGCAGGCTTCGGTTGAAACTGTGAAGCCATAAGGAACGGGCAGACCGAGGCAGGTCATTTCGGCAAGGTTGGCACCTTTGCCGCCCAGAAGGTTCCTCATGGATGCGTTGCCCTCATTGAAGAGGTACACATATTTGTGGGACATAATGAATCCTCCGTGTTTTCTTTTTTATACACACTTGGTACAGCAATGTATTATACATAATTGTTCCCGAAATTTCAAGTATTTATCAAGAATTTTTTCAATATTTTACACAAACAATACATGCGGAAGGACGAAAACGCGCCGAGTCGAAGCGTTTGGTTCGAAAAAAACGTGTAAATTCAGTATTTTTTCGAAAAAACAATGTTCATTCGGCAGCAAATAAAAAAGAGGTGAATCCGATGAAAAGCGAGATGAAAAATGATAAGAAAAATTCCGAACGGAAAACGCCGAAAATGCAGGATGCGGATTTCTGCGGACAGAATTTGGGTATTGATGCGGGGGACGCAACTGCTTCGGCAAACGAAACAACGGGCATGATGCCGACTGCTCCGCGAAACAGTGCGGAGCTTGAGGCGGCGGAAGAACTATCACCGCTGCAATACACAACTTTGGTGAAGCAAAAAAAACGAAATGAGGAATAAACAGATAAACTGACAATTGGATGAAAACAAAGGAGCCGCTGCGCAAATTCGGCAAAAGCGGCTCCTGCGGATTTAAATTTCAGCCGTTTTTTAACCTTCGTCGCACAGGCCGGCTGCTTTGATTTTTTTCCAATCGGCAGCAACGATGCGCACCTGTTTGCTTGAATTGATTGAAAAATCTTTTTGGAAAACATATCCGTTTGCCATCATGCGCAAAAGTGTGGCCTTTACCCTGTCGTCGGGAACATTGTTTCGCTTTGACACCGCTTCAATGGTACCCCAAAACGTTGGAATAATATTGGCTTTTGTTTCAACATGCGCAAGGTTGCGGACTATCATGCGCATATAGGAGTTGCTAAGTTCCTCTTCATCGGGAAGCAGGCGAATGTCACTTGCAACACCCTGGAGTCGTTTGCTGAATGTGTCCGTCACACCGTAAACAACAACTTTTTTGTGCCTTTTCTGCACAAGATACTTGACAACTGACTGGAAATGACCGTCTCCGGTGAAGATGATATAGGTGCCGACATCGTTTCTGGATGTTACATTTTGATAAATATAATCAAGCATAACAAAATCCGTCATATCTTTTTTGCGGTACTGCGTTGCCGTGCCGGTTTCGATAATGGTGTTGGTGATGTTGCGCAGCTTTGCAAGCTCTTCACCGATGCCTGGGGATGAAAAATCGGCAAAAATCATAATATCTTCAATGTCAAACTGTTTTTCAAGCTCGGCACGCCATGCGGCTGTATCGGGACGAAGATTATATTTATTTTTGTACGAATAAAACCAGTATTCGTAATCAACGAATACCATTGCCTTTTTTGAACGGGCAAGCGACCTGAAAATGTTGAGCAAATAAACCCTCCTTTGCGCAGAATAAAATACGCGCTTACATAGTGCGGGAATGCTTTGAACGATTCATTTTTGCGGGAAAGGACCCGAAATCAAAACTCCCTTAAAACCGACAAAACAGGAACAACAAACCTGCCGAAAGGGCAGTGCAATAAAACAACCACACGATATCGAACGCGCAAAAATAAATTTCGTATGCGATTTTTACATAAACAAAGACCAATAGGCAGCCGCAGGCAAAATGCCGCGATCCGTAGATTGAATAAAGTTTACGTTCGATAGTGCAAATAAAAAACAAACCGGGATGCCGCCCGACGGAGAGTGTTGTCCTTCATTGCCGGTATCACTGACATTATAACAAACAACATAAAAATTTGCAACACTTTTTAAGTAATTCCGTCACTTCGGGACGAAAGAAAACTGCGGGCTCGCGGCGGCGCATCGGTCTTTCGCGCAGGAAGGCCTCCGCAATGCGCGGCGTTTGCTTCAGAATGCAAAAAAACGTGGAATTTGTCACAAATTATTAAAAAATCACCATTGCTGCCCGCGCATTCGGGGTTTATAATATCAGCATGGCAAGGAATAAATCAGAAAAAATTAAAACGGATGCTTCCGAAAAGTTCCGCCCGTCCGGTGCGGACATCAATGATGAGTCCGGTGTGAACGGCAATGGACCGGATACGAACCTTGATGCATTGAATGCTTCCGACATGCACGATAAAGAAAAAAACGACGAAACGTGCAGGAAACACAGTGTTATTTCATTCATTGTATGCGCGGTGTTTGCTGCTGCCGCCGCTGCTTTGATATTGTTCGGAAGGACCGGGGCGGAACGGTACAGCAGTGCTTCCGTGCCTGCGACGGATGATATTACAAATACAGAGAAGGAAAATGCCGCGCCGCGGGGTGAGAACGAAGACGGAGAAAATCACGGTTTGACCGTTGAACCGACAGAGGAGGCGGTTTCGGGCACGCCGTTCCCGCAGGGTGAAACTTTGGCGCACGTTAAAACGACCGTTATTGCGGACGGCATCCCGATCGCAACGCTTGCAAGCGGCAGCGCGGCGGAGGAACTTATTGAAGCCGTGCGTGTGTATTTTGACGGGTTTGTGAACGGAAGCGGAGCGGTCACATCGTTTTTGAACGAAATCAGTTTCGTTGAAGCGGACGAGAATGCGGCGGTCATGCCATATGATGAGGCATTTGCGTTTCTGACAGGCAGCGGCACACCGCTCAGGGTTCAAAGCAGGCTTATTGAGCATGAATTCGCAACGATTCTGCATGAAGTAACAACGGTTAACAGCAGCGATTTTTACTGCGGGACCCGCTTTGTTGCCGAATATGGGCGGAACGGCAAAAAAATGAGTGCTTATGAATACATTTATATTAACGGAATGCTTCAAAGCAGCCGAATGCTTGAGAACGAGTATCTTGACCTGCCGCTGAAAGAAACCGTTATCATCGGAACAAGACCGTGTCCGGAAGCAAACGGAGTAACAACGGGCGAATACCCTGCTTCCGGCATTGCATTTGCAAGGCCCGTTGATGCTGTTGTTGTGCGCTTTTTCGGACTGGTTAACGGCAGCATGCACGAGGGCGTGGATTTTGCGGCGAACAGAGGCGAGAACTGCAAGGCGGCGGCAGCAGGAACCGTTATTGCGGTGCTTGAGCGCGGCAGCATGGGTTTGACGGCATATGTTCGTCACGAAAACGGTTTTGCAACTGTGTATGCCGGGCTTGAAAAGGCATGTGTTTCCATCGGAACAACCGTTGCAGCGGGCGATATAATCGGCACGGCGGGCATGGACGGAATACATTTCGGCATTTATGCAGACGGGGTTCCGTGTGACCCGAAAGCCTATATAAGCGGGCTTATGCAGTGAATGAAAAGTTTGTGACCGTGCCTTTTCAATGCGGGAACAGTGTTTTGAACCGTTGACGGAACAAATTTTGCTTTTATGCGGGTTGCCAAACTCTGCCGCTTGTGTTAAAATCAAAATGTGACTTCAATTCTGCATTGAAGAATATACCGTCTTCGGGAATATGCAAAACAAACTCGGTCTGCGCTCCCGAAGCAGCTGTGCGGTTGTTCCTTTTCGAAATTCGGAAAAGGAGCGTTATTTTGCGGGTTGCAACTTAAAAATACTGCTTGAATTATTAAATTTATATAATACGGAGTTTATATGGCTTTTTTTGAAATTCGCGGCGGGATTCCGCTTCGCGGCAGCGTGACCGTGAGCGGCGCAAAGAATGCTGCACTGCCGATAATATGTGCATCGATAATGGCAGATGGACCTTGCAGAATCGAAAACCTGCCCGATATAGAGGACGTTCACCGAATCACGGAGATTTTGAGTTCAATGGGTGCAGCGATTACGCATCCCGCGCCGAGTGTTGTTGTTATAGACCCGCGAACAATAAAGTTCCAAAGCGTAACAAACGAAATGGCAGCCAAGCTGCGTGCGTCGTATTACATGCTCGGTGCGCTGCTCGGAAAGTTCCGCCGTGCCGAAATTGCCCAACCGGGCGGGTGTGCGATCGGACAGCGTCCCATGGATTATCATATCAACGGAATGCGCGCTCTCGGAGCAAATGTGCAGGATCGCTTCGGCATAGTTACCGCTGCGGCCGATAAGCTTCGCGGTGCGGAGATTTATCTTGATATGGCAAGCGTCGGTGCAACGATAAACATTATGCTTGCCGCATGTCGTGCAGAGGGCAAAACCGTGATAAACAACGCTGCACGCGAACCCCATGTTGTTGACGTGGCAAATTTTCTCAACACCATGGGCGCAAGCATCCGCGGTGCGGGAACGAATGTCATCCGCATAACGGGCTGCGATGCGCTGCACGGCTGCACCTATGCGATAATACCCGACCAAATCGAAGCGGGTACTTTCATGATTGCCGCTGCCGCAACACAGGGAAATGTTGTGATTAACAACGTCATACCTGCGCACCTTGAGGCAATTTCCGCAAAGCTTATGGAATGCGGAGTGGAGGTCATTGAAGGGGATAACGGCAACGATTTTTACATGCAGATTATTGCAAACTCCCGCCCGCGTGCGGTGAATATCAAAACTCTGCCGTATCCCGGTTTTCCGACGGATTTGCAGCAGCCGATGACCGCATTGCTGGCGGTTGCACAGGGCAACAGCTTCATCACGGAGAATCTGTTTGAGGACAGGTTTAACCATGTCCGCGAGCTCAACCGCATGGGTGCGAACATAATAGTGAACGGCAGAACCGCAACCGTGATCGGCGTTGATAAGCTCTACGGCACCGATATCTATGCTTCCGACCTGCGTGCGGGCGCGGCAATGATAGTTGCGGCTCTGATGGCGGAAGGAACTGCCCGTGTGCGAAATATCTATTATATCGACAGGGGATACGAAAAACTCGAACATAAGCTCCGCGCCCTCGGTGCCGATATTAAGCGCATCGAAGAGCCTGACGAAGAGTGAATACCATCCGCATATCGGTCGAAATCAATCGATAAATCAACCGAATAATTGAACAGAACGGGTTAAGCTGTTTTGATAAAAAAGCAACGGGGCCGCTGCGGTGAATGCAGCAGTCCCGTTTGGTTTATTTAAGCCGATGCAGAGTTTTTTTCATGCAAAAAATCTATGAGCATGGCTAATGAACCGGAAACCGACGGCAACATTTTGTAGATTCTACCGTTACGTATCATCATCGAAGGGAAAAGGGCTATCTCTTCTTGAAGCAACTCACCTTCACTTATACTGAGCAGCACTTTCCCGTCTTCCAGAGGCCAGATGAAATTTTGCATTGCGGACTTATTAGAGGATAATTGAAAACGTGACATAATTTCACTAAGCGAATCTTTTACCTTTGCATAGAAAAGCAGCTGAGGTTTCCCGCCTTCAACAATATCATGGTAAGCCGAAATGAATTGTACATCAGAAACGCATTGAACAGGAATTTTTAATTCATCCTGTATCTCCATATTAATGCAATCTATCAGTCCATTGGTTGTCATCTCTTTATTCCTGTCAAGGGCATACTTGGCTTTTACTGAAGCATTGATACTGCAACCCCAAGTGTCCTTACCTATAGATAACTTTTTGCTTCTGAGGACAAGTATGATAAATGAATCACCGGAAGAAATAAAACCATTGAAGCCCAAATGGTTTGAAAGCTTAGATTCGGGAAGCGTACTTATAAAGGGGCCATACTCGAACAGGCTTCTAACTGATAGTCTGTTGAATTGATAATCCATTGCGCGGTTAGTTACCATTGAATGAAAATAAGTAGTCCTGCTTGTATGCAGTGTAAAAACGTTATTATCCAGATGCCAGTCGTCAACTCTGACACAGAGCTGATTGTATATAGAAGAAGTTTCATGAGCAGACAGCAATTCACTGTAATACTTGGTGATAATTTCTGGAGGCTCGTATATTGTGCTTGCTCTGTCACAAATAATAATGGAGCTAATGGATAATTTGCTCAGCTTTGCACATATAATAATAGGAAATACAATACTGTTTTTTGTTTAATGCCTTTTAACTTTGCTATTTTATTTAAATTTAAGGAAGACACTTTTGAATTGCTATACGTTAGGAAGGCACTCTGTTCATTGCCTGTGAAAGCATATTGATTTAGCAACAAATCATAATTTTCACATAATTTTGCACCGTCCTCTAATGAATTCAATAATTTTTTCTTTAAAACAATAGCAAACCAATTGAGAATGCTCGTAGCAATAAGCGAGAAAAATATTGTCCAGTCAAATAATTCAATTTTGGATCTGCCGAATAACAGTACATAAAAATATATAACAGCTGAAACGAACAATGCAACAAAACAATATAGCCCATCATTTTTAATGAAATTGTAAAAAAATAACTTATATTTCTTATTCATTTTGGATGATCTCGTTCAAGAAATACTTCGATTATAAAAACAAAATTAAATTTGATTTATGGATGTTTACAAACCTTAACCTGACTGATACATTTTCATAATTATGCATCAGCCAAGTTAATACAATCGGTGGTTCAGAATACGGACTTATTTCGTTCCGAAAATCCTGTCGCCGGCATCACCGAGACCGGGAACGATATAGCCGTGATCGTTGAGGTGGCTGTCAACCGCAGCGGTGTAGATGACAACATCGGGGTGCAGTTTATGCAGCATTTCAATGCCCTCGGGAGCGGCAACAAGGCACATCAGGCGAACAGTTTTGCAGCCTGCTTCCTTGACGATGCGAATACCCTCGGCAGCGGAGCCGCCGGTTGCAAGCATGGGGTCAACAACGATCATATCGCGCTCGGAGGTATCGCCGGGCAGCTTGCAGTAATAGCTGACAGGCTTGAGCGTCTCGGGGTCGCGATAAAGCCCGATATGTCCGACTTTTGCAGCGGGAATCAGTTCCATAACGCCTTCCGCCATGCCGAGACCGGCGCGAAGAATGGGAACGATGCCGAGTTTGCGCCCCGCAAGCACTCTTGCGCGCATTGATGCAACGGGAGTTTCAATGTCAACTTCCTCCATGGGAAGGTCACGGGTGACTTCATATGCCATGAGCGTGGACAGCTCGTTGAGCAGCATACGGAAATCCTTTGTGCCGGTGTTTTTGTCCCTCATGAGGGTGAGCTTGTGCTGAACGAGAGGATGGTCGATAACGACAACGTTTTCCATGTAGTTTTTCATTGTTAATACCCCTTTGTAAAATTATTTATTAAATAAGTTGAAATCGAGCAAGAATGCTTTTATCTGCATTCGTAATCGGAAATTTTGCCGATGCGGCGTTCGTGCCTGCCGCCGGCAAATTCGGTGCAGAGCCATGTTTTGACGATCGCCTTTGCGGTTTCAATGCCGATAATCCTTCCGCCAATTGCAAGCATGTTGGAATCATTATGCTGACGGGTCAGTTCCGCGGAAAGAACATCTCCGCAGAGTGCGCAGCGAATGCCGCGAACCTTGTTTGCGCAGATAGAAACACCGATGCCGGTGCCGCAGATGAGGATTCCGCGGTCAAACTCGCCGGAGGCAACAGCTTCTGCGGCGGGAAATGCGATGTCGGGATAATCCATACTGTCGGTTGAATAGCAGCCGAAATCCCTGAATTCGTGACCAAGTTCAGTAATATAAGGCAAAAGTTCGTTCTTGAGTGCGTATCCGCCGTGGTCGGATGCAATTGCAATTTTCATTTTTATTGTCCCGTGCGGTGCGCGGGAAATCCTTTCCGTAAAGTTTTGAAAAATACTGAAAATTTTTGTGATTGAGCAAGAATAAATTCCGTAAACACCGACGGCATCCAAACGGCTTCGAACGCAGTTAAAAAGTCGTCGGCATATCGCAGCGGTCATTCGGAAATAACCGTAAACCCGGCGGCGCGGAGCAGCCGATTCATGTATGCAAGCCCCTGAGCCTCGGCAGGGACACTTTCCGCAATTATCAAATCCATGCCGCGCGATTCGGTTCGAAGTTCACGGAAAAGGGCGGCGCACAGCGTCTGCGGCTGAGTCCTGTCGCCGATAACGACATGCCGCTTCCCCGAATAGCGGGATTTGGTTTGTTCCGTTGCGAGTATGATGCATTTTTTGCCCGAAAGCTCTGCGCGGGTGTATTCACGGCAGGCGATGGAGGCGGTTTTTTTGCAGTCATTGCCGCCGTCAGCGATGACAACATCGCATTCGGGCGCATAATGCTTGTATTTCATGCCGGGTGAAGCGGCGGCTTCTCCGTTTTTTAACGGATTGAGCACCGCATGAGCAATATCAACATGCCCGATGACGCTTTCAAGCATCTCTCTTGTGACTCCGCCGGGGCGAAGCACCGTCGGTGTGCCGACAAGGGAAAGCACCGTGGATTCAACGCCGACTCTGCAATCCCCGCCGTCAATAATTGCATCAATGCATCCGTCAAGGTCATCCAGAACATGCTGAGCGCAGGTCGGGCTCGGTTTTCCGGAAAGGTTCGCGCTCGGTGCCGCAATCGGAACGCCGGCCGCACGAATCAGAGCAAGTGCGGTTTTATGCTCCGGCATACGCACCGCAGCGGTGGAGAGCCCCGCCGTGACTTGCGGAGGGACAATGTCGCTTTTGAGATAGACCATGGTGAGCGGACCCGGCCAGAATGCATCCGCAAGCTGCCGCGCCTTGTCCGGAACATGTTTCCAAAGCTGTTTGAGGTCGCTTTTTTTTGCAATATGAAGAATGAGCGGGTTGTCTCCGGGGCGTCCCTTTGCAGCAAAAATTTTTTCCACCGCACAGCCGTCAAGCCCGTTTGCACCGAGTCCGTATACGGTTTCGGTCGGAAACGCAACAAGCCCGCCCGCGCGAATGATTCGCCCGCACACGTTTGTTCCGTTCTCTTTTTGTGTTGCCGCATTGAAAAATTCCGTGTTCATGCTGCCAAACTCCGTTCCCGGGTTACAGCATCTGCCGCAAACCGGCGCATAATGCCGTATCAACCCACTATAATATAGCACAAATTGCGGCTTTCGGCAAGTGAAAAGTGACGCAAAGTCCACGGGCGAAACAGAACTGATCTTTTGCCGAGGGAGGAGCGGATACATGAAAATGCACCTCCGCAGTAATTTGCTGCAGAGGTGCAAATATTTCAGTCGAACCGTATAAACAAAATACGGCACATGTCAATGCGGAATTCAGTGAATTCAGTCGTTAAGCAGGCAGATGCCGAGGCTGTGCCTCATTATGCTGAGTGCATCGTCAACGTTGACATTATAGTCGCTGTTGGCGTCGGCGGCTGCGCGTTCAAGCTCGGTGGAGTCGGCAATACCCATCGCAATGCGGAGTGCCGAAAGTGCATCAACGCAATCAATAATTCCATCAAAATTGACATCTCCGAGGGTAATGTCGAGTTCATATTGAGCAACAACAACCGTGTTGGCGGTTATGTTGTTGAACTCACAACTCCATCCGACGAAGCGGTAGTGTTCTCGTGTGGGCTCTGTCGGCGCGACGGCAGCATGCCCGCGTTCCACCATTTGGCTTGAAATCATTGTTCCGTCATAGTCAACGAAGTACACGGCAAAGACATCTTCCGGATTGATTTCAAAGACGGCCTCAATCGTGTGGTCGGAAGTAATGTTTTCAAAAGTGTATTCGGTTGCTGTGCCGATGCTCTGCCCGTCCACAAGAACGTCCGCAATGTGGTAATGTTCATCGGGAGTAATTGTGAAAACAGCGGATTCCAACGAGGGTATTTCGCAGCTTTCGGTTATTGTTCCGCCGGCATTTGCCGAAGATGTGATTGAATACGTTCTTTCGTAAACATTCACAACAACGTCCTTTGAACAGATCGTCATCGGCACAGCGGCACGAATAACTGTTGTGCCGACGGTATTTGCGGTGATTTTACCGGATTTGCTGTCAATGCCGGCAACACTTGCCACAGATGAGTCGGATGAAGAATACTCCGTGTAACAGGCATCGCCGTTGATATGCTCAGGCCATGTGTATATGTTCGAAACATCCAGCGTATCGCCTACACGCATATTAATGACATCCGGACAGTCGAGTTCAACGCAGTTGTCGCCGGTCATAGCATTGAATATGACCATTGCTCTGTTACCTGCGTAATCGGTGACTATCAGCGCAGCTATCGCTGTCGGAGTAGTTATATTGCTGAAAGTGGGAGTTGCTTCCGTTCCTTCCGGTTCCTCAGTATTTAAACCTACATATGTTACCCCGCCGAGAACATCACCGAACAGACCGCAGTTAATGTATGTATTTGCAACCATACCGTCGTCGTATGTGCGGTATTTCTGCGTATAATACAACCGAGAAGTTGATTGTGAGATAAACTCAATATCACCTTCAGGTGCGCCGGTGTCGATTTTGCAGCGGAAGCCCCAGCTGCTGAGATCATTATCGGCAACAACTTCACCGCGATACGTGGTTTCGCATTCAACGGAAACATAAACTTCGGTGCCGTCGGGAAGCAGATTGCCTTCGGCATCGGTGCCGTACCACGGATCGAAAGCAGTTTCTTCATCCATACCGAAGGGAATCAGATTACCGTCACTGTTCATATTGTATTTTGAACAATAATCGATACTCTTTTCATAGTAGACATCACCGGTTGCCGTATTCGTGATACGATAGGTAACGTTGGTTGTATTCCTAAGAACGCTTGTGTATACAGCTTCGATGCCGTCGCAGATACCGTCGCCGTTCGGTGAAATATAACAGCGCAAATCACTCCATGCGTGAATTTGCATCGGGTTCTCAGCCCAATCGGGTTGGGTGAGATGCCTGTAGAAGTTGTCTCCGAGATGGAACGGGTTGCCGTTGACGCTTGTCAATGCCATATGCGGCATGATTGACGAATAGTCCATATCGACATTGTAGAAAGGCGACGAACTTCTTCCCTCGGGGAAATCCGGATTCATGTTTAAACTTTCAAGACAGTTGTATGCGAAAGTTTCGTCCAAGACGGAGAGCGCCGTCCAATCACCGTAGAATGCAAGGAACGGAGCGGAAAGGTTGACGGGAGTTTCGCTGCGTTCAATGAGCTTTACAAATCCGTCAACATAGGTGCCGTTCTCAAAATGTTCGCGGATATAGGCAAGGTCAATTGCGGAAAGCTTAACGGTGACTTCTGCTGAAGCTGTTCCGTGTGCGGGAACGGTAATGCTGCTGTCTCCGGAAATTTCGGGATACAGTGCGTAAGGTTCACCGAACATGAAATAGAGCGGCTCGCCGTTTTTGATATCGCCGGCAACAGCCATTTCGGTGAGTGCGGTAACATCAATGTCATAAACCTTTTCGGTGCTGCCCATGTTCACAACATTGAACCGCAATGTATAAATGCCGGTTTTGTCGGGATCATCTCCGAGTTCAAGCTTAGGCTTGTCGCAGCCGTCAACGGTGATATAAGCTTCGGTATTCACCGCCTTATAAAGGTTAAGAAGGCCTGCACCCTGATTGCGCGGAGAGCAGTCATAACCGCCCCTGCCCGTGACCTGTGAAGCGGTGCTCATGAGGATTGCGTTTACAGTGTCGTGAAGCTGCGTGTCGGAAAGCTCGGGATAATTTGCTTTCAAATACTGTTTAACTATTGCAGCTGCACCTGCGATTTGCGGAGCTGCCATGCTTGTTCCGCTGGATTCGGCATAATAATTGCTGTCCCAAGTGGACCACACATTGCCGCCGACAGCAGAAATCTCGGGCTTGATGCGCAGATCGAGCGTCGGGCCCCAACTTGAAAAATCACTCATTCCGATGCCGTCGGGGTTATCGACGTAGCGATAACTTACGGTAAGTTTTCTGTCGGATTCGGGAATGCCGAATTCCTCCATGCAGTCGAGCATCCACTGGCTGTCGCCGCCGATTATGCTGACGCAGGGCATTGCCTCGTAGTTTTCAATGTCCATATCAACGGCATATTCTTCACCGTCTTCCATGGCTTCAACAACAAGAACCGCAGCCTTTGCCGCAACTGCCTGATTGTAAAGTTCCTGAGTCGGAATTTCATCGGTTTCGCGTACGAAAACGATTTTTCCTTCGGTGTCGTATTGTGTGAAGTCGTAACCGTCCATGATAACAAAATCAAAGGTCTGACCGCCGTATCTTGTGTCAAGACGGTATTCATACGGTGCTTTATCATAGAAATATGCACCGTAAACCTCGTTGTTATTATCGGTGTAGAAAACAAGCTGTTCGCTTCTTTCCCAATGGAAAACTTTGTTTGCGTTTACGGAAGCAACGGAAAGGTTGCTTGCGAAGACTGCAGGCGAGCCGACAATGCCGTTGTCGGGGTTTGAAGCAAGCTGAAGATCAAATCCCCATTTGTTGCCGACGGCAGAGGTGGAATCATTGCCGGCGGCAACGACAACATTGATACCGGCAGCATTTGCCGCATCAAACACCTCGGTTATGCCTTCCCTGTAATCATAACCTGCGGGAGCGCCGAGGCTGAGGTTGACAGCGTCAACACCGAGAAGAATGGAATCTTCCATTGCGGTGATTATATCGGTGAAACTTGCACCCTCGCCGGAAAAAACCTTCATGATGATAAGCTGGCATTCGGGAGCAATGCCGGTCATTCCGGGAAAATCGCCTTCAAGGCCGGGCTCTGGAGTGTGCTCATGCATATCGGCCCCGATTATACCCGCAACATGTGTGCCGTGCGCGGAGACACGGTTTGTGTGATAAACATTGGCGTCGTTTTCGGAATAGTCAAATACGAACGGGAACTTTGCATTCACATATGCATCGGATACACTGAAACCGCTCATGCGTTCCTCCGCACCGAAATCAAAGTTGTTCAGTTTGCTTTCAATATCGTCGCGGTTGAATTTGGGATTGTCAGGCATGGTTGCGAAAGCTTCGTGTGTGAGATAACAACCGGTGTCGATAACGGCAACGGTCATTCCCTCACCTTTATAACCGCAGTCCCATGCAAGGTATGTTCCCTGCTGCTCGGCACCGGAGTTGAAGATTTCATCGGGTTCCACGGTAAAGACGGGGGCTTCAAAAGCTGTTTTGACGCCGTTTGCTCGTCTGATATCGGAAATGTTTTTGCGTGCGGTACGAACTGCAAAACCGTTGATTGTAATGCAGTAGTCAGCTGTTATATCAATATCGGATTCAATCGCTCTCTTAATTTCTTCGGCAACGGATTTGTGCTCGGCAACAAGTTTGCGCCTTGCGGCATTATAAGCTTTTGCATCGATACTGTCGCCGACATGCAGACCCTTTGTCTCGCTTAATGCGCCATTGTCAAGGACGACAGTAATGTCAACGATTTCGTTGCCGTATTCCTCTGTGCGTACGACCCACTCGGGTTTTGCATCCGGGTTGTAGTTTTCCCCGAGAATTTCAGCAATCACCTTCGGGTCAGTAATTGTTGTTACTGTGCCGGAATTGCTTTTTTTGATTATTGCGCTGTTTTGCGCAAGCTTCGCAACTTCATCGGCATTAAGCTCGTTGAAGTCAAAAGCAGTATCGGAAGCAATAACGCTTCCGTCGGGCAGGGCTGCGCTGTAGGCAAATTCATTTGCGTTTGCTTCGGTTGAGCCAAACGGCAATTCAACCGAGGCAAAAACCGAAAGACACGGCAAAATCATTGCCAGTGTGAGCAAAAGAGCAACCGCTTTCAGTGTTCTTTTCATGAGTAACCTCCAAATATAATTTGTTCATAAAAACAGATTAACACCTATTTTTATGTTTGCAAACACATTATATCACCTTGCGGTAAAGCGGCGCAATAGCGCAACACAAAGAACTGATAATATATTATCTAATCTAACCTAATCATTGAGTCATTCCAAGATGAAATTGCGAACACACTTCAGCAAGTATTCTACGGCTTCGGGATCGGTGCGATAACTTGTGCGTCCTCCGGATTTTTGAGAGATAAGAAAACCAAGCTCATTGAGCGTGCGCAGGTTTCTTGAAGTGTTGCCGACGTCAAGATCCAGTTCTGCGGCAAGAGTGGAGCATGTAAAAAACTTTTTGCGCATTGCGCGCAGCATTTTAAGTTTGCTTGAATCGGATAAAGCCTTCATAACGCTGAAACAAAAACCGGATTCGGGCATAGTATCCGCAAGTTTCAAATTGTTTCGAATATCAAACCCGCAGCCCAAAAGCAGAGTTTTTCCGCCGCTTTCGGGAGATGCATCCCATGAAACGGACAAAATATTTGGTTCACAAAGAAAAACATTGAATTTAACATCGATGTTCGGAGTGAGCATTTCATCAATTTCAAATGCTGCAAGGCAGTTGCGAATAAGCCCGTATTCACGTCTGTTTGTCAGCGCGCTGCTCCAGTGCTGCACTGTTCGATTGCGCACATTGTCCAAACGGACAAGCTCGTGCTCAAGCTGCACGGCGAAAGGCTGCATATAATCAAAGACAGTATCAATCATATCGTCGAACTGAATAAAAAACTTATAGAGTTTATATCGAAAACTTTCCGGATAAGTCAAGTGTTCGATTTGCTCAAACAAATAGTGTACTCCCATGACTGCATCAGGATCGGGAACAATATCAAGTTTGTATTCGGTGTTTGCGAACGAATAACCTTTTTCGTTCAATTCGGTCCAGGTTTTTTTGATATGCTCCTTTTGTTCGCAATACCCCGCAATACATGGGTCGGAAAGCGCAAAAACAACGGCAAATGCAACCGAGAGCATGGAAGAACCTTTTTTTTCGGATGAATCATCGTCGGCGTTGTCACAAAAGAAATATTTGAACAGTGCATCATTTTCGGCAATGCAGCCGCATACCTTCAGTTCAATGTCCCGAAGGATATCAAAGGCTTCTTCAATTTCGGGTATTTCTTCAACCGGAAGAGACTGAATGTTTTTTCGACGAAATCGGTGTTTCAATTCGGAATAATCAATTCGCTGGGCATGACGAGCAAGCAGGATTACCGTTTCAATTGCAATTGATGGCTTTTCCGAT
>CALAXO010000082.1 GCA_937894955.1 uncultured Clostridia bacterium
GCACACCGGGCCCCGGAGAGTTCCGCACGTCCGCACCTGTTTCCGGCGCGCCTACTTCGGCACCGGTTACCGATGCACCTAAAACGCAGATACCCGCACCGGCCACAACAACGCCCGGCGGAGGCGGCAGACCGACAAACCCGCCCGCAACACCGACAACGGCTCCTTCAACAGGCGATCCGATCGTTCGCCCCACTCCCGGAGAGGAACCGACGGAACCCATAACGGATTCGCCGACCGATGAACCCGAACCTCCGACGGATGTGCCGACCGATGAACCCGAACCTCCGACGGATGAGCCCGCACCCGAACCGACGGAAGCTCCCACCGAACCGACGGAAGCTCCCACCGAACCTCCCGTGACGCCGGAAGAGCCGGGAGAATGAAATACCGACCTTGAACAACCGATTGTTATCTGTTTGACCTTTGATTGAAGGTTAATTCTCAACAGTCATTAATAGAATTTCGGAAACGATCGTAAACAACAAAAGACTGCAAAAACATGTGATGAGTTTTGCAGTCTTTTGTTCACTTATTCACCATGATTAGTATTAACATGGTTCAAACTTTCGATGATTAACAGTTAATTTGAAGCTTTAGTGTCGCAGTACATGCAGCGATACTCGCCTTTTTCCGCATCCGTAAGCACAAAAACGTGATGAATTTCCTGTTCGGTGGTGGTAATGCAGCGCGGGTTCTTGCATTTAAGAATGTCAACGATTTTTTCGGGCAGTTCAACATTGCGTTTTTCAAGAACTCTTCCGTCACGGATTACATTTATCGTTGCCGTGGGACAAACGAAGCTCAGAACACCGAGATCGAGATCCTTGTCGGATGCAATTTTGATAATGTCTTTTGTTCCCGTGCGCGTGCTTGCAGCATTGCGTATAATCGCAATCTGACAGTCGAGCTTGTCAAGATTCAACATGTTGTAAATCTGCATGGCCTTGCCTGCGGTGATATGGTCGATAACGATACCGTTTCTGATTGCGTCAATATTCATTGTTTGCTCCTTTCAAGATCCAGTTTTCCGTTGTTTAGCATTCAACGGTGATGTCAAGCAGTTTCATCATGAGTGCCATACGGATAAATTTGCCGTAGCGTGCCTGACGGAAATAACACGCGCGCGGGTCGTCATCAACCGCGACGGAAATCTCGTTGACACGGGGCAGGGGATGCAAAACTATAAGGTCCTGCTTCGCAAGAGCCATTTTTTCCGGCGTAAGAATGTAGCAATCCTTAAGTCGCAGGTAGTCCTCCTCATTGAAGAATCGTTCACGTTGGACTCTCGTCATATAAAGAACATCAAGCTTGTCCATAACACCGTCAAGAGTTGTGGTTTGCTCATACGGAATACCTTTGTTTTTGATATATGCATTTTTTACGTAGCTCGGAACTTTCAACTCTTCCGGAGAAATCAAGACGAACTTGATTCCCTCATAGCGGCTCATTGCAGCAATCAGTGAATGCACCGTACGCCCAAACTTCAAATCACCGCATACACCTATTGTGAGATGATCAAAATGACCCTTTTCACGCTTAATTGTCAAAAGGTCGGTGAGAGTTTGTGTCGGATGGTTGTGCCCGCCGTCACCTGCATTGATAATCGGGACGGTGGCTTTCGCTGCTGCAACAAGAGGTGCGCCTTCTTTCGGGTGACGCATTGCAATTATATCGGAATAACCGCTTACAACCGCAACGGTGTCGCCGACACTTTCGCCCTTTGCAGCGGAACTCGAGCTTGCTTCGGAGAAACCGAGAACTCTTCCGCCGAGTTCAAGCATTGCAGCTTCAAAGGAAAGACGGGTGCGTGTGCTGGGTTCAAAGAACAGAGTCGCAAGAGTCTTGTACTTGCATGCTTCGCGATAAAGCTCAGGGTGTTCAATGATGTTGTTTGCAACTGCAATCATTTCATCAATTTCCGCAGTGGAAAGATCGAGAATGTCGATAAGGTTTTTCATATTAGTTATTTCCTCCGTTTATCCATGAAATATCTGACGGGTTGTTGCGAAAAGCAATAAGTCTTGCAATGTCCCCGGGTTTAATGATGTTTTTTTCTGCCGCAACATGTATAACAGTATCAAAATCGGTAAGGCTGATGTTTTTAACTTTTGCATCTGCAAGTCTGTCGATTGATTTTTGCATTCCGTATGTAAAAATGCTTACGATGCCGAGCACTTCCGCCCCCGCTTCACGCAAAGCTTCAATAACATCAATAACGCTGCCGCCTGTTGAAATCAGATCTTCAATCACAACAACTTTTTGCCCTGCTTCAAGCTTGCCCTCAATTTGATTGCCCCTGCCGTGATCCTTGGCGGAACTGCGAACGTAACCCATGGGCAACCCCAGAATATGCCCCGTTATTGCAGCATGTGCAATTCCGGCCGTGCTTGTTCCCATAAGAACCTCTGCATCGCGATAATCGGTGCGTATTATTTCTGCAAGAGAGTTTTCAATGTTGTTTCGAACATCGGGTGCTGTCAAAGTCAATCTGTTATCGCAATAAATCGGGCTTTTAATTCCGCTTGCCCATGTGAACGGCTTGTCCGGACTCAGAAAAACTGCTCCGATTGATAGCAGCTCGTCCGCAACTACAGCTGCCCTGTTTGTGCAATCCGTTTTTTTATTCATGTGAATAAATTGTCCTTTCCTGTCAGTGTATATTGGGTTTAAGAGTAATACCTGCCGACTTTATAAAACATCGGTTCGGCAGACAAAATCGTTCAGGCAGCGTTCATATGCCGCAACCGGGTTCGCTGCGGCGGTAATCGGCCGACCCACAACAATGTAATCCGATCCGAGTGATTTGGCATCCGCGGGTGTTGCAACACGCTTTTGATCTCCGACCGCGCCATCCGCAAAGCGCACTCCGGGAGTAACTGTCAGAAAACCATTTCCGCAGGCAGCGTGAATTTTTTCTGATTCAAGCGGAGAACAGACAACTCCGTCCAACCCCGCAATTTCAGCATTTTTTGCGTAACATGCCACAACTTCGTCCATCGGCTTATCAATAAGCAGTTCTTTTTTTAAACTGTTCGAGTCGGTTGAAGTAAGCTGAGTTACCGCAATCAAAAGCGGGCGTGTTCCGTCTTCGCGTGTCAAGCCTTCTTTTGCCGCCTGCATCATTGCAATCGTGCCGCCTGCATGAACGTTACACATGTCAATATCAAGTGCGGACAGAACACGCATTGTTTTTTTGACGGTGTTTGGAATATCGTGAAGTTTAAGATCAAGGAAAATCTTGTGTCCGCGCCGTTTAAGCTCGCGAACAATATCCGCGCCTTCGGCATAAAAGAGTTCCATACCGATTTTAATAAAAGGCTTTCTGTCCGTAAATGCGGAAAGGAAATCCAGCACTTCAGTTTTTTCTGCAAAATCGCAGGCAATGATTACGTCTTTACCCATTATGTGCTCCTCCGATGATATCTTCAAGTTTATTTATTCCGTATTTTTTCATTGTTGACGGCAGCTCACGAATTATATCGCGGCATATATAAGGTTCGATAAGGTTGGCTGCACCGATTTGGACTGCGGCGGCACCTGCAAGCATCATTTCAAGCACATCATCTGCGCTTGACACCCCGCCTATGCCCATTATCGGGATTTTCACCGCTTCATAAACATCATAAACCGTTTTCAATGCAACGGGAAAAATCGCACTGCCCGAAAAACCGCCTTTTTTGTTTGCAATTACAGGTGTTCGCCTGTGCAAATCGATTCGCATCCCCATGAGTGTGTTGATAAGGCTGAGTCCGTCCGCACCGGCATCTTCGCAGGCTTTTGCAATGGACACAATATCCGTAACATTCGGACTGAGTTTAATAAATATCGGTTTTTGTGCAACGGTTTTGACTGCTTTTGTAACTTCGGCGGCAGCATCGCATGTTGTTCCGAAACTCATTCCGCCGTTGTGAACATTCGGACAGCTGATATTGACTTCAATAATGCCGACTTGCTCGCATTCGTTGAAACGTGCCGCGACCTCCGCATACTCATGTATTGAAAATCCGCTGACGTTGGCGATAACCTTCTTCGAAAAGCATCTTTTAAGCCTTGGAAGCTCGCTGTTTATCACCGCATCAACTCCGGGATTTTGCAAGCCGATGGAGTTGATTATGCCCGCCGGACATTCTGCGATTCGCGGAGTGGGATTGCCGAAACGTGGTTCAAGTGTTGTTCCTTTAAATGAAAACGTGCCGAGACAATTGATGTCGTAAAGCTCCGCAAACTCGTAACCGTAGCCGAATGTTCCGCTTGCGGGAATGACAGGATTGTCAAGCAGCCAATTTCCGAGACGAACTTTGAGTGCATCACCGCTCGGAAGCTCATTCGTTACAGGGAATTCGTTAAATTTTATATTCATTCCATCCTGCATTTTGCTGTTAATCACCATATTACCTCCTCGGAGACCAAAACGGGGCCGTCTTTGCAGATTCTCTTCGAACCGTATTTTGTTTTGCAGCTGCAACCCATACAGGTGCCGAAGCCGCAGCCCATGCGTTCCTCAAAACTCAGCTGCCCGATTGTTTCCGCAATATCGAACACGGCCTTCAGCATCGGCTCCGGTCCGCACGCACAATAATCAGTATAAGCAGTGATGCCGTCATTGCTTTCGGCATTAAAACAGCGCATTGCATCGGTAACAAACCCTTTAACTCCGCGGCTTCCGTCCGCTGTTGCAGCAATTATCCTTGCTCCGATTTTTTTAAATTCATCTTCAAAAAAACATTCGTCAAACGTGTTGAAACCCACTATAACCATCGGTATTTTTCCTTCCGAAATCAGCTGCTTTGCAAGCAGGAACATCGGAGGGACACCTGCACCGCCGCCTATAAGGAGCGGGTGCTCACCGCAGAGTGAAGTATCATAACCGTTTCCGAGACCAACCAAAACATCCAGCTGTTCATTCATAGGCAGGCGGCTCATGAACTCCGTGCCTTTGCCGACAACTTTGTAAACAATCGTGAGCGTGTTTTCACTCCGGTTGATATCGCAGACGGAAATCGGACGCCGCAGGAAAAAGCCTTTAAGCTTTATGTTCACAAATTGTCCGGGTCGATTTATTGACGATACGTCACCCGAAAGTACCATTTTATATGTATTACGTGCTATGCACTCATTTGAAACAATTCGAAACAGTGATTGAATCATGTTCAAGTTCCCTTCTTATGTTCAGTGTTCGTTAACCGGACTGTCGCCGATTAATCAGGCCGTTATGCCGAAAGCACATTACTCCTCAATTAACCTTCGCTTCCTTAACTGTTTTCCCATTGCCGGTTGTTTTTATACATTTGCCGAAAACCTGCATGCCGACAAAGGGAGAGGCTTTCCCGAGAGACAGAAACTCGGCGGAATCAACGATATATGGGGTAGAGATTTCAAATTCGGCAGTACTGTTTCCGATATCTATACCGAACCTGTGGGCGGGTGCGATGCTCATCAGTTCAACAAGTTTATTCAGCGACAGTATTCCGCTGCGCACAAGCCGAGTGTACAGCACGGGAAATGCGGTTTCAAGTCCCACGATTCCATTCAAACTGCTGCGCAGTCCGCCAGATTTTTCTTTTTCGGAATGCGGCGCATGGTCGGTTGCGATCATGTCAATTGTGCCGTCAAGTATGCCTTCGATGAGCGCAGCTTTGTCCGCTTCGGAACGAATCGGAGGGTTCATTTTGAAGTTCCCGCTGTCGGCGAGATCATCATCACACAGCGCCAGATAATGCGGTGCGGTTTCACATGTTATATCGAGGCCTTCAGCTTTTGCCTTCCGGATGAGATTAACGGACTCCTTTGTCGAAACATGGCAAACATGGTATGAGCATCCGCTCTTACGGACAAGCTCGATATCTCGTGCAATGGGGTGCCATTCGCTTTCACTGCATATTCCGGGCAGGGAATGCCTTTCGGCGTAGTTCCCGTTATGAATACATCCACCGCGAACAAGACTGTTGTCTTCGCAGTGAGCAGCAATAATCTTGTGAAGTCTTTTTGCCTTTTTCATTGCTGCAAGCATAATTTCTTCATTCTGAACGCCTTTTCCGTCATCCGAAAAAGCAACGACATACGGGGCAAGTGCGTCCATATCGGAAAGTTCCCTGCCGTTTTCGCCGATTGTTATTGCGCCGTACGGATAGACGGGAATGCAGGCATCACGACGAATAATTTCGAGTTGTTTTTCAAGGTGTTCGATGCTGTCAGGCACCGGATCAAGGTTCGGCATGGTGCAAATTGCAGCATACCCTCCGTTTGCGGCAGCGAGCGTTCCCGTTTTGATGGTTTCTTTATATGAAAAACCCGGTTCGCGAAGATGAACATGAACATCAACGAAGCCGGGAACAAGAACAGTATTCGAAGAAGTATTGGATTTTTTTTCTGAATGAATATCGAAAGGAGAAAATGAACTCGAATACGTATCCGATTTCGAATGGAAAATGCTGCAGCGGTCAATTCTGTTGCTTGGATATTCAGCGTTTTTTCGCAAAATTTTGTTTTCAGACAGCATTTGGTGTGCCTCCTTCGGTTTTTGCAAGAAAAAATCCTGACGCATGCGGCAGGACAGCACAATTTAAACTCACGAATTCACACTGAAAACGCAGAGAATATTGAGTTGCAAATCTTGCCGACATCAAGGTGTCAATGCGACCTCACCGGATCGCCTTAAAGATCGGAGTTATTTTATCAGGCTCACAGGCGGCTGTCAAGGTATTCGATGAAGTATATTGCAGTCGCTGAAAAACGGAACCGGAATTATTTTGACAGAACTTTGCCCGGCAGCTGCCGTTACTAAAACTATAATAATAATTGTCACAACTAAGCTCAAAAACAGCGGTCTGCTGTTTATAGAAATAAGCAGGTGACATTTTAACCGACAATCAGATAAAAAATTGAAGTAGGATTCAAGGCATTGATTTTAACTCTGCTGCATGATAAAATACGCATGGCAAAGCACGAAAA
The DNA here is from genome assembly GCA_937894955.1 of uncultured Clostridia bacterium. Taxonomy (GTDB): domain Bacteria; phylum Bacillota; class Clostridia; order Christensenellales; family CAG-138; genus PeH17. Next base: position 6,955 of record CALAXO010000082.1, read on the forward strand.
GCTTATGCCGCGTTTGAATAAACAAATCGATCTTTAAAAACGGAGGGCGAATTTGTGAAAAGAAAAGCTTTAGAATTGTTTGCAACATTTTTCAAAATCGGAGCTTTTACTTTCGGCGGAGGATATGCAATGATACCGCTGATACAACGTGAAATTGTAGATAACAAACAATGGGTAACAGATGAAGACCTGCTTGATATAATTGCAATCGCCGAATCAACACCCGGTCCCATCGCCGTGAATGCCGCAACCTTTATCGGCAGCAAAATTGAAGGCTTTTTTGGTGCTCTTTTTGCAACGCTCGGAGTTGTCCTTCCGTCATTTATAACCATACTTGCCGTGTCGTTTGCTATTGCACAATTTGAACACATAAAAATCGTTCAGTACGCATTTACGGGTATTCGCGCCGCAGTTCTTGCTCTCATCATCCGCGCACTTGCGGCAATGTATAAAGAATGTCCGAAGTCGCCATTGTCATACATCATTGCGGCAGCTGCTTTTCTTGTTGCAGCATTTACAGGCATCAACACGATTTTTATCATACTCGGATGCGCTGCGGTCGGCCTCACTGTGAATTTGATATTTAATACAAAAAACGGAAGGACGGGGGAAGGCAAATGATTTTCATCGAATTATTCTTCACATTTTTCAAGATTGGCTTGTTTACTATCGGAGGCGGATATGCAATGCTCCCGCTCATCAGAACGGAGGTTCTCAGCAAAGGGTGGCTGACGGCGGAGGAAATCGTGAATTTCATCGCCGTGAGCGAAAGCACACCGGGGCCGTTCGCAGTCAATATTGCAACTTATATTGGCTCTGTTCGCGGCGGGGCAGCAGGGGCAGCCTGTGCAACACTCGGAGTTGTGCTTCCGTCTTTTCTGATTATTCTCGCTATTTCGCGATGCTATAAAAGGTTTAAGAGCAGCAAAACAGTTGCAGGACTGATGTCCGGTTTGAAGCCGGCGGTGATCGGGCTTATTGCAGCTGCCGTACTAACAGTCGGCAAAACCGTTTTTTTGAATTCGGCAACCCCGACAGGGACAGGCTTTCCTGCCAACCCATCGGATCGGTTCCGAACTGTGAGTTCTGCATTGATTTTCGTACTTGCACTCTTTGCCTGCAAAAAAAAACTTCATCCGATATTAATGATTTTAATTGCCGCTGCCCTCGGCATAGCATTCGGGCTTTTGGGCGAAACGCTTATTGCTTAGCGTTAACCGCAGCATTACCACTGAGAACAATGTCGCTCATGCGGGCAACACACCGGATTGAGGTTCGTTCCCGCCATTTGCCGTGCGAGTTTTTTACATTGCCCGAGCGGGCGAGATGATGTAAATATCCTTTATTTGTGCAATATTAAAGCTCGTTTTCTTGCGCGGAAAACGAGCTTTTCATACAGTTTGAAGCAGACGCCTTGGATATTATTTGTATATTTACGCGGGCGCACCCACCAACATTGCTTCATGCACGGGAAGGATTTTTTTGATGTCGGGCATATGGACGAGAGCTTGATTCAATACCTCATCGGCGTTATGTACGAATACGATATGCAGTGCATCAATAATATCCCTGGGAACATCGGCAATATCCTTGCGGTTTTGTTCCGGAAGCAGCACCGTTGTTATGCCTGCGCGAGCTGCAGCAAGCAGCTTTTCACGTAAACCTCCGATTGCGAGCACACGGCCTCTGAGAGTAATTTCACCTGTCATTGCAAGCCTTGCACGCACCGGAATTCCAGTCAGTGCACTCGCAACAGCCGTCATGAGAGAGATTCCTGCGGACGGGCCATCCTTCGGAACAGCACCTTCCGGAACATGGATATGTATATCCGTATGCTGATTGAAATCATCGCTCAGCCCCAGTTCGGAGGCATGTGCACGGATGCATGTGATAGCAGTGCGTGCACTTTCCTGCATAACATCGCCGAGACTTCCGGTGAGCTGCAGCTGACCTGTGCCTTTCAATGCTTCAACCTCAATTTCCAACAGCTCACCGCCAACGCTTGTCCATGCAAGTCCGTTCACCAGCCCGATTTCAGGTTCCTTATCCGCGGGTTCAAAGCTGTATCGAGGCACGCCGAGATATTCCTTTATTTTTGACTTGCTGAGCCGAATTCGCTTTTTTCCGTTTGCAATATCAACGGCAGCCTTTCGGCAAACGGCGGCAATGCAGCGTTCGAGGCTTCGAACACCTGCCTCGCGTGTATAACAATTGACTATTTCGGAAATCTCCTCATCTCCGATGGTCAGCATGCTTTTCTTCAGTCCGTGCCTTTCGAGCTGCTTCGGAATCAAATACTGCTTTGCAATTTCGACCTTTTCGGTTGCGAGATAACTCGGAACCTCTATAACTTCCATTCTGTCCAGCAGCGGGCGGGGGATATCGGCCAGATTGTTTGCTGTTGTTATGAACAGTACCTTGGACAAATCATAGGGCATCTCCAAAAAGTGATCGCGGAAAGCAAAGTTTTGTGCTCCGTCAAGCACTTCAAGAATTGCGGCGGCCGGATCGCCGTTATAATCTCGTGACAATTTATCAATTTCATCAAAAAGGATGACCGGATTTACGGTTCCTGCCTGCCGCATTGCTGAAATAATGCGGCCCGGCATGGCTCCGATATAAGTGCGTCTGTGTCCCCGAATTTCCGCTTCATCCTTGATTCCGCCGAGACTCATTCGAACAAAGCTGCGCCCTAAAGCCTTTGCAATTGATGCAGAAACGGATGTTTTGCCTACACCCGGAGGACCCGCAAAGCAAATAATCTGACCGTTCACCTTTCCTGTAAGTTTCGCAACCGCAAGATACTCAAGAATACGCTGTTTGACTTTTTCAAGCCCGTAATGATCCTCGTCAAGTATCCTGCGTGCATTTTGAATATCGAGATTGTCCTCGCTCATCTCGGTATACGGCATGTCCAACAGACAATCGATGAAAGTCCGCAGGGACGGTGTTTCGTGTGAACCGGCAGGAAGGGTTGCGAACCTGTCGATTTCTTTTTCAAGTCGGATGCGAATTTCATCGGGAAACGTACGTTTCTTCAGCCTTGCACGGAACTCATCGGCTTCTGTCTCTTCGTTCTCACCCAATTCCTTTTGAATTGCCTTTATTTGTTCGCGAAGGAAGTATTCCTTTTGATTCTTTTCTATTTGCTGTTTGACACTCGCCTCAATGCGTTTGCTGAGCTTTGTGAATTCCTGCTCGCGTGCAATAATGTTCAAAAGCGTTATGCAGCGCGAGGCACTGTCCTCCTTTTCGAGAAAGCACTGGCGATCCTCGTATTTCTTCAAGGTTATGTTTGCAAGCCGAAAGATATACGCAGTATCATCCGAGTTTTTCTCAATAATCTCAAATGCTTCGGAAAGGCTGTTTACTCCGATTAGTTCAAGATAATCACGGCATTTTTTTGAAACGAGTGGACGGAGCGATGAAGCTTCCGGGTCGGTTTGCTCTTCATCGTCGCAACTGTAAAGGTTTGCGCTGAAAAAGGGAGCGTCGCCCGTGAAACCGTCAACAAGTGCGCGGCACACACCTTCCGCCATGACACGGACGGTATCTCCGGGCAGTTTTATCACCTGCTTAATTTTGCAAATGCAGCCGATTTCATACAGCTGCTTTGCGGTTATATCGGTAAGTTTCGGATCTTTTTGCGCAGTAAGAAACACCAACCCGTCATTTTCGGCGGCGGCTTCAATCGCGGCAACACTCTTTTCCCTGCCCGCGTCAAAGCTCAGCAGTGTGTAAGGCATCACGACCAAGCCGCGCAGAGGCACAACGGGCATTTTTTCATAGTACTTAATAGCCAAATTTCATATCCTCGTGTTTTGTTGTTTTTTACCGTGAATGTATATCAGTCATCGGCTTCTTTTTGGAGAATTATACACGTTGCTTGAAGATTATACAACACACAAATTCAGGCATATATGCAAATTTTCGGGGCAATCTTGTGTATCTTCATCAGCAGCACTTTAACTCACCGCATCCCGCAAAAGTCTGCATTGCTTTCCGATAACATTTTGTGTTCACTTCCGTACGAAGCAGTTAAATATAAACTGAGCAACACAGTGAATAACGATATATTTGGTGTTGAAAGCGGCTTTACAGCCGAATTTCGGACTTTTTTTTCTTTTTTTGGTGCTTAAGTCTTGTTTATTCGCCCATTGTTGTGGTACAATACAGTGTAGCTTGTATTTACCATGGCAGTTCGGCTCTTATGCAATCAGCCTGATGAAAGCATACTTTGCGCAGAGTCGAGCGATAATCTTTATAGAAAGGAAAAATCATCATGAAAAAAAGATGCGACAAACTCATTGCTAAGCTTCGTGAAAAAAACATCGATGCAGCAATAATCACCTCACCTGTTAACCGCAGGTATTTCTCCGGCTTCACCGGCAGCAACGGTGTTGTTATTGTATCAGGAAACGGTCGCGTTCTTCTTACTGACTTCCGTTATACCATTCAGGCAAATCAGCAGTGCGCCGGAGTTTGTGAAGTTCGTCAGGTTAACCGCGGAATAGGTTCGGGCGATGTTGAAGAAGTTCTGAAAGAATTTGATGCAAAACGCGTTGCCTATGAAGATGCAGCTCTGACTGTTGCCGAATTTAACATGTTCAAGAGCATGCCCGTTGAGCTTTTGCCCGAATCAAAGCTTATTTCAGATTGCAGAATCGTTAAAGATGCTGCTGAGATAGCCGAGCTTCAAAAGGCGCAGAATGTTGCGGATGCAGCGTTTGCAGAAGTTCTGAAGTACGTAAAGGTTGGCATGACCGAGATTGAACTTCGCAATGAATTCGATTATCTCATTCGCAAATTCGGAGGGGAGGATAATTCATTCGATACCATCGTCGGTTCCGGTCCCAACGGTGCACTTTGCCATGCGTATCCCGGTCCGCGCAAGATTCAGAACGGTGATTTCGTTGTTATGGACTTTGGCGCACGCGTAAACGGCTATTGCTCGGACATGACCCGCACATTTGCAGTCGGCAAACCCTGTGATGAGCTCGTGAAGATTTACAACATTGTTCTTGAAGCTCAGCTCAAGTGCCTCGAAGTGCTTCATCCCAATATGAACGCCGCCGATCTTGACAAGACAGCGCGGGATATCATAACAGCGCACGGTTACGGCGAGTGCTTCGGCCACAGCCTCGGCCACGGATTCGGTCTTGAAATCCACGAAAGTCCCTATGCAAGCCCGCGTTCCACAGATGTTCTTGTTCCCGGAAGCACAATCACCGTTGAACCCGGTATTTACGTTGAAGGGCTCGGCGGTGTCAGAATCGAAGATTGCTGCGTTCTGACCGAAACCGGTTTCATCAATCTCTGTTCAACCACAAAGGAGCTCATCATCCTTTGATAAGGTTTAAAAACCTTGACAAAAGCTTCATTGAATGTTCTGAGTTATTTTCTGCCCGCAAAACAGCGCAGTATGCGCGCCCTTTGCGGGCGGTCGATAAGGTTCCGAGTGAACCTGTTTATTGCAACCATACTTTATAAATTTATATCACGGAGGTATTCCCATGATTTTAGCTGGCGATTTCAGAAAAGGCATTACCGTTGAAATAGACGGACAGGTTTGGAGCATTGCGGATTTTCAGCATGTCAAACCCGGCAAAGGTGCGGCGTTTGTTCGCACAAGGCTGAAAAACGTCATGACAGGCGCAGTTCTTGAAAGAACCTTCAGCCCCACCGACAAGTATCCCACTGCACACATCGAAACCCGCGAAATGCAGTATCTCTACACTGACGGCGATTTATACTATTTCATGGATAATGAGTCCTATGAACAGCTCGCACTCAATCATGAGCAGGTTGAAGATGCAATCGACTTCGTTGTTGAAAACTCCAACGTCACTATCCGTTTCTACAAGGGCAATGCATTCTCCGTTGCAGCTCCCAATTTCGTTGAACTGACTGT
>CALAXO010000083.1 GCA_937894955.1 uncultured Clostridia bacterium
AACGTTTGCGGAATCATGTTGTATTCCGAAACAAGTGCGCTCAGCACCGAATCAAGCCGAATGCAATCGTAAGTGTACCCCGCGCTTTCCATAAGCTCGGCACATGCCTCCGGAGTGCTTGTCGCATCCTCATAAAGCAAGCCGTAAACCCCGATATCGTTGAAGAAACCGTCTGCCGCCGTCTGCATATATTCCATCTCGTTTATGCATGCGGCACTCCAAGTTGAAAAATAGTGCAGAACCGTTATCTTTTTTTGAGCAAAAACTGCTCCGTTGGTGTTTTCTCCGTGAATTGTTTCGGAAACAAAGTCCGAAATGTTTTCTCCGATTTTGGGTGCTGAATTGCCGTTTTTTTCTGCATCGGCATAAAATCGCGAAAAGAGAACGAGCAAAGCTGTAAAAGCTGCAAGAATTCGTTTCATATGCTTTCTTCTGTCTTTCATTTAATGATAAGAATAAGTGTTTAATTTTGCTGCCGTTTTTCGGCGTTTTGCTTTTCCGTTGTGCATGAACGGCTGAATCGGTTCCCGGTCGGAAATGTTGCCTGTGCAAATCAGTCGGGAGGTCGAAATTGCTCCGACACTCCCGTTCTGTCCGCCTGTTTACCGTCAGCTGCCGTACAAAAACCGGTCAAGTCATTTATTCAGCCCGATTTAAGACTTAAACCGTTCAGTTGTCTTCGTTGTTCTTTTTCTTTTTGGAAAGTGCGACTGCAACGCCTGCCGCTGCACCGAGAACAACCACACCGCCCGCAGCGATGAAGGGCCAAACGTTGCCGGACGTTTTTTCTCCGTTGTTGTTTGACGGTGTCTTCGTGTTGTCGGCGGGTTTTGTATTCGGGGTCTTGGTGCTGTCCGCACCGGGTTCGGGCGTGCTGTTTCCGGTCGGGTCGCTGCTTTCGGCGGGCTGTTTTGTTTCGGTGGGCTGATAGTTCGGAGCCGACGTCTTGTTGTCGCCGACAGCCTCTTCCCCGCGGTTAAATCCACCCTCGGGATCCTTTGCGCCGCTGATTGTGATTATCGCGTTATGGGTCGTGAACGCCTGCGGAGTGGATTCGCCTCCGATGGGTACATTCACAAATTCATTTACGATCAAAACGATTTGCTGATTCACCGCAACGCCGTCTTTGACCTTAAAAGTCATTTTGAAGATATCACCTTTCGCGTTCATTGCATCGGTCGGCATGCCGATTCCAAGCTTGATTTTGCCCTGATAGGCAAGCGTCTCGTAATCAAGCACAACAAGGTTGTTCCCGGAACGAAGGTTTTTCATGACATCCAGCTCTTCAAGCCCGATAAGTTCGAGAGAATTGGGATCGTATTCAATGGAAAGGTGTGCGGCATGGACTGCATATTCCCCGCTTACGCTCAGCGTAACATCAAAGGTGCCTCCGGCAGGAACGTTGTCCGCGCCGTTCATCGTGAACACCGCGCCCTGATCCGCAAGCATTGCCTGCGGCAGCAGCATTGCGGCAACAAGAAGAATCGCCGTAAATACAGTTGCAATTTTTTTCATCCGTTATTGTTTAACTCCTTTTTCTTTTCGTTTTTTATTCGGAACACGGCTCGGCTGTTCCGCATTTTCAAAGCTCGAACCGACCCTATTCCCATCCAATCTACATTGTAGCATAACAGAACTTCTTTTTCAACAATTGAATTTAGGCAATTCTTTGAACATTGTTTGCGGCACCGCTTTTCGATGCCGCATGAAGCGCGCCTTTCTTGCCGCCGTTGTACATAAAAAAGTACATGCAATGTCAATATATGCTCATTTGCGCCATCCGTGTCCGTTTTGTGACAGAAAAATGCAATTCGGGCGCATATTCGGCAAAATAATTTTTATTCTGTTATTATATGCACACAGGCAACACATTGCCGCAGATATCTCGCCCCGCGATGTATCACAAACGGGCACAGATACATCGCACCGAACGGTCCGCACGCCGCTGTCATGTCACGGTTCATTTCTTTCACCATCCATGCGGCATCAGCAGCAGTGCGCGGACACCACATTTCTTCCGAATCTTCCGTTCGGAAATCTGCTGCTGCAAAAGCCCCCTCCTCATACATCCGCTTCCCCTGCGGCTGTATGCAGTTATCGCTGATTATTCTTTTGCAGCAGACCGTTCTTTGACGCATTTGCAACAGCATTTCTGCATTTCTCAAATCACTTATTCCGCGGGTCTCCGCCGCTTTGAACTGCACATAAAAAACGGGGGAAGCCCCCCTTACGGGGAGCTTCCTTTTTCATACGCCTTATTATTTTATTATTTTTAACGCATTCAGTCTTTTTACAGCCCAAGCGCAGGCACAAGCAGATACATCGCAGCAAACGAAATAACCGAAACCGCCGAACCGATTATAAATTGAAGCACAGTGTGCCGTCCGAGTCGAACCGACGATATACCGATCGGCACCAAAAGCAAAGCAGCAGGCAGGAACGCAGCGCCGAGATACACCGTAAGCATTGCGACGGGTCCCGCAACACCACAGGCATGGCCGCTTGCGCGATATCCGAACATGAAAGAAAGTATCGCCAGCAACAGCCCGGAACAGAGATAGGTTGCAAACATAACCTTTTCAACCTGCACTCCACCGCCGAAAAAAGCAAACGCCGCACCCATAAGGTAACCCGTCACCGAGAAAATGATCGCAACCATCCTTTCAAACTTTCTTCCGCGCTTTTTCAATGCGGGAATCACCGCACACAGCGCATACGGAACAACAGGCAGAAGACTGAGCGAAAAAATGGCCTCGGCATAGTGAAACCTGTTTGCAAACGCAGCGTCACCCATTGCAACATAAAGAATCGTTGTGAGCAAAGCCGCAAAAATCGGCGGCACGGTTGCGACCCGAATGATTTTGGCAGTGCGCAGCTTTTTCGCGCTGTCCGATGGTTTGAATTTTGCCGACAAACCGAATCCGTTTTTGGCGAGTCCGCCGTCCTGACTTTCAAAGTGATTCGCTCTGAGATTCTCCATGTTTCTTTAAATTCCTTTCGCTTTTCTTTTTCTGCACAAGTCTCCCTTGTTTAAATCAGCCGGAGGCAGGTGTCCCTGCTTTGCTCCGCAGTTTATTTTGTATCATATTCCCTGCCGAAATGCACCCTATTGCACGCATACGGAATTCTACGCTGCCGATTCCTGCCGGTAGAGTTCAAAAAAATGCATTCTACCGTGAGTAGAGCGTGCTTTTTTAATGTTTTTGTTAATAAATTTATATATCGCATTATAATTGATTTTCTGTTGCTTTTTTTCGCTCGTTGTTGTAAAATAACCTCATGATAGTTAGAGATGATGAAAAAGTGAAAAAAATCATTGCCGATAACATTGTGCGCTATCGGCGTGAATGCAATCTTACTCAAGCGGAGCTTGCCGAAAAAATCCACTATTCGGATAAATCCATCTCCAAGTGGGAGAGGGCGGACGGTGCTCCGGATATTTTTGTTCTTGTCATGCTTGCGGAACTGTTCGGCGTAACGGTTAACGACTTTTTGACCGAAAAGCATCGAAAGAGCCACCGTGCTGCCCCCAAGCTGAAGCGCAGCATCATAACGCTGATGTCCGTCGGACTGGTGTGGCTTGTTGCGGCCGTTGTTTTTTTTGCATTCAAAGTTGCCTTTCCCGACCTTCCGCGAATTTGGCTTGCGTTCATTTATGCAATCCCCGCAATGTTCATCGTGACGCTTGTGCTGTCCGCGCTCTGGCACCCGCCGATTTTCAGCTATCTGTCCGTTTGCGGAATCGTTTGGGGGATTGCGCTTTCGGTTGATATCTCGCTGAACGTTCGGAACGTTTCCCTCATTTATATCATTGCGGCGGTGCTCCAGGTGCTCATTGCACTTTGGTGGCTGATGAAAAACACCTCGCTGCTTGCAAAAGTTCGCTTTCCGAACAAAGCAGAAAGCACCGAAACCGCTGCGAACAAAGCGGAATGTGCTGCCGAAAAATAGATTTGCCTGATTTGTTCCAAAGAAAACTCATGCAAATGTATGCATAACTCTGTTAAAAATCCAAAAGCTCGTTACCGCAGTGACCGGCGGCAGCGAGCTTTTGTAACTTATCTTTGATTTTATTTTGTGCAATCCGTTCTCAGGCCGTCTGCTCCGATGCACCTGCACAGCAAAGCTTTTAAATGAACATTAATACGGCGAATGCAATTTCACATGCAAACCCCAAAGCGCCGGCAATCACCCGCATGGCGCGGTTTTCCGCAATTGCCGAAACGAACAGCGGTAAAAACGGAAACGCCGCCGTCAAAGCCAATATGTATTCCGCGTTGACGTTGGGCAGAGCGATTGCAAGCCATGCAAAGCAAAACAGCGAATAGCTCAGTCTGATTTTTCTCCCTCCCGCAAAGAGCAGAAGAATAAGTGTGATACAGGCGGCAAAACTCACCCATATTTCAGGTGCATTAAGGCTGAGCAGCCCGACCGAAGATTCAAAAATAAACCTGAACCCCTGCCGCAGCCCGACCGCAGCTTTCAAAAAGCAGTCATTGAGCATATCGCAGTATATCAAGCCGCCGATTATACAGGCCGAGACCGCAGCCGGAAGCAACGCTCCCGCCGCGCAGCGTACGCTGCTGCCCGCAATCTTTTCACCACCACGTTTTTTCAAACGACAGGCACGTATGCCTTCCGTTATCGGCAGCAGCGCAAGCAGCAGGCCGAACACATTGAATGCCGATGCAGCCGCCGCAAAAAGTCCGCTCCGAACATAATATCCGCGCCTTGCGCAATACGCAGCCGCAAGCGAAAACAGGAGAAATATCGATAAGCCCGATGCAGGCAGCAAAAGTAAAATGAGCATCGGTGAAAACAGCAGGATCCTGACGGCAAACACTGCCGTGCGCTTTTCAAAGTCGAGCAGCATCAGTTCATACAGCATTACAGCGGCTGCACACACTGAAATCGTGTTCAGTGCAAAAACAAGCCCCGCTGTCGAAATCCCGAGCAGCGCAGCATCTCTGTAAACCCCGATACCCGCAGCAATCGCACGCGGAAATACATATTCTCCAAGTGCGGAAAGCAAGCCGAGCCCGCTCAGCGCATCGGGCGCACAAACAGAGCTGCCTTTCCCCGTTATGAACAGGCGCGCATAAGTCTGAAGGACGGTTCCCGAATAACCGTTCAGGTTCATATCCGCCGCATATATTGCAGCAATTGTAATAAGCTGAATGATGAATGCGTAAAGAATGATTTGAACCCACGGGTGCAGCCGACTTCGGCTCCTTGCGCCCAAGTCCGCACACGGAGGTTTTTTTTCGTCCTCTGTAAAAAAGTCAAAAAAAACGGGCAGCAACCGAAAAATCAGCAGCATAAAAACCAAAACCGCGGCGCCGCCGAACAAAATGCCCGCCCTGTCCGCTCTTTTCGAGAATGCCGCAAACACAGCAAATCCAACACTCAACAAACCCGGCAGTGCATAAGCCAATGCCGTTCGAACGCCTTTCTTTTGCATTTCGTTCCCCTTTCGTATCGATTATAGCACATTAATCTGACCTGAGCAATAAAGGTTGTGAATATCAATAATATATCATCTACATTGCAAAAAAAGCTTGCTTTTTTTTGCCCGATGCTGTATTATATGCAAGTGCCGTATGATGCTTTGCACATACAGTTGGAGAGATGGCTGAGCTGGTCTAAGGCGCACGATTGGAAATCGTGTATACGGGGAACCGTATCAAGGGTTCGAATCCCTTTCTCTCCGCCATAAGTCCGCCGCAGCCCGTTTCGGTTGCGGCGGCTTTGTTCATCAACGTAATCTGTGAGGACAGTCATGAAAATAATCAATATTTACGGAGTTATATTCGTTGCGATCATTCTTATTCCGAACATCATCTTTGCAGTTCGCTGCAAGGACGGGTTCAGCAACAATTGGCATAATCGTTTTGTCGAAATTGCCGAACAGATCGGCCGATTCGGCAGTTTAGCGTTTATGATTTTCAACATTCCAAAACTCTGCTACGGTTGGGGTTCCGATGAAGCGTTCACGCTGTATCTCGTTGTTGATGCCGCGCTTGCCGCCGCATATTGCGCAATATGGGCTGTCTGTTTCAAAAAAAGCTCCGTTTTTCGTGCGCTTGCGCTCTCGATTTTGCCCTCTTTGCTGTTTTTATTCAGCGGGATCATTTCAAGGTCAATTCCTCTTACCGCTGCGGCAGTGATTTTTGCGCCGAGTCACATTGCTGTTTCTTACAACAATGCACGCTTAAGCTCAAACTGAAATTCCGAAACCAAACGCTATTTGCAGACAGACAGGAGCAGCATTCGGCTGATTCAACATTTAATCCGAAGAAGTGCGGCCTGCCTTGGTTCAACCTGTACGAAAAGCTGTTGCAGCGCTGCCTTTCGGGTTGACTTTTCATCGAATCCCCGATAAAATATTTTTGCGGCAGCACAACGCCCGATGTACCCGAAAGGAGCAAGCCGATGATGTTTTTCAAGGCAGCGGAACGCAGCGGAAAATTGCATCATTTATCCCGATTTTTTCTTATATCTGTTCTGATTATTGCCGCTGCCGCCGCAGTGTTCGCCCTGTGCGCCTGTGTTTCGGACATCGGCACCGTTCCGTTTTCACCCGCGCCGAATGAAAATATCGGCATTGAAACTCCCGATGTTGAACCGACCGCTGTTCCGTACGAAATTTCCGTAACGTACGAATTGTTTTATTTCAAAAATCGCCGCTTGGAGCAGTGCGTCCGAGAGCAGCTTTTTTGGGAAGGCAAAATCTTCCTCGGAGATATTCTTTCCGTCACAAGGCTTGATTTAAGTCACTGCGGCATCAACGATATTTCGGAACTTGCCGCATTTGAAAACCTTATTGAGCTTGATTTATCCTTCAACACCGTGCAGAGCTTAGAGCCGCTCACTCAACTGAAAAAACTGAAGCGATTGACGCTCAACAATGTTTCGGCATCCGATTTTAACGTTTTGTCCCGGCTTTCGCAATTGCGTGAACTGAGTATCCGTCAGTGTGCAATCCCGGATTTGGCACCGTTTTCATCCGCTGTCTCCCTGCAAACTCTTGATATCAGCGGCAACGATATTTCGGATTTGTCTCCGATCGCCTCTCTTCCCCGACTTATCAACCTATATGCGGACAACAACTCGATTTCGGATCTTTCTCCGATTTCAAATCTGTCTTCGCTTAAAACACTCTCGTTTCACGGCAACGATATTACTGCTGTCGAGCCGATTTCTTCGCTTACCGATTTGCATTATCTTGACTTAAGCAGCAACGGGATCGATGACATGGATCCGATTTGTTCGCTGAAGAACCTTCACACGCTTGATCTTTCGTTCAACGCAATCGAAAGCTGCGAAACACCGCTCAACAGCACCGAATTGCTGATTTTGAATTTATCTTCAAACAAGCTGACTGATGTTTCCATTTTGCTGTCAAAGACGCGCAGCCTTCAGAGAGTAATATTGACCTGCAACCCGATTGACGATTTTTCACTGTTTTTCAGTATGAAGGAATTGCAATTCATTTCCGCCGTTGAAGGCACGGGGATGGATGCCGAAACGCTTATGAAGCTTCAGCGCGCCTTTCCGGACACGATTTTTGAGTGATTGTTTCATTATTGTTTAAATTCTTTATATTTCTCTCTTGAACCGAAAAACACTTTATGTTAAAATAAGTATATCGAGCATAGAAATTTCAAATTCATGCTCCGATATTACGACACGAGGGGATTGTATTCATTATGCTGTCAAACAACATCACCATAACGGCAAAAGGCAACAGGCGCATTAAGCTGAGCATCTATTCCGGGCACTTTGCAACGGGACATGCCCATGTTGACAGATATATCAGCATGACAGAGATTCGGTCAAATGCAGCAATGGCGGCCGAAGCGGCGGACGAAATATCAAAATTTTTTCGCTGCACACCTGTTGACACGATAATCTGCCTTGAAAACACACAGGTTATCGGCGCATTTATCGCACAGGATCTCATCGATTCAAGTCACAGCGTTAACAGCGGCGCAACCGTTAACATCATCACTCCGGGCATAAATTCAAACAACCAATTGGTCTTCAGCAGCGATATGCAGCAGTATGTTACGAATCGCAATATTCTTCTGCTCATGTCCACAGTTTCCACAGGGCGCAGTCTTGCCCGTGCTGCCGAATGCATCCGCTATTACGGCGGCAAGCCCGTGGGCATAGGTTCGATTTTTTCCGCCGTTGAAGAAGCTGCCGGCTTACCCGTTCACAGCATTTTCATGCGCAGCGATTTGAACGAATACAATGTCTATCGCAGCGATGAATGTCCGCTTTGCAAAAGCGGGAGAAAGCTTGACGGTTTCGTGACCGTCGGCGGCTGTACCGAAATTTGATTCCACCCGGCCTGTTCGCCGATTTTTAACGAATATTCAAATGCCGCACGGACGATATCTGCGCTCCGCACGGCATTATTTTTTTTGCCGCTGCGTATCAAACCGGTTTCGTGAGTTTTCGGCTGTTTCCGAAAGCATTTATTCCGTCTGCATTTCAAGTTCCGCTTCGTCGTTTTCCGCTTCGACGGGTATGCTTTCCCCGCCCTTTTTAACGCATTTTTTCCAATCGGCCGTGCCGTAAAAAATAAGCGACAGCGCGGTTGCAATCGTCCAGCCGATGGGCCATGCAAGCCAAATTCCCGTTGTTCCGAGTGCGGTTTTCGACAATACCGCCGCAAGCACAACGCGCAGAGTCAAATCGCTGAAGGTTGTCACCATAAACTTTTTCATCATGCCCGCACCGCGCAAAACGCCGTCCGCAACAAGCTTTGCGGCAACAATAAGATAGAACGGCGAAATTATCCGCAAAAAGCGCATTCCGATATCCGCTGCCGTGCCTGTCGGGCTTTCCAAAAAAACATAAACAAGTTGTCTGCCCGCAAAGAAATACAAAAGCACAAGCGGAACGCAGATTGCAAACACAAGCCGCAGTCCGGCCGCAAATCCTGCTTTAATCCTTTCCGGCTTGGCAGCACCGAGGTTCTGTGCAGTAAAGCTTGAAATGCCGTTTCCGAGGGTTGTGAGCGATGTTGTGACCATATTGTTCAGCTTGACGGCGGAAGAATATCCCGCCATGACAGCCGCACCGAAGTTGTTTATAACGCTTTGAATGATTATATTGCCGACGGAAATAAAACTCTGCTGAAAAATGCTCGGCACGGCAATCGCCGCAAAACGTGCAAACAGATGCCATGAAAAAGCCGGAACCCTTTCATCACGGTTTTCACTCTTGATCGTGTGAAGCCTTTTCAAAACAAAAGCAACCGCAAGAATGCAGCTCACACCCTGACAAATGAAGGTTGCCCACGCAACACCCGCAACACCCATGTTGAAACTGTGAACAAACAGAATATCCATGCCGATATTTGCCGTTGATGAACACGCCAAAAAGATGAAAGGAGTTTTTGAATCGCCCATTGCGGAAAAAATTCCGGTTGCGACATTATAATAAAACATGAACGGCAGCCCGGCAATATAGATATCAAGATAAAGCTTTGAATCCGCAAGCAGTTCGGTCGGGGTTCGAATGAGCTTCAGCAGCGCACCGCCGAACAGGAAACCGCAAGCCATCAGCACAACACAAAGCACACCGCTTGAAATCAGAACGGTGTAAACCATCGTTTTAAGATCCGAAAACTTTTTTGCACCGAAAAGCTGCGCCGCAATGACGGAGCAGCCGATATTGCAGCCGAACGCGAACGCAATGAAAATTAATGTAATTTCATAGCTGTTGCCGACCGCCGCAAGCGCATCGTTGCCGATAAATTTCCCCGCAACGAAGCTGTCAGCAATATTATAAAGTTGTTGAAATACTATGCTTGCAAACAACGGCAGGCAGAACCGCAAAAGCACTTTTCCCGGTTTGCCGACGGTCAAATCTCTGTTTAAGCTCATTTTTCCTCCCCGGTAAAGCCCGTTCGTGTTACAGGAATCGAGAATCTACCTTCTTTCCGCAAATTTTGCCCGCAGTGCGGCCCGCTTTAACACAAGCAGAACAACGCCCGCTCCCGCAAGCACCGCAAGGCAGACGACGCTGCCGTCCGCTCCCGCAATGCAAAGCCCCTGCGGCGTCAAAAGCGCCAGTTTTGAAAACAATCCGCCACGAGCAGCGGTATCCGCAAAGCATCCGCCCAAAAGGCTTGTTGCAAACGCAATGAACGGTGCCGCAAGGTTCATCCGCCCCGAAATATCCGCCCCGCCGACAGCAAGCGCAAGCGCACTTGCACAGAAGAGGTAACAGCCCGCCGCAAGCAATTCATGCCCATTCGGGGAGTTTCTTCCCGCCGCCGCAGCAGCAATATACATAACGGCATACATCGCAATTCCGCATATGAACAATGCCAAAAAATTGCTCCAAAACGAAATGCTCACTCCGCCTTTTTCCGCTGCGAGCCGTTTTTCCGCCGCCCGTGCCGCATTCGAGCCCGTCCACGACCCCAAAGTCAGCAGCAGCGTCAGCACCGCAAACGCACCTATGCCCGAAAACCGTGCTCGGAGTGCGCCGAAAACCGATGAATCCGCTTTTTCAACGCTTCCGCCGATGCGTTCGAACCGCACAGCCCCAACCTGTTCATTATAATACTCTTTCGCGGCGACTTCAAGCTCGGAAAGCTCTTTTTCCGTCAAGTCCCTGTTCAGCAGCTTTTCCGCATACCCCGCGGAGCGAAGCCTGCTGCGGAGCGCAACTGCACGCCCGCAGATAATTTCCTCCGCCGCCTGTGCCGATGAAGCATCGGCGGAAGCCCTGTATTCAAGAAACGCCTCTTCTCCGGATTCGAGCCCCGCGCCGAAACCTTTCAGAATTATCAAAGCACCTTCCGCTTTTCCGCTGCGAACAGCCTCCTCCGATTCCTCCCGCGTTCCGAACCTCACCGAAACGAACCGCGTTTTACCGCCGGTAATTTCACCGTCAGAATCATTCAGCAGTTCGGCAAATTCATGCGAAAGCGGGGAATCGTCCTCATCCGTCAGGGCAATCCGCAGCAGCTGCGTCCGCGTCGTTCCGAGAGTGGCCGCAATGATGAAAAAGAGCGCAAACGCCACGGCAAGCACCGCTGCAAAAAAGCCGTATCCGCCCGCCATTGCACGTACTTTTTGCAATGCAAGCCGAAGTATCATCATGCTCCCTCCTTTGCCGAACCGTGCCGACGCGCAGCACTTCCGCCCAAGGCAGCCGCCGCTGCACCGCACAGCAGAGCCAAAATCCCGGCCGCCGCCGCAAGCGAACCCAAGCCGCAGCCGCCGCCCGCCGCCTCCGGGACAACGCCTGCAAACATATGCCGTGCCACAGACAAAATGCTCAGCTTTTGAACCGCTTCCGGCATCAGATTCAGCGGGTAAATTACCCCGCCTGCGAAAAGTGCCGCAAGCATCACGATTCCGCCCGCAAGCATGAATCTTTCGGTTCGTTTGAAAGCAAGGCTCAAAAGGAACATCAACTCCGCACAGACCGCCGAGCCGAGCAAAAGCGTCAGCAATAAACGTGCGCTGAACGGGGTTTTAAAAACAAGCATAAGCGGAACCGCACCCACCGCGCAAACGATCGCTGCCGCCGCAAATTTTGAAGCCGAAAATGCGGTTCGCGACCCTCCCGAACAGATGAACCGCTTTGCGGTTCCCATTTGCAGTTCGTCGGGAACTGTTTTCATGATTCCGAGCGATACGCTGAAAAACAGCATGCACACGGCGCAAACAAAATATTTTTCGCGAATCACCTCGACGGAACGCACCCCGAAAGCACCCGGTGAATCCTTAAAAACGGCCCTTCGCCCCATTGCGCTGTCCAAAACCGCATCGGCACATGCATCACGGAAACGCTGCACCGCCTCCGCCGAGGGTTCATCACCCTCCGCAATGCGGAAAGCAGCAAGCATTGCCGCGCGTTCACCCGCCATTATTTCCGCAACCGATTCGATTATATCGGCCGTCAACTCACTTTCAAGCGGCATTTCTCCGTTCAGCCATGCATCAACTTTGCCCTCGTCCATATAGTAAACCGAATAGAAATAATCCTTTGGAATCGTGACCGCCGCCGCACACCCCGCAAGCATATCCTCTTCAAAATCAACCGTCGGCACTGCATCCTCGGCCGTTCGGAATGCGGAATCAAATTCCGAACCGGAAATGCAGCGAATTTCCGAAAAAAGCTCAATGCGCCGCAGCTGCCCGATAAGCACGCGGGACATTACTGTTTCGTCCCTGTCAATTATTGCGACAGGAAAGGGCTCAATCACATTTTCCGCCGCAAGCGCATCATTCAGCCCGAAAGCAAGCAGACAGGCAGCAATAAACGGCAGAAGCAGGCAGGCAATGCCCGCCGCAGACGAAAAAAGGCAGATATCCTTCCGAACACATGCGGCAAACGAACGGAGCCGAAACCACTCTTGCCCCAAACCTGTTTTGTGCTTTTTTTTACCGACTGCCATCTTCAACAACCCCGTTTTTCAGTTTCACCACCCTGTCGCAGACACGCGCAATATCCTCCGAACGGTGCGAAACGAGCAGCACCGCACAGCCGCCGTTTTTCAGAGCGGTGATTGTATTCAATATTATTTCTGTTGATTTTTCATCCGCTCCGACCGTCGGTTCGTCAAGCAGGAGCAATTTCACATCCCCAACCAGTGCGCAGGCAAGATTCAGCCGCCGCTGCATCCCGCCGGAATATGTTGAAACGGGCTTGTCCGCCTTGTCCTCAAGGTTCACTTTTTCCAAAAGGTACCTGCACCGAATTGTGCGCCTCCGCCCGTAAAGCCCGGCTGCCGACGCAAAGAATCTCAGGTTCTGCATTCCCGTCAATGCGGGATAAAGTGCGATTTCCTGCGGAACGTATCCCAACTGTCCGCGTCCGAGCGGCGCAAGTTCAATTCTTCCCGCATCCTGCCTTTCAATGCCCGCCGCAACGGAAAGCAGCGTGCTTTTGCCCGCACCGTTTTCTCCCGTGATTCCGACAGCTTCGCCCTTTCGAACGCAGAGCGAAACAGGGCCGAGAACCCGCTTTTTTTCTTTCGAAAACCTTGTTCCGTACGCTTTTGTTATGTTTTCAAGCACTAAAACCTGTTCTTTTTCCATAGTCATTAAATGCACCGACTGCCGCCGCAAGTTCACGCAACGCGTTCCCTCGCAGCGGCAGTCAAATTTTATCGCAGCAGTTCGTTGCGGATATTCATCCTCACATCATTTCGGAAAACGCAAACTGCAGGATGATATTCGCAAGTTCCTCGGTCATTTCATTTAACGCATCCTCAATTTCTTCTTCGGAAGAAAGGTTCGTTGAATCGGCGTCGGGAGCCTTTGCGGTTGAAGCCTTGTCGGTGCTGTAAATCTTCAGCGTCATCTCGCTGAGCGTGCCGGAAAAGCCGAGAGACTCAAGGGAGGGCGCGAGCGATTTCGGCAATTCCATCTTCATTAAATGTTCCGTTCCGCCGTTTTCCGACGCACCCGTGCTGAGGGTGTATGTCATTTCCTCGCCCGAAAGAACGTCTTCATCGGTAACCGTAACCGTTACGGTGCCATAAGGGATACCGAAAGCCGATTTCTTTTCGCTTGAAATATCCTTCAGTTCAACGCTCACAACTCTGCAGCTTTCGCCGGAATCAATATTATTGATATCAACTTTTCCGTTCAGCACACCGTCTTCGCGGGTCAGTTCGGCAACAAGACTTGTGCCTGCCTGATAGTTATCGTTTATTCCTTTCCACGCAAGCAGAAGTTCTTCCTTGTCGGAAACGATTTCAAAGCATACCGCAGCCTCGCTGTCGCGAATGGTCTGCATAACGGGCTTTCCCTTATGCACAACGATTTCCATCCGAACCTCGGTTTCAACAAGCTGTCGTGCAAATTCATCGGCATGTTCCGCGATGTAATCGGCAAGTGCCGCCTGCCTTTCCTGCCATGTTTCCGCCTCCGTAACGCCGGTTTCGGAAACGTAAGCGCCGAGCATTGTGAGCGCATCGCTGCCGTAATAGAACTCTGTCAGTGAACATACATAGTTAAAAAGTTCCTCATCCTCACGCATTTCCCCGCTGAGGGCTTTCAGCGCGGCCGCAATGCGCTCCTTATCGGGTGTGTATGTATAAACCTTGCAGCCCTTGAACTCCTTTTCAAGCAGCTCAAGCTGCACGGTCACGTTCTTTTCGACTTTAACATCCTCATCGTCAATGCCGCCGAGAAGGATTTTGCCGTATCTTTTAACAAGGCTGTTGTACGCTTTTTCAATGCTGTCAAGCTTGTCGTACTCGATGGGGTCGTATTCGCGTCCGTATTCGTTCGTGAGTACCTGTTCCGCAAGTCCCTTCTCGGTGACGTAATATTTGTTTGAAAGTTCCGGTACATAAAGACCAACGGTGTTCTCGTCCGCCGTCAAAACGCACGAAAGCAGGGGGGAGCCGTTATAATCCAGTTCACCGTTCAGAAGGTATTCGCTGCCTTCGTCTTTGATTTTATATTCCAGCGAAAGCTTGCTCAAAACGTTGTTTATGTTCTGATTGTCGGTGTCAATCGAAACCGAAACATCGGATGAAAAATCCCTTTTGACGGGTTGGCCTTTGCCCTTGAGAATGTCCTCAGCCGTTATTTCGCCCGACCACTCGGTTTTGAACATTTTTGCCTGCGCCATAAGGAACTGCTTTGACGGGGTGTTCAAAACGAACATGTAAACAAGAGCCGCGCCGATGCCGAGCACAACGATGACCGCCGCGATAATTGCGGCAAAAAAACCTTTTTTGCTCTTTTTCTTTTTTCCGTCGTCAACAAACTGCATCCGAGGTTCTGCCTGCATGTTCTCCGCCGCCTGCTCACCGCATTCGCAATTTTCTTCGCCGCAGCCGCAATTTCCCCTGCAACTGCAGGCTGTTTCACCTTCGGCAGGGCTGCCGGAATCGCATTCGACTGTTGCTCCGCCGCATTTGGGGCAGAAAGCATCACCGTCCTGCAGGATAAGGTTGCAGTTCTCGCATTTTTTCATAGTGTTCCTCCTGATTTTTTTCAAAGATGCGGATTCAATGCCGCATTTGCAGCCGCATGTGGCGATTCCGCAATATCATATTACAGTAAAAAATACCGCATGTCAAGACATTTTTTCGCCCGCTGCATTTTTACCCGTTTTTTATGCGCATTTATCGCGGCACGGTTTCTGCCTGTATTGTTCGCGCGAATGCACAAATATAAACCGACAGTTTCTGCCGCCTCGGCGATCCTTTTCAAATTTTGCCGTATCGATCGCGATGCTGCGGGAACTCTCAGACTTTATGGCGTTAAATGCGCTCAAATATAGCTTGACATTACTCTTTTGATATGGTATTCTATTATTAGTGAACAATAATCCCATTTGTTCCTGCTCAACATTTTCAATTTGAATAGCACAGCATAAACTAAAAGGAGTTAAAAATGTCGAACCGCAAAAGAAATCCCAAGCTCGAACTTTCCGCTTTTTATGATGAAATGGGCTTTACCGTCAAAGTCAACTGCACTGCTGAAGAAAACGCAGCATACGCCGCGCAATTAGAAGCCACCGGTTCTCTCCCTGCGGGCGTTTACCGGTACAGAGATGTGTACAGCAACGAACCTGACCAATTTTATACCGTTCGCCAAGGCGATCTTACCAACGCGGAAAAACAGGCTTATATTGCCTGCTGCAATTTCAAAAACGTAAACACGATTAAAAAATGCGTTGTTTTCTTCACTGTGCTTGCGATCATTTCGATTGTCGCGGCACTGATTTCCGTACTGATTCCCGTGCTGTCCTGCTCAAGCTATCACATGTTAAATTACAATTAAATTTTAAAATTGCCTTCCGAATCATCTCAGCTTTGCTGTCATCCTTTGCAATTCCGCAAGGAATTCGCCCGCATTTGCACCGTCCGTCCGTGTGTGATGAAATCGGAACGGCACTGTGAGCTTGCAGCGAAAAAGGCTTCGGCAGTACCGACCCCAAATCAGTATCGGGTTGTTAAAAACGCCGCTCACGGATGTTCCCGCACAGTCCTTTTCCGAAAAAAGCCTCAACGCTTCCTCACGCAGTCTAATCATGCGTGTTATCATCTTTCGTTTGCTTTTTTCGCCGCAATAAGTAACCGACCGATAATCGTTATAGGTTTGTCGGTGTAAAGTAAATATGGGAATTGTCATTCCTCTGCGGCGATTGTGCAAGTTTTCTGCCTGCAAAATCTGTTTTCAGTCGGTTTTGCCGCAGCCCGCATTATTGAAGCAGCTTTCCGTTCTCCTTCCCAGCTGCCAAAACGCAACCGCACTTGCAGCTGCAACATTCAATGAATCCACCCCGTGATGCATCGGAATCATCACAATATAATCACAAGCATCTATCGCAGATTGTTCAAGCCCGGTTCCTTCCGTGCCCATTACAACGGCAAGGCGTGGCTCTGCAGCAAGGCGCGGATCGTCAATGCTTACAGAGTCCTCTCTAAGCGCCGTTGCCGCAAGCCTGAAACCGAGTGCTTTCAGCCGCCCGAATCTGTTTTCTTCCTCATCCGGCTGCAATTTCGCCCACGGAATCTGAAACACCGTGCCCATGCTGACCCTGATTGCACGCCTGCAAAGCGGATCGCAGCAGGTGGGAGAGAGCAGCACCGCATCCATGCCGAGCGCGGCGGCAGAGCGGAAAATTGCTCCGATATTTGTTGAATCAACGATTCCGTCCAAAACGGCAATGCGGCTTGCGCCGACACAAACGCTTTCTGCCGAAAGGAGCGGCTTTCTTCGCATTGCGCAGAACACACCCCGTGTGAGCGAATAACCCGTAAGCTTTGAAAGCAGCTGCGTTTCGGCCGTGTAAACAGGGATTCCCGCCGTGCGTTCAATTATATCCGCCGCCTGTCCCGCAGCATGCTTTTTTTCAACAAGCAGCGAAAGCGGTTCATACCCTGCATCAAGCGCGATTCTGATAACGGTCGGGCTTTCAGCAATGAATATGCCTTTCTCCGGCTCCAGTTTGCTGCGGAGCTGCGTTTCCGTCATCCTTGCAAAAACATCAAGCTCCGGTGCCGAAATATCACTTATTTCAATAATATTAGTATTTTTTTCGATTGTATTCATGCCGTTCTGCATTTTCCTTATTCTTTCGGCTTTTGCCGCATTGCACGGACACAGCGTTGCGCTGCCGCCGCATTAAACTTCATTCTACCACGATTGCAGTCGTTTTTCCACATGTGCATCGGAGTTTTTGGGTGCTTCATGCGCATATTGTGACAATATATTGCTTCGCACTGTTGCATTTTCGGCAGCGCGGCCTTATAATTGGAAACGAAAACTGAACACATCCGCTGGGTGCGTACACGGGTTATTCCCGCTGTACTGAGAAAGAACCTTTGAACCTGTTGGGGTAATACCTGCGTAGGGAAGCGGTGCGAAAATTTGTGCTTTCATGCCTCCGCACCGTTTGCGGGGGCGTTTATTTTCGGAAAGGAAACTTTTTATGTTGTTCGATGATGGAAATTTCGAATTCGTGCTGCTTGAAAAGCTCAAAGGCGTTGACACAAAGGGTTGGATCTTCTTTGCAGCCGCAGCCGTGCTTGCCGCCGCGCTCATCATTTTCCTTGTTCAACGCTGGAAAAAAGGCACGGAGCCCGTCACTTTTACCGGCAATCCCACTCCGACGGTCATCCTTGTTCACGGTGCGCTCTGCATCGCAATAAGCTTTGTTTTGAGTTATTTCAAACTCTTTTCAATGCCCAACGGCGGCTCGATAACCCTTGCAAGCATGCTGCCGCTGATGGTTTATTCCAATCACTACGGCGCAAAATACGGCGTTATGGCGGGTGTTGTTTACGGCTTCCTCCAATATATCCAGAATCCCGAAATGACGCATTGGATTCAGATGCTTGTTGACTACCCCATCGCTTTCGGCGTTATCGGACTCGGCGGCCTTGTAAGGGGCGAGCACAACCTCGTCTTCTCCGTTCTTATCGGCGGTACTCTGCGCTTCCTCTGCCACCTGTTCACCGGTGCGGTTTTCTTCGGCGAATATGCCGAGGCAGGACAGTCCGCGTTCATGTACTCCCTTCTGTACAACGCGCCCTATATGTTTGCGGACATCGCAGTTTGCGTCATCATCGCACTGCTTCCGCCTTTCCGCAAGGCGATCCGCTCCGCACTCAAGTACTGAAACGCCTAACAAAGTCCGGCTGATTTCAGTATAAAGAGCCGAACAATTTAAGTTTTTTCGTCAACAGACAAATCCGGATTCGAACGAATCAAAACTTGCCCGGTTCCTTTTCGGATTTGAAGTGCCCGGGTCGGAAGGCGCAGTTTGCCGCGTTTTCCGGCCCTTCCCTTATCAAATCATCCCGTTGTGAATCTTTTTACGAACCATGAGCAGAATTCAAACTTCCGCCGCCGTCGAAAAGCACAGCATTCCGCCTTTTTTCGGCGACGATTCTCAAATACTCATCCTCGGCAGTTTTCCCTCGGTCAAATCACGCGAAAGCGGCTTTTATTACGGGCATCCGCAAAATCGCTTTTGGCGCAAGCTCTCCTCCGTGTTCAACGCGCCGCTGCCGCAAACGATCGAACAAAAGCAGGAGTTTTTGCGCACCCATCATATTGCACTTTGGGATGTCGCCGCCGAATGCAGCATACGCGGTTCGGCGGACGGCAGTATTTCGGCCGTTACCGCAAACGATATTGCTCCAATCCTCCGTTCAACGCAAATCAAAGCCGTTTTTTTAAACGGTCAAACGGCACAAAAGCTTTTTCGCAAATATCTTTCCGATGAAACCGCAAAATTCGGCTGCACCGTCACGGCGCTGCCTTCAACAAGCCCTGCAAACGCATCGTATTCACTCGAAAAGCTTGCTGCCGAATGGGGCAGCGCAATCCGCGCCGTCCTTGTGATTTAAGAGTCGGAATTAACGTTCGGAAGTTTTTCCCGCATCTTTAAGGTTTATCCGAAATTTTTGTCGAATTGCGAATCTTTATCGGTCATAACTTGTGAATTTTATCCCCCGAAAGAAACAATCAGCCGTGAGTTCGGTGCATATGACAGCAT
The DNA here is from genome assembly GCA_937894955.1 of uncultured Clostridia bacterium. Taxonomy (GTDB): domain Bacteria; phylum Bacillota; class Clostridia; order Christensenellales; family CAG-138; genus PeH17. Next base: position 19,006 of record CALAXO010000083.1, read on the forward strand.
TCGCGACAACTTTCCGAAATATGTTGTTTCCCTCGATGAATTTGATATGAGTCGAAACGGCATCAAGCATCGGGATATCCGCGATTTTCTCTTTGCCGAGGAATGGAACTGAACAGGAGGGTGACATATACAACAGCCCTCTTAAAATTCCCTGTTGACTTTTGCGCCGCACGGAGTATAATCATGCTGTCAACTGAATCATCAGTCTTCGAGGCGGGGCGAAGTTCCCCACCGGCGGTCACAGTCCGCAAGCGGCGTTTTTGCCGCATGATCCGGTGAAATTCCGGTACCGACGGTCACAGTCCGGATGAGAGAAGCTGTGCTGCGCACTTTTTCGCGTAATCTCAACGCTCTTTTGTGTCATGCACCCCGGAAGACTTGTTCTTTCAGGGGCAAATGATAAAAGGAGTGTTTTTATTATGTCATCACAAACCCGCGCACGCAAACTCACCGTAACCGCTATGCTTTCAACCATAGCTTTTATTCTCATGTTCATTGAGTTTTCGATTCCCGCGCTGATTCCCGCATTTGTCAAGCTTGATATTTCGGATCTGCCCGAGCTTTTGGCCGCATTTTCGTTGGGACCTGTTTACGGTGTTGTTGTTTCGCTGCTCAAAAACGTGCTTTTTTCCCTGCTGCACGGCACTTCGTCGGCATATGTGGGCGAGACGTTCAATTTCATCATGGGAGCGGTATTCTCGTTTTCTGCCGGATTCATCTATAAAAAATACAAATCCCGCAAGGGTGCGCTGACAGGCGCACTTGTCGGCGCGGTGCTGATGTCCGTATTGTCCGTGCCGCTGAATTATTTCGTTGTCTATCCCGCATATGTGAAACTCTATGATCTGCCGCTTGAAGCTATCATCGGCATGTATCAATCCATTCGCCCTTCAACCGACGGGCTTTTGGAATGCCTGCTTGTTTTCAACATGCCGTTCACTTTCTTCAAAGGAGCGCTGGATGTTGCACTGTGCTTCCTCGTTTACAAGCCGCTTTCGTCTTTGCTGCATAAATAAAGGCGGCAAAAAGGCAGGGGAAAGGGCAAATCCGTATCGGCACCACATACGAATCATCCCGCAGTCGGCGGCACAGCCGTGCAATAAATGAATATGCCGCATAATCGTGCAGCACATGAATAAGCTTATGTGAATAAGCGAAAGGGGTTGCACTTTTTATGAATGAACGGAGAATTGTCCGAACCGGAATTGATGTTTCACGCTATCAGGGGAAAATCGACTGGGCGCGTGTGAAAGCGGGCGGCACAGGCTTTGCAATTATCAAATGCACACAGGGTGTAAACACCGTTGACCCGGAGTTTCACCGCAACATGCGCAATTGCGCCGCCGTCGGGCTGCCCGTCGGCGCATATGTCTACAGCAGAGCACGCACTGCTTTTGCTGCTGCCGAAGAGGCGGAGCGTGCCGCAGAGGAGTGCGCACCGTATTATCTTGATTATCCGATTGCAATGGATTTCGAGGCGGCTCAGTTCCTTGCAATGCCGAAAAAAACACGCGGCGCGATAATCGATGCATTCTGTACGCGAATCGAAGCACGCGGCTATAAGCCCATGCTTTACAGCAGCAAATACTGGCTTTCGGCTCTTATTCCTTCCGAAACGACCCGCCGCTGGGACATTTGGCTTGCTCAATACGCCTCAAGGCCGACTTATTCCGGAGATTTCACCATGTGGCAACGCGGCACCGGAAATGTTGACGGCATTGCGGGCAGAGTGGACATCGATATCTGTTACCGTGATTATGTTGACGAAAGTCCGGATCGCATTGTTTTTGCACTCACAAGCCCCATGATGCAGGGCAAACCCGTGTCCGCACTTCAGGCCATGCTCAACGCTGCGGGCTATACGGCTTCCGACGGGCAGCGGCTCAACGTTGACGGAAAGTTCGGAAAGCGCAGCTTTTCGGCATTTGTCGATTTTTTAAATGCGCATAAAAGATATATTGAATAACGCGTCCGCATTTTTCGCTTAATCGGCTTTGAATCGGTACTTTCGGAACCGTCCGGCAAAAATGCCCGCAGACAATAATCGGGAGCGGGAAGCGGGAAGCTGCGGCCCGTCCCCGATGTTTTCTTTTTTCGGGCATTCGGTGAATAACAGTTTTTTTATCACGGTTATTCGAAAAACGGCCGCTTTCCGACTTTTTCGGGTTGACCGAAAGGCGGATATGAGTTATAATTGTGGAATAAATTCAACGGCGAAAAGAGTTGGTTTGCCGTTTAATTCGGAGAGATACACTATGGCATATCGCTATTTTGCAGTTGACGTCGGCGACAAGCGCGTCGGGCTTGCCGTCAGCGATGCACTCGGAATCACCGCGCAGGGCATCGAAACCTATAACCGCACCGGAGATGATGAAAAGGACGGGGAATACATTCGCAAATGTGCGGAACGCTATGCCCCCTGCCGCATCGTGTTCGGAATGCCGCGCAATATGGACGGAAGTTACGGCTTTGCTTCCGAAAAGGTTCGCGCCTTTGCCGCCGTTGTATTGAACGGCTGGGAAGGCGAGCACGACTTTTTTGACGAAAGGCTTTCTACCGTTGCTGCGGAACGCGCTTTGTTTGAAGCGGAGCTGAACTGGAAAAAACGCCGCAAAGTTATCGACAGACTTGCCGCACAGGTCATTCTCGAAGGCTATATGACGCTCCATCCGTTGAGATGAAGTCCGTTCCGCAATAATGATTTATACCTTGAAAGGCAATGTTATGACTGAAGAAAACATAAAAAATAATCCTCGGTCCGAGGAATTCGAGGATTCCGCCGAGCTTGAACCCGTGACCTTTGTGACCGATGACGGCGGCGAAGAAAACTTTTGGCACATCATGACTTTCCCCTATGAAGGCGTGAAATACGCCGCACTCGTTCCGGAGGGTCAGATCGACGACGACGAACCCGAAGTAATTTTTGTGAAAATCGCAAAGGACGAGCAGGGCGATGCTTACATTCCCGTTGAAAACGAAGTTTTGCTCGAGGAGCTTTTCGAAGTCTTTGCCGAACTTCTTGATGACGAACCCGATGAACCCGAAAATGACGCTCGGGTTTGACACGGGGCGCACTTCGGACGATTCTGTTTATGCGGCTGTTTAATCGGGGTTGAGTGCATTCAGGTTGCATTCTCCCCCAATTTAAACCGACAAAATCTGTTGTTATGAGTATTTGGGAATTGTTTTTAACAGCCGTTGCACTGAGCATGGATGCAATGGCGGTTGCTGTTTCTGCCGGTATTTCCAATGCGGGCAGCAAAGGAGGAATAATCCGTACCAATTTCCATTTTCGAACTATTCTTGGAACATCTGCCGAGAGTCCGATACATATCGGAAACTTTTCCGAAGAAGTCGACACCACCATCACCATAATTCCCGAGCAATTTCCGCTTGCAGAACAAATATCTTCCTTGTACCTGTCCGCATCTTTCCGTAATCATTTCAATGCCATAGCGGAAGGTATCTATGCCGGCATCGAAGTGTTTGACAAAAACGGTAGCAAAGTCTATTCCAAAAACTCTCCCGGAGACATACTGGAAATGGAACTGGAACCGGAATCATATCTATTCAAACTCTCTCGCATTATCCAGGACAGCGAGCCCGTGATTTTTCATATCGCAGGTGCCAGCACCACCCCTAACGGAGGCAGTCTCGACGCCCCAGTTCTTATCGGAACATTCCAGCAGGATTTCAATATCAATCATACCGTACTATCCCGAAAGTTCTATTCTTTCCGTACAAGGAACAGCATGGAAATCTCACTTTCGTGTTTTAGCCCCGGAAAGCTATCCATATATCGCGAGCACACCCTCATTCGCAAATCGGATTCAGGAAAGATCTCCTTCAAGACTCTGCCTGCCGGCACATATATCATCATGAATGATACCGGCACAGACGGAGATTACAATTCATTGACTATCACCGGACGCACGATTCAAGA
>CALAXO010000084.1 GCA_937894955.1 uncultured Clostridia bacterium
GGCTTTGTGCCGGGTTTGAATTTGTATGCGCCGTGGCTGGTGCCGATTGCGATTGCAAGGCTGTCAACACCGGTACGCTCAACAAATTCCTGAACCTGTGCGGGGTTTGTGTAGCTTGCATCCTCTGCAGAAACGTTTACATCATCCTCAACTCCCTCAAGCCTTCCGAGTTCACCCTCAACAACAACGCCATGATCGTGTGCATATTCAACGACTTGACGGGTGAGCTTGATATTGTCTTCGAAGGAATAATGTGAACCATCGATCATAACGGAGGTGAAACCGCCGTCGATGCAGCTCTTGCAAAGCTCGAACGTGTCGCCGTGGTCAAGGTGCACGCAGATGGGCAGCTGAGTTTCAATTTCGGCTGCTTCAATAAGCTTCATGAGATATGTGTGGTTGGCATATTTCCTTGCGCCTGCGCTGACCTGAAGAATGAGCGGTGCGTTTTCTTCTTTCGCAGCTTCGGTAATTCCCTGGATGATCTCCATGTTGTTGACGTTGAATGCGCCGATGGCGTATCCGCCGTTATAGGCCTTTTTGAACATTTCGGTGCTGGTTACGAGTGGCATTCCGGAATCCTCCTAACGAATTTATTCATTGTAAGTTAAGCGCGAACAACTCCTGCGTATCTATCAGGACAATATCGTCCGCTGAACCTATTATATACCGGTACATGTATTAAATCAACCGCTTTTCTCCGCAAATTTGATTTATATTTTTTATACTTTTTTCAGTCTGTTTCGGTTTTTTTCAATATTAACGGGCACGCAAACGCAGCAAACAGCTGTTGTTCGGTCTCAAGCAAGCACGTTCGCATTCGGCAATGCGGCACGGATTGCCGCAATGCCTTCCTGTGAGATGCCGGTTCTCTGCAAATCCAGTTTTTTCAGTCCCGTCAATGTGCAAAGCACCTCCACCGCAGAATCATCAAGCGGATTGCCGGACAAATCAAGCTTTTTCAGATTCACATGTTCTTCAAGAGCCGAAACATTCGTTATTGCATTGTTGTGCAGCGAAACATCCGTCAGGTTGACGAGCTCCGCAAGAGAGGAAATATCCTCAATCGAATTCATGCCCGCATACAGAACGGACAGTTCTTTCATGCCCGCCAAAGCGGAAATATCTGAAATGCCGTTATTATATATCCAAAGCCGTTCCATGTTCTCAAGGCTGCGCAGCTCGGAAATATCGCTCAGCACATTATCATGCAGGTTCAGCCTGCGCAATTCGTGAAGCTCTGAAAGCGGTGAAACATCCGAAATGCTGTTATCATGCAGATAAAGTTCACGCAGCTCAACGAGTTTTGAAAGCGGGCGCAGGTCGCTTATGCTGTTGCTCCGCAAACCAAGCTTTTGAAGCTTTGTAAGCTCCGAAAGCGGCTGAAGATCATGAATCTCGTTTTCATGCGCAAGCAGTTTTGTCATATTTTTGAGCGGCGTCAGCGGATAAAGGTTGGAGATATTGTTTTTGTCAATATCCAGCTCCAGCAGCTCCGTCAGTTCGCTCAGGTGTGATATATCGGAAATATTGTTCGTGTCGAGGTTCAGTTTTCGCAGTGCGGTAAGCTTTTCAAGCGGAGATAAATCGCAAATCATGTTTTCGGAAAGATCCAGCACGCGAAGATAAGCAAATTTTGTCAAATCATCAACATACATCAATCCGCACCGCCTCAGATGCAGCTCCGCAATGCTGTTTCTGTCCGATACGTATACCGTGCCGTATTTGTATTTAAATGCACGCCCAAAGTTTTCGTTATCGAATTGTAATTCTATCGCGAACGGATCCGGTTCGTCCGTAGGCAGAGGCAAAGGCGTCTGCACAGGAGGAATATAATCGCCTGCCGAAACCTGTGTGGGGTTCTGCACCGGGGAATCGGTTTGCTCGGCAGGCCGTTCGGTTTTTACGGGAACAGGGCTCT
>CALAXO010000085.1 GCA_937894955.1 uncultured Clostridia bacterium
TGTCCAGCAGAATCGTGACCGGACCGTCGTTGACAAGCTCAACCTGCATATCTGCGCCGAAAATACCTGTTTCGGTGTGCAGCTGAGCGCGAAAGGCATCGATGAGCTTTTCGTAAACGGGGATCGCTGTTTCGGGACGAGCGGCAGCAATAAAACTCGGGCGGTTGCCTTTGCGGGCATCGCCGAAAAGCGTGAACTGTGAAATCAGCAGAATTTCATACCCGAGTTCAACGGCGGAAAGGTTCATCTTGCCGTCTGCATCTTCAAAAATGCGGAGTTGAGTGCATTTTTTAACGATATAGTCAATGTCGCTCTGCGCATCGGAAGGCTCTATGCCGATAAGCAAAAGCAACCCTCTTTCAATTTTGCCGACACATTCGCCGTCGACGGAAACGCTTGCGCGGCGGACTCTTTGAACAACAGCTCTCATAAGGATCGCACCCTTGAAACGGATTTTACACCGTTAATTTTCATAAGATTTTTTATAATGCTGTTGAGATGATCGGCGTTTTGGACCTGAAACCCCATTGTGGCTTCGATCATTGTGCCGTCTTCAACAGGTTTTGCATTGACAAGATTGATGTTGATTTTCATGTTCATCAGCATCTGTGAAATATCCATCAGCAGCCCGACGCGCTCCGAAGCAACGATATGAATTGTTACGGGGAATTTTGCACTTTCGCCGTCCGCCCAGGAAACGTCGATTATCCTGTCCGCATCGGCAAGCAGTGCTGCGGCATTCGGGCAGTTTCTGCTGTGAATCGAAACACCTCTGCCGCGCGTGATATATCCGAAAATTTCATCGCCGGGCAGGGGAGAACAGCATTGCGCAAAGCGAACAACCATGTTGGCCTCGCCTTTGACGATGACGGCTCTTCCGTTTGCGTCAAAACTTTTTGCGGGAGCGTGTTCCTGCTCTTCAAGTTTGCGTGCAAGCTCCTCTTCGCGCTGAACTTTTCGCCGGGCTTCCATCAGTTTATGCAGCGCCTGCCCGGTTGTGATTCCGCCGTAGCCTATGGCTGCATAAATATCATCCATTTCGTTCATGGAGAAGCGTTTCAGCAGAGGTTTGCACAATTCGGCCTTCGTAAGGTCGGCAAGCTTCTGTCCCTGCCGTCTTGCGGCATCGGCAAGCATTTCTTTGCCGCGGACAATATTTTCTTCGCGGTTCGCCTTTTTGAACCATTGTTTGATTTTTGCTTTGGCTTGGGATGTTTTTACAAAGTTAAGCCAGTCGCGGCTCGGCGCTGCCTGCGGGTTCGTAATGATTTCAACAACATCGTGGGTTTTAAGCTTGCAGTCAAGCTTCACAAGCGCACCGTTGACTTTTGCGTGCTGTGTGTGGTTGCCGACGTTCGAATGGATACGGTACGCAAAATCAACGGGCGTTGAGCCCAAAGGCAGGTCGATAATCTCGCCGTTCGGAGTCAGAACAAAAACATAGTCGGAGAAAAAATCATGTCGAACGTTGTCAACGTATTCCTTTGTTGAG
>CALAXO010000086.1 GCA_937894955.1 uncultured Clostridia bacterium
GGCAAAAGGTTCGGATTATATTGTTTTGGTGGAGGCGAGGGGAGTCGAACCCCTGTCCGAAAACCTGTTTACAAGACTTTCTACGAGCGTAGTCGATATTTTGACATTCCCTCTGCCGCACTCCTACCGACAGGATTACGGTTTCAGTAGACTTTTAATCCCGCCCGGGTCAAGTCAAGCCCGGGTTGGTTCCCCACATTGATGATGCCCGTTACCGCCGTCGTGGGCAGCGGCGGGCGGACAGTCGCCGGTTAAGCAGCGACGGGTACGAAATTGGATTCGTCGTTTATTTTTTGAGTTTTCCCGATTTTAGCGAAGCTCGGGGCTTCGGCTCGCTTATCCGGCACCCATGATCCCCGTCGAAACCATGTACGCCCCCAAGCATTAACATTATACCACAAACAAAACCATGCTGCAACTCTGATCATGTGCAGAAGGTGGGCTTGTGTTTTAAGCAGTGCGGTTTCCGAGCGGACAGACAGCGAAATCGGCGGAAACTCCGTCAATAAGCATCGGCATTCCGCCTGTCCATTGCGCGTTTTGCATCGCGTTCGGCGATATCATGTCGTTTATCGTAAAGTTTTTTGCCTTTTGCAACCGCAAGTTCCAATTTCACTTTTCCGTCCTTAAGGTAGAGACGGAGCGGAATCAGGCTGTATCCGTCGGCTTGCGAAAGCGTGAGAAGCTTTAAAATCTCACGCTTATGCAGCAGCAGTTTGCGCTCGCGGAAGGGATCCCGATTGAAGATATTGCCTTTTTCGTACGGACTTATGTGCATACCGACAACGAACGCCTCGCCGTTTTTGATTTTGACGTAGGAGTCCTTGATGTTGACCTTGCCCAGACGAATGCTCTTGACCTCTGTTCCGACAAGAGCCATTCCGCATTCATAGGTATCTTCAATGAAGTATTCATGCCGAGCCTTGCGGTTTTCGGCAAGTTGTTTTTCTCCGCGTTTTACGGGCATATTGCTGCTTAACCTCTTTTATTGCCAAAAACGCAGCACTCAAAAGATTAAATGCTGCGCAGCAAAATCAAAATTCAGATCGTTGCGCCCGAAACACGAGCGCATGAACATCAGCCGATAACGAGCAGAACAAGAGCAAGCACACCGAGAACGGAAGCGAAGATAACGGTAAGCCTCTGAAGCTTTGCTTCCCTGCCCGCTTTTACGTTGCGTGCCTGACCGAGAGCGGTCGTATCGTTGCCGAATGCACTGCCGAGACCGGCACTTTTCGCGTTCTGCGCAAGCACAACGATGACAAGAAGCACGGCGACAATGACCATAAGGATGTTTACAATAATTTCAACAGTCTGCATAACTAATAAACCCTTTCAATTTCAACTGCATTTGGCATTATAGCATTAAAAAGCCAAATATGCAAGCATAATTTTCGAATGCTGTCAATTATATAATTCGTTCATCGTTCAATCAGGCTGCGGCCCGTCATTTCTTTCGGAACCGGCAGATGCATGATGTCAAGAAGCGTCGGCGCAAGATCGCATAATCTTCCGCCGTCACGGAGTTTTTTACCCTTTGCCTCTTCCGAAACCCAGATGAGCGGAACGGGATTTGTTGTGTGCGGGGTGAACGGTTCACCTCTTTCATCGAGCATCTGCTCACAATTGCCGTGGTCGGCAGTGATGAGACAAGCTCCGCCGTTCTTGATAATATGGTCAACCAGCGTCCTGACGCAAACATCGACCGTTTCAACAGCTTTGACGGCAGCCTCGAAAACGCCCGTATGTCCGACCATATCGGTGTTGGCAAAGTTCAGAACCATAAAATCATATTTGCCCGAATCAATGCATTCGCATGCGCGGCGCGTGACCTCGTACGCACTCATTTCCGGTTTCATGTCATATGTTGCGACATCGGGTGACGGAACAAGAATCCTGTCCTCACCATCGAAAACGCGTTCGATTCCGCCGTTGAAAAAGAAAGTAACATGAGCGTATTTCTCCGTTTCCGCAATGCGAAGCTGAGTTTTTCCGAGGGAGGAAAGGTACTCGCCCATGGTGTTGGAAAGCTGTTCGGGAGGAACAATGAGGCTGACTCTGCCGTCGAATTCTGCGGAATACCGGCTCATGCAAACGAATTTGACCGGAAAGTAACCGCGTCTGCGCTCGAAATGCGGAAAATCCCTGTCGATGAAGCAGCGTGTAAGCTGGCGCGCTCTGTCCGGGCGGAAATTAAAGAAAATAATGCTGTCGTTCGTATTAATTTTTGCAATTGGTTCACCGTTCTCGGTTATTACGCACGGTTTTATGAATTCGTCCGTAACACCGTTTTTGTAGGATGCCTTAACGGCCTCTTCTGCATCCGAAAACATGTCTCCCTCGCCGTAAACAAGTGCGGAGTATGCTTTTTCCGTACGGTCGTAGTTATTGTTTCTGTCCATTGCATAATATCTGCCTTCAACGGTTGCGATTTTTCCGCAGCCGCATTCGGCAAGCTTAGCCTTCAGTGTGCGAACGAAACCGAGCCCGCTGTCAACCGCCGTATCCCGTCCGTCGGTGAAGCAATGTACAAAAACTTTTTGCATTCCTGCCGCCTTTGCGGCATCCAGAAGCGCGAAAAGATGATCGATATGGCTGTGTACCCCTCCATCCGAAAGGAGTCCCATAAGATGCAGTGCAGAGGAATGCTCACGACAATTTTCAAACGCCTCGCGAACAGCTGCACAGCTCCCGAGCCTGCCGCTTTCCGCAAGGTCAAAAATCTTTGTCAAATCCTGAAAAACGACTCTGCCCGCGCCGATATTGGTGTGCCCGACTTCGGAATTGCCCATTTGCCCCGACGGCAAACCGACATCGCGCCCGGATGCACCTATTTCGGTATGCGGATATGCATTCCAAATCGTGCGGAGGTTTTTTGTGTTTTGCGGCATGATTGCATTTCCGTAGGAATCGGGGTTGCAGCCAAAGCCGTCCATAATGATGAGTGCAGTGAGTTTTTTCAATCTATACCTCTTGCCCGTTCCCGAAAGCATGTTCATTCGGGAGCGGGACTGAAATATTTTTATTCCGCATAGTGCGGTGTAATATCTTTACCGTTTGCAATGCAGCCGGCGGCCGTGTTTACAGTCCGTTTCCTTTTGCATTGCATGCTTTATCAGTTCAAAACGACCTTTGCAAAATCTTCCGCAGCAAGGCTTGCGCCGCCGATAAGACCGCCGTCAATCTGCGGCATTGCCTTAAGCCCTGCGGCGTTCTTTGCGTTCATGCTTCCGCCGTACAAAATGCGGGTGTGCTGCGCAAAATCAAGCCCGTAAAGCTCTGCAATAACCCTGCGGATTACGCCGATGGTTCGGTTTGCTTCATCGTTCGTTGCGGTTTTGCCCGTGCCGATAGCCCAAATGGGTTCGTATGCAACGGTGATGCGCAATGCCTCTTCGGCGGGAATACCGTTGTAAAGTGCCTTGACCTGACCCGCAAGGAAGGTGTCGGTAATGCCGGCTTCGCGCTGTTCAAGGGTTTCACCCACACAAACTATGGGCAGAATGCCGTTTTCAAGAGCAGCTTTTGTACGCATGTTCACGGTTTCATCCGTCTCGCCGAAATACTGCCTGCGCTCGCTGTGACCTATAATTGCGTATTCGACACCTATGCATTTCAGCATGTCTGCACTGATTTCACCCGTAAACGCGCCTTTTGCCGCCCAGTGAATGTTCTGAGAGCCAAGTTTAACGTTGCTGCCTTCAAGAACTTTTGCCGCACAGCAAAGATCGACAAAAGGCGGGCAAACGACGATATCGCATTCGGCATTCTCAACAAGGGGAAGCAGGTCGGAAACAAGCTGCTTCGCCTCGTCGCAGTTCTTGTTCATCTTCCAATTGCCGGCGATAAGTTTTTTGCGGCAGGGACGATCAAGAAGCGCGGCAACACCGGGAAGCGTTTTGCCCTCAAGGAATTCAAGGCTTGCACCGCCGCCCGTTGACATATGGGTCATCTTGTCGCCGAGACCGAATTTGTTAATTGCGGAAGCGGAGTCACCGCCGCCGATTATCGTTGTGCCCTCGCACTCGGCACATGCCCTTGCAACCGCTTCGGTCCCCTTTGCGAAAGCATCCATTTCAAACACGCCCATGGGGCCGTTCCAAACAACGGTCTTTGCTTCACGAATAATTTCGCCGTAAAGTTTAGCGGTCTTTTCACCGATATCCATGCCCATCCAGCCATCGGGAATTGCATCAAAAGCAACCGTCATATGCTCTGCATCGGGTGCAAAATCCTTTGCAACAACGCAGTCAACGGGGAGCTGCATACGCACGCCCTTGGCCTTTGCTTCCTCAAGCAGGCTGTGCGCCGTTTCAACGCTTTCCTCATCAAGATAGGATTTGCCGATATTCAGTCCCATAGCCTTGAAGAATGTATAACTCATTGCACCGCCGATAAGCAAAGTGTCGCATTTGTCAAGCAGATTTCTGATAACGCCGATTTTGTCGCCGACCTTTTTGCCGCCGAGAATCGAAACAAAGGGACGCGCCGGATTTGCAAGCGCACCGCCCATTACGGAAAGTTCTTTTTCGATCAGGAAACCGCAAACGGCGGGCAGATAATGCGCAACGCCCTCGGTTGAAGCGTGTGCTCTGTGAACGGTTCCGAAAGCATCGGACACAAAAACATCCGCAAGGGATGCAAGTGCCTTTGCAAATTCGGGATCGTTCTTCTCTTCTCCTTTGCAGAATCGAAGATTTTCAAGCAGGAGAACTTCACCATCGCCGAGTTGCTCGACTTTTGCTTTCGCATCCTCGCCCACTGAATCGGATGCAAATGTAACTTTAACATTCGGAAGAAGTTCCGCAAGCCGCTTTGCAACAGGTGCAAGCGACATTTCGGGAACAACCTTTCCCTTCGGCCTGCCCAGATGCGAGCAAAGGATAGTTTTTGCGCCGTTTTCAACAAGATATTTAATCGTCGGCAGTGCGCCGAGAATCCTGCTTTCATCGCTGATATTAAGGTTTTCATCAAGGGGAACGTTGAAATCAACGCGAACGAGTACGCGCTTGCCCTTTACGGGAATATCGGTGACGGACAGTTTAGCCATTTTCAGCCTCCTGAGTGATTATTGTTGTTTCTTCGTGCGGAACAAAAGCTCCGCACAGACCGATTATGTGTTATTCCGTTTCAAATTATAACACTCAATTAAAAAAACTTCAACCGCAAAACATGCGGAAATAAGCATCTCGGAGGGCGAAATCGGGTTCAACATCTTGAGTATGTCGTGAATGCAGCCGGTTTTTCGGCAAAGTGCGGACTTGTTCCTTCTGATTTTGCGAATAATTCGTATGCAAACCAAAACAAAGCTGCCGCAGGAAACCCTGCGGCAGCTTCAACGCTTGTTTCAAAGATGAATCCGTGAATACAGCTTTATGTTTGTCACATTCGGCAAACATCGGGCTTCAACCGCAAAACCTGTTTACAGAATGCGGTTGAGCCACGGAAAGGCAAATACGTTCGAAATGTTTCGAATCACTTATTGTCATCAGAAGCAACGAACTTGCCGAGAAGAGATGCAAGAGAAGTCGTTGCGGACTCAACGGGAGGAAGCTCGTAATCGGGTTCCTCGCGGCGGCGGCGTTCTGCACGACGCTCATCGCGCTCACGACGACGCTCCTCACGTGCTGCTGCCTGCTCACGGCGGGTCTGCTCTTCCTGCTGACGCTTTTCGTTGCGCTCTGCACGCTCACGCTCACGCTGTTCGCGCTCTTCGGCCATGATGCGCTCTGCTTCCTCGGGATTCTCTTCGATGAGAGCTTCCCTGCGGCTGAGGCTGATGCGGCGCTTTGAAGTGTCAACTTCGACTACCTTGCAGCGCACACGGTCACCGACCGCGAGTTCATCCTCTACCTTTGCAACGCGCTTGATGCCAACCTGGGAAATGTGGATGAGACCGTCGATCGTGGGTTCAAGCGATACGAATGCGCCGAACGGAACAATGCGAACGACCTTGCCCTCAACGAATGAACCGATGGGGTATCTTTCGTCTGCGGTTGCCCAGGGCTTGGGCTGAAGCTCTTTGTAGCCGAGGGAAATCTTTCTGTTTTCCTTATCGACTTCGCGAATGACAACTTCGATCTTCTGGTTTACGGTGAAGAGCTCTGCGGGGGACTTGATTCTGCCCCAAGCGCACTGCGTAACATGCAGCAGACCGTCAACGCCGCCGATGTCAACAAACACACCGAAATCAACGATCCTGCGAACCGTGCCCATGACCTTCATGCCGGGAGTGAGGCTGTCCCAGATCGCTTCCTTTGCAGCTTCTTCTTCGGCAAGGAGAACTGCCTTTGCGGAGCCGATGATGCGCCTGCGCTTTGCGTCAACCTCAAGCACTTTAATCTTCATGGGTTTGCCGATGAATTCTTTAAGATCGGCAACGTATTTTGTGGAAACTTGAGAAGCGGGAACGAATGCGTTTGCACCGTTGGTGAGGGAAACGATGACGCCGCCCTTGATTGCTTCTTTGCAGGTACCTTCAAGAACCTTTCCTTCGGATTCGGCGCTGGCGGTGAATTCTTCCCACGCCTTCTGGCTCTCGACGTTTTTACGGGAGAGCAGTACATTGCCTTCGCCGTCATTTACTTTGAGAACTTCAACTTCGATGGGGTCGCCCACTTTGTACTGGGATGCGGGATCCAGATCGGGATCGTTGGAGAACTCGGAACGAGGAATATATCCATCGGACTTGTATCCGATGCTGACACTGATTTCACCGTCAACAATTTGAATGACAGTGCCTGTCAGAACCTGACCGCCGTGAATTCGGACGATGGTCTTGTTGATCGCCTCTTCGTCAAATACGGCATTTTCCTCGATGGTTGCTGCGTTTGCAGCTGCGTTTTCGGTTGCGGCTTCGCAATTTACATTAGCCTTATCCTGTTCGCTCATTGTGTTGATAACCTCCCTGATAATCGAATCCGGTGTCGATGCACCGGCAACTACGCCTATCATTATATCATTATTTTTAAATATATCAAGAGAAATTTCGCATTTTTTTGCGGCATTGAGGGTATTTCTGCAATTTTTTTCACAAATTTTTTGGAGCTTTTGGGTATTTGAGCTGTGTTTGTCGCCCAAAACAAGCATAACATCGCATTCTTTGCTTAATTCCTCCGCCTCCCGCTGCCGTTCAACGGTTGTGCTGCAAATGCTGTTGAACACGCGGATGCGAGGATATTCTCGTTTAATAACGCGCTGCATTGCAGCAAATGTTTCGGAATCGAACGTTGTTTGAACCACAAGGCTGCCGCTCCTGCCCTCAAGTTTTTGAAGTTCCGCCTCCCCGCGGATAAAGATTGCCGAATTGCCGCAATGCCCGTCTATGCCGACAGTTTCGGGATGTTCCGGATTACCTACAATAAAAACCTGTTCGCCGCGCTTGTACGCAGCCGAAACGATTCTGTGAATGCTCGAAACAAACGGGCATGTTGCATCGATGAAATTGATGCCCCTCGCTTCAAGCTCTTCATAAATCTTTTTCGACACTCCGTGAGAGCGAATGATAACGTAATCTCCGCATTTTGCTTCGTCAAGTGTCTCTATCGGCGCAATGCCGGCCTTGCGCAGCCGGTTCACAACATCCCGATTGTGTATCAGTTCGCCAAAGGTGAAAACCTTTGCCGCACCGCCGGATTCAGCAACCTTGTCCGCAGTTTGCTCCGTCAGTTCCACCGCACGGCGCCCTCCGAAGCAAAACCCTGCATTTTTTGCAAGAATGATTTTCAATTTCCGTAATCTCCGATTTCTTTTTTATTTCGGCTTTCAATCCCTTGCGGTGCGTTTTCTGCCCTTTGTTTCGCTCCGCATGAGCAGACTCAGTTTTTCCATTTCGTTCTGCATCCGGTTCGTTATTGCATCATTCAGCATTCGCCTGTCGCAATGCTCGGCAATTTCTCCCGGAAGAATGACATCGCCGACATACAGAAGAGACCGTCCCGACCTGCTTTTTTTCGGGCTGATATATACCGGAACGATCGGCGCGCCGGATTTTGCGGCAATGAACGCCGTGCCCTTTTCAAATTCATCCATGCCGTCAGTTGCCGAACGCCTGCCCTCCGGAAATATTCCGAATGCCTTGCCGTCACGCAGGAGCTTCAGCGACTGCCGAATGGATTTCATATCCGCTGTTTTTCGATTTACCGGAAAAACGAAGAGTGACTTAAAAAAGACTCGTCCCACAGGGTTGTCGAAAAGCTCTTTTTTTGCCATAAAATGAATGATCCGCGGTGAACTGACTACCAAAAGCAGCGGATCATACAACGCTCTGTGGTTCGCAACAAAAATAACGCCCCCCTTAAGCCGCAGGTTTTTCTTATCGCCGAATACTTTCGGTCTGTAAATCAGCCAAAGCAGCCATTTAAAAAATATGTATGCGATTATATAAAGCATTCTCAACCTCCGAAAAAAAGCTGCTCCGCATTATCCGATATGCGCCAGCACTGCCGCAACCGCACTTTCAACATTCATTTCGCTTGTATCGATAACGACTGCATCATCCGCCGGGCGAAGCGGCGCGGCCTCACGCGTTGAATCCCTCTCATCCCTGCGTTTTATCTCACAAAGAATATCGTCAAAGTTCCTGCCGTTCAGCTTTCCCGCCGCCTTATATTCAGTATAGCGGCGCGCTGCGCGAACTTCCGGCTCAGCAGTAACAAAAAACTTATGCGTTGCATCGGGCAAAACATAGGAACATATATCGCGCCCGTCCATAACGACATTGCGAATCCTTGCAAGCGCACGCTGTAATTCCACAAGTTTTTTGCGAACTTCCGGAATCGTGCTTATAACCGAGGCATAATGTGAAACTTCCTCCGTGCGGATGAGCCCGGAAACATCTTCCCCATCCAGAAGAACATGCTGAACACCATCAATGTATTCAATGGAAACATTTGTGCCGTCGAGCATCGAAACCACGCGCCGCGCATCGGCAGGGTCAATCCCCATGCGCATTGCCTTGAGTCCGACAGCTCTGTACATTGCGCCCGTGTCAACATAAGTTATTGAAAGCCTTTTTGAAATTTCTTTTGCAATTGTGCTTTTCCCCGCGCCCGCAGGCCCGTCTATCGCAATGCTGATGTTTCCCATCGTCCCCAAATCTGCAAATTCACTTCGTTCCGCCGTCATATATTTTCTCCGTTTTCAGTGTTATTAAAGCAATGTTTTGCGTTGGGTATGTTTAAAGAGCTTCCGCCGCCGCTCTGCCCGCCGCGCAGCCCGTTGACCACGCAATT
Organism: uncultured Clostridia bacterium; assembly: GCA_937894955.1. Classification (GTDB taxonomy): domain Bacteria; phylum Bacillota; class Clostridia; order Christensenellales; family CAG-138; genus PeH17. The sequence continues at coordinate 9,234 of CALAXO010000086.1, forward strand.
TGGAGATTGAATCCGCCCGTGCAGGCATCAACATCGATAACTTCCCCTGCAAAATACAGCCCGGGCACAATTCGCGACTCCATTGTTGATGGATTAATTTCTTTAATCAGCACACCGCCGCGTGTGATTATCGCTTCTTCAACGGGACGTGCCGCGCGCACCGTCAGCGGCAGGCATTTAAGGGCTCGGACAATTGCCCCCCGCTGCTCACGCGTCAGGTTATCCACCGTGATTTCGGCATCAACACCCGCAACATGCAAAACCGCACCGATAAGCCTTTGCGGCAGCAGATCACACATCGCATTCTGCACCTGTCTATGCCGGTATTTTTCAAAATCCCGCAAAACGCGAAGATCAAGCTGCTCTGCCGTCAACCCGGGCTTAAGGTCGATTTCAAGCAATGCGCCGTTTGGCGAATCTGCAAGGTAGCTGCTTGCGCTGAGCACAAGCGGACCCGAAACACCGAAATGAGTGAACAGCATCTCTCCGAGTTCTTCGTAAACGGGCTTGCGCTTTTTTTGTTTCTTCTCGATTTTTGCCGTATTCTCCGCCGCAGAACAGGCATATTCGTCGTTTTCGGCATTTCCGGATTCATTTGCGGAATATTTCCCGGGAAATGGCTCGCCGGATTTTGTTTTTTGACTCTTTTCAGGTGCATATGCGCGCAGAACAACGTTTTTGAGCGAAAGCCCCGCCAAATCGCCCACCCATGCCTCGTTCGCAGCAAGCGGTATGAGCGACGGCTTCGGCGCGGCGACGGTGTGACCGAGACTCTCTGCAAAACCGTAGCCGTCCCCGGTTGAACCCGTTGAAGGATAGCTTGCACCGCCCGTTGCAATGATTACTTTATTGTAATGTTTTTGCCGTCCGTTTTCAAAGCAGAGCCAAAACCCTCCGTCCTCCGCCTTCGAAACGCCTGATACCCTTGAATTAAGCACAATGTTCGCTCCGCACCTCACCGCATTGGTCTGCAATGCGCGAATAACGTCGCTCGACTTGTCACTCTCGGGGAAATATCTTCCGCCGCGCTCAAGTTTTGTGCGAACACCGCAGGAATTTATTAATTCAATTATATCGTCGTTAAAAAATCCGTCAAATGCGCTGTAAAGGAACCTGCCGTTATGCGGCACGTTCTTCAGAAATGCATCGATATCGGCAGAATTGGTGATGTTGCACCTGCCCTTTCCCGTGAGAAAGAGTTTTTTGCCCGTTTTTTCGTTTCTGTCAATAATATCGACACTTGCGCCGCCTTTTGCCGCAAATGCGCCCGCAATAAGCCCTGCCGCGCCCGCTCCGATAACTCCGATTTTCATAATCTGCCCTCTTTATCCCGCACATTAAACCATGGGTTCACTTTCAAATCTGCAGCAAATTGCCGTTCAATAAGTTCTTTCCGCAAATACCGCAATCTGCTCAAGCCGCTCATAATCCGTCATGTCGTACTTAAGCGGAGTCACGGCGATGAATCCGTCACGAACGTATTTTTCGTCCGTCGTGTCATGCTCAGCGCA
>CALAXO010000087.1 GCA_937894955.1 uncultured Clostridia bacterium
GGCTGCGGCTGCGACAACGGCTGCGGCAATAACAACAGCTGCGGCTGCGGCTGCTGACAGAGAATAAAGCTCTGACATCCCGAACGTTGGATTAAATTTAACCGCCGTGCGAATTGCGCTGCCGCCGAATAATGCTCTGCGCTCGGCGCAATCCGTGCAGCACCTACAAGTGAACAATGCCGCAATGCGGGAGAGAGACTGTTTCAGTCCTTTCTTCCGCATTGTCGGTTCAACACAAAAATACAAAAATATAACCGTAAAAGCCGTTGTTCCCCGCTTGAATTCTCCGCCCTATGCTGTTATACTCGACGGTAAATTCGGGACTTATCCCCGCCCCGCACAGAATGCGGCAGCCCTGTTCCGAAGCTTTCATCTTCCCTCCGAAAGGACAAAAACATGAAGAAAAGCAAAAAAACAAATAAATCCGGATTTTCAAATAAAAAGATTTCGACGGCAGCAGCGCCTTGCAGCAGATCCGCTGCCGTTCGCAGTGTTGAGTCTGCCGGCAGCAAAGGCGAAAACACAGCCGTGACCAATCCCGAAGAGCTGCTGGACTTTGCCGTTGCGGTGGCCGTTCGGCTGCAAAGCTGCGGCGCGGAAACATACCGCGTTGAAGAAACCGTCGTGCGCATCATCGGAGCATACGGTATAGACAAATCCGACGTTTTTGTAATACCCGGAAGCATTTTTGCCGGGCTGGAGGATGAAAACGGGCAGGTTTACTCCAAAATTCGAAGAGTTAAAAACATTGACACGAATCTTGACGGCTTTGAGCTGTACAGCGCATTCTGCCGTCGGATCTGTGCGGAAACACCGCCTGTTCGTCAGGCGCGGCAGCTTTTGCGTGAAACGGAAAAAAACATCCGCAAATACAAACTGCCGATTGCGTATCTCGCATACTTTCTCATTGCGGCGGGGTTTGCCGTGTTTTTCAACGGAACGCTGCGCGACGCCCTCGGTTCCGGGCTTTGCGGCATTGCAGTCGGGCTTTGTATTCAGGGCATGGGTTTTTTGCACGCCAACACGTTCTTCAAAACCTTCGTCGGCGGGTTTGTGCTTGCATTTGCCGCATATTCCCTCACCATATTAGGTCTTTGCGATAATGCGGATGTTGTTTCAATAGGAGCAATAATGATACTTGTTCCCGGATTTCTTTTTACAAACAGCCTTCGCGATATTATTTATGGGGACACTCTTTCCGGCATCAACCGCCTTGTTCAGGTCGTTATCATTGCAATCGCGCTTGTTGTCGGCACAAGCGCAGCATTCGGGCTTTCACGTCAGATTTTCGGCGCAATTGCCGGAAGCCCGCAGCTTGTTGAACACAGTCTCGCCGTGCAATGTATTGCCGGAATGGCGGGAACTCTCGGATTCGGCCTGTATTTGAACATGCACGGCAACGGCATTCCCTATTGTCTCGTCGGCAGCATTATCTCATGGGTGGTTTGCTGTCTTTGTATGCGTGCAGGCATCGGCGAAGCAACAAGCTATCTTATTGCTGCCGCCGTTTCATCCACATATGCCGAAATCATGGCTCGCATCCGCAAATTCCCGACGATAGCTTATCTTATGGCGGCACTTGTGCCTTTGATTCCAGGTGCCGGATTGTACTACACAATGGATTTTATTTCAAGAAGCAAAATGAACGAGGCCTGGGCCAAAGGATCAGCAACCGCCGCAATTGCAGGCGCAGTCGCCGTGGGTGTGCTGCTTGTTTCAACCGCATTCCGCATGTGGGGCGTGTATAAAAAGAAAAGAGCTGCGGCAAAGTGCGGCACGCAAGCCGATAACAGATAATTTTCGATTTTGTTTTTCGTTTAGAAAGCCTTAAAAAATCGGGTGACTTCCGGTTCAGCTGTCGGTCACTCGATTTTATTCTCTTTTATTGCATTGTTTTTGATTTGCTCATTCCTGTTCGCGGCACAGTTGTATTCAGTGCCTGCCGAGAAGTTTTTGCATATCCTGCGGCAATTCGGCCTTTATGCAGATTTTTTCTCCGTGCAGCGGGTGAACAAACTCCATACGATACGAATGCAGTGCCGGCCGCCCGATAAGCTCCGGCTCCTCTGTTCCATAAAGCCAATCGCCTGCAAGCGGATGCCCGACTGCCGCCGCATGAACGCGTATTTGATGCGTCCGCCCCGTGCGAAGTCGGAATTCTACAGGAATAAGCCCGCTTTTGTTTCCATATCTTTGAGCATCTTTTTCGTTTTTTATAACGACGTTTTCAGCCTGTTCGTTTCCCTCCGCCGCAAATCCGCGGCAGCCGTTAAATCCATAGTCTTTCGGAAGGCAAAAACCCGTGATCGCCTCCGCGCCGCAAGGGTCAATAACACGCCGCACGGACGGACCATCCTCCCGCTTTATGGGCATGTCAACAGTTCCCGTGTTTACCCCGAGCCAACCGTGACAGATGCCGATGTAAAAACGCACATAGCTGTCTGTATGCAGGCAAGCCGATAAACGTTCGTGCATATAGCCGTTTTTTGCAATCGTCATTACGCCCGTCGTGCCTCTGTCAAGCCTGCTCACCGGATGAAAAAAGCCTTCACCGCCGTAATACTCATTTACCGCAAGCTCAATCGACGGCACGGAGTCGTCGTATCGCGAACCATGAACAGCTGCACCGGCGGGCTTGTTGACAATCAGCAGATCTTCATCCTCAAAAAGCACTTCAAACGGCAATTTTCCGCATCGCTCCGGACAAAAACCTATCGCCGCCGCTATAATATCCCCTTCCGCGGCGCGGACGTTTGAAAAAACCTTCGCTCCGTTAAGAGTAATTCCGTTTTGAACCCGCTTCAGCCGCGCAGCAAGCCCACCTGAAAGCTGCATCTCGTTCCTGAGCAGGCTCTGCACGCTTCTCCCCGCTTCAGCTTCGGAAACGCGGTGAGTCAAAAAGCGCGGCTTGGCTCTCTGCGGCTTGTCGCACCCGCAATTATGATTTTGATAATCGTTTATGTTCATCAATTTTTCGAGTGCGCTCCGAGACTCCTGCGGTCAGACCCCCTGCCGCGCGGCGCGAACGCGCGAAGCATTGCAGTTTAACTGCGTCGGACTGCCAGACCCCCTGCCGCGCGGCGCGAACGCAAAGTGCAGAGTCGATTTACATTTCTCTGCGATTTTCGATGGAACGGAGCAGGGTAACTTCATCAATGTATTCGAGGCTGCCGCCGATAGGGATTCCGTGCGCAATGCGCGTAACGCGAACGCCGAGGGGTTTGAGCAGCTTTGCGATATAGTTTGCGGTTGTTTCGCCCTCAACATCGGGATTGGTTGCAAGTATAACTTCCTTAACTTTTTCACACTCGATGCGTTTGCAGAGTTCGTGTATTCGAAGCATCTCCGGTCCTATTCCGTCCATCGGGGAAAGAACGCCGCCGAGAACATGGTACCTTCCGTGATATTCACGCATACGCTCCATAAAGATAACATCGCGCGCATCCTTAACAACGCACAGGGTGTCGGAGCTGCGTTTCGGATCGGAGCAGATCTCGCAAACCTCATTTTCCGTATAGTTACCGCAGATAGGGCAAAAATGAACAAGCCTGTGCGCATCCTCAATCGAATTCGCAAGGGCTGCTGCATCGTCATCGGGGAGGGCGATAATATGGTAAGCAAGCCGTTGTGCTGTTTTGATGCCGATTCCGGGCAGGCGGTTGAGCCGCGAGATAAGTCTGTCGAGACTTTTCATTTTGTTCTGCCGAAGGATCAGAAGCCGAAGCCGCCGAGATTTCCGAGACCGCCGGTGACTTTGGACATTTCTTTTTCCATCGTTTCGTCAGCAAGGCGAATAGCCTCGTTCACTGCGGAAAGGATAAGATCCTGAAGCATTTCAACATCATCAGGATCCACTGCTGCCGGGCTGATTTCGATGGATTTGAATTCTTTGCTGCCGCTCACAACGACTTTGACCGCACCGCCGCCGACACTTGCTTCGAAATCGGTGTTGCCGACTTCCTCCTGAACGCGGGCAACTTCCTGCTGCATCTGCTGTGCCCGGCGCATAAGCCCCTGCATGTTGCTTGCGCCGGTGTTGAATCCGTTAAATTTTCCCATTTTTTATACCTTTGCTTCTGCCGCTGCAAAAGCTCCTTTATATTATTTTAACCGAAACGTACCGAACCGCTTTAATCTGTTTTTTGACGGAATCAGTATTTAATCGGATAACCGGAATTTTGCGGTTTCGGCAAATTCCGATTGAATTTTGCAGACGGAGCCGCTTCGGGCAAACGGTCGAAACAGCTCCGCCGAAAGTGTGAATTTCCGCCTGCATCAGCACTTCATAAGATATGCGTTAATGAACGCTTCAATGTCGCCGTCCATAACAGCCTGAATATTGCCGGTTTCCTCGCCCGTACGATGATCCTTAACCATTGTGTAGGGTTGGAAAACATAGCTGCGAATCTGGCTGCCCCATTCGATTTTTTTCATTTCACCCTTAATATCCGCCATGTGTTCCATGCGTTCGCGTTCCTTGATTTCAAGCAGCTTGCCGCGGAGCATACGCATTGCGGTTTCGCGGTTTTGAATCTGGCTGCGTTCGTTCTGGCACTGAACAACGACACCCGTCGGGAAATGCGTTATGCGGATTGCTGAGGATGTTTTGTTAACATGCTGTCCGCCCGCTCCGCTCGAACGATAAGTATCAACGCGGATATCATCGGGATTTATCTCAATATCACCCGCATCATCGTCAAGAATCGGAGTTACGTCAAGCGAGGCAAAAGAGGTGTGCCTGCGCCCGGAGGAGTCAAACGGGGAGATTCGAACAAGCCTGTGAAC
>CALAXO010000088.1 GCA_937894955.1 uncultured Clostridia bacterium
AATACTGATCAACATAATAATTTGTGTCAGAGTTTTTGCTTGAAACGAAGGCATCCTGTGTCTTATCCTTACCGGTTACCATTACCGAAGGATCAATCAATACAGGGAAAACCCGTTCGGAAGCAGAGATGAAGCTTTGCGGAACGGAGAAAGAGATTATTGTCCCCTCCCGTACCGGCGACAACGTGAAACTCATTTCATCGGTGTATGCCCCCGCAGAATCAACAGCAAAGAGCTTTTCGAGTTCGAACACGCATTCTCCGAAACTGTCGCTGAAGCGAATTGAACCGTCCTCAGCTTGCAGAATTTCGCAATCGGATTCAACAAAGAAGCTGTATGTCAGCGGAGCATCGGCACATTTCATGATGATATACTCCTTCAGGCAATCGCTGTTTGCTGCATACACGAAATCCGCATTTTTGAACAGATTTGGATAAGCAACGGTGTTTTTGCCGTGCAAACTGTAACCTCCGATGGTTTTGTGCTGATACTGTGCATCTTTCACTGCAATAACATTATTCGCGTTAATCGGAATAAATGAAACGAAGTGCCCGTCATAGTCCGCCGACACCGAGGAAGTTTCCCCGTCGGCGAAAAAGAAGCGTACATCGTTTGCAGCGTTGGCAAACCTGTAGTTCAAACGGTTTCTTGTGAAGTTTGTATTGACAATCGAATTGTCAATCTCGGTCATTTCTCCGCCTGCGTTACGGTAGAATTTATCTTCCGAATAGATGACGCATTCATAAGTGCCGTCACCCCGCAGGAAGGTGCTTGAGTCGGTGCTCCTGAGTTCTGTAAGTTCCCGCACAATACTCGGCTCTTCGGAATAACCGCTTGATTCAGCTGAAGCAAGCGACTGCAAAGCAAGCATCGGCTGACAAAGCAACAGAACCAAAAGGAACATCGCCAACAGTTTCTTCACACGCATTGTTCTCTTCTCCTTTCTTAGTAATGGTATGGTGATAGTTTGCCCGACTGCTGTCGATTGAACCGTTCCCGGTCAAAAATGCATTTTGCAAGCCAAAACATTTATCGGGCGGAGATCGGAAACGGGGAAGTCCTTGTTGTCAGCACAGCCGGAATGCACAAAGACCCGAGGAACTGCGGCTTGGAGCTTTTGAAAATCGGATCGATCGCCCTCGTTTCGGCTCTCTTCCGCTCTTCGAGTCAAGCATACCATATATTGCCGGATAGTGCAAGTGTTTTTTTTATTTTTTTCTAAAAATTTTAACATTAATAATTTTCTCCCGAAATTCAAGCTGTTTACGCGGCATGTTACGGATTTTCAGCCGTTGCGAAAAAAACATCAATTAATATTTTTAATTGATGGAATTTTTCGTGCAGTATTGGTATATGTTCAATGTTTTATCGTAAAAAGTCCTGTCGATGATTATTCCGCATCGTCCGCCGACGGCAAAAGGTTCAATGCGTCATCAACCGATTCAACGTTTGTGTATGCCTGCGGAACATCGCCCACAATAACGGTTTCGCAAAGCGCGGCAGTATGGGACACGGCAATATGTTTTTCAAAAGAGGCAAGTATTATCCGAATGTTTGCAGTCAGTTTAAGATATGCCGAATATCTTGTTTGGTTGATTCCGGCAGGAGAAAA
>CALAXO010000089.1 GCA_937894955.1 uncultured Clostridia bacterium
GATTACCCCCATTTTATTGAAAAAACGGCGATATATTTTCGGCAATCAAAATGACTATCGCCAAATATTACGGAAACCGGCGTAATAGTTAAGCGTTTTTTTAGGGGTTGCCGAATATATACCTTGCATAACGGCTTGCGGCCGTGTATAATAATATCAACAATTCTTCAATTAAAGAGGCAACGATATGCTTTCAAATATTATTACTGTTGAAAATCTGCTTTTTCAGGCTGATAAGCTGAAGAAAAAGAATTTTAAGCCCGGTTTCGATAAAATGGATGCAAAGGCAGCAGCTCTCCGGCTCGAAATCAACGGGAAACGATTTTGTAAGGATATTCTTACAATGAACTATGAGCCGATGCCCGCCGTTGCATTCGCTTCCGCAAAGCGCGGCGGAGGATACAGAAAACTGGCAAAACTTACTGCATTGGACGCTGTGCTGCACTATGCGGTTCTCGACGCACTTACGCCTTTATGCGAAGAGTTTTTTTCCGAATTCAGTTATGCCTACCGCCCCGGACGCGGGCTTTCCCAAGCGGTTTCACGATATTGTGAACTCGGCAGCAAGTATCGCTATGCCGCAAAGCTTGATCCGAAAGGCTGCTTCGATAACATTAACCACGACAGACTGAAAACAAAACTTCAGACAATTACAAATGATCACGCACTGTGCAGTTTCATTATATCTCTTGTAAAAGCGCCCGTTCTTTTTGACGGCGAATCCGAACGCCCCCTCAAGGGACTTGTTCAAGGTGCACCGCTGAGCCCGCTTTTGTGCAACATCTATCTTGACAGCATGGATAAGTTTTTGGAAAACATCGGTGTCCCTTTCGTTCGTTATGCTGATGATATTGCAATGTTTGGGGATATCCCGGAAGAACTTAACCGCCGTTATCAAAGTGCATCGGACTTTATGCGGAATGAACTGCTTTTGGAACGTCATGAAAAAAAGAGCGGGCTCGATTCAAGCATCAATCTCAGTTTTTTAGGCTGCAAATTTAAACGCAGCCGCTACGGACTTATTGCGGTGGAAAAAGGCGAATCTCAACAAAGCGTTTATGCAGTTTGGCACGAAACCCGACCGCGGGACGGCCACGGAAGGCGGGATATCTTAAACGATGGAATACTGCGTCAAAAAGATTTTTCACTGGAATTTGAATCCGATGAAAGCAAATGCAACATTCCGGTTGCAGCTGTTGATAATATTAATGTATACTCAAACGTTATTTTTGACAGCGGAACTTTGGAACGTTCTCTGCAAAACGGGATTCAGATAAATGTGTTTAATAAAACCAATCGTCTCATCGGAAGATTCATTCCGAACACAAAATTGCGCTCACCGATAACAACACATTCACAGCTTGCAGCGTATTACTCGAATGAAGAGCGGCTGTCGATCGCCGCCGAATTTGTAAAAGCGTCCCTGCATCATTCAGTTCTAAATATTAAGTATTACTCCGGACAAAATCATAAAGAATGCTATGACTTGGCACTGAACCGCATAAAGGAGTGTATGTCGTGTATAGATGAATTAAACGATTATCAAAAATTGCTGCTGACGGAAGCAAGGGCACGCGAGGCATACTATGCATGTTTCGACAGTTTTTTAATTTCTGAAGATTTTGAGTTCCTTAAACGTACAAGGCGGCCTCCAAAAAATCCGGTTAATGCTGCGTTGAGTTTCGGCAACACCGTCCTGTACAACATGACAGCCGCTGCAGTCAACAAATCTTCACTTGACATCAGAATCGGATACTTGCACGCAACGAATAATCGCCCCGAATCATTGAACCTTGACATTGCCGAAATATTCAAACCTCTCCTTGTTGATCGAACGGTCTTTTCACTCTTTAACCGTAAAATGCTGCGAAACGAACATTTTGATCGATCGGACAACGGTGCGTTTTATTTAAACGAATTCGGGTTATCCGTTTTTCTTAAAGCTTTTTATGATAAAGTTGATTCCCATATAAAAATAAACGGGGGCATGGTGACATACGGCCATATAATCGAGAATGAGATTGTAAAACTTGTCAGAAAGTTCAGACAAAATGAACCGTACACTGCATTTAAACAATTAAAATGACATTTATACTATGTTTATTATATTAGCATACGATATTCGTGTTGAAAGAGTCGGCAAGGTTCACAAAACAGTTAAAAAATACCTTTCACCGGTTCAAAAATCCGTATTTGAAGGGAATCTGACGCAGGGACAGCTTAATAAACTCAAAAAAGAACTTGAACAAATCATTCTTCCGGAAGAAGATTCGGTGCTTATTTATAAAATCAGTAAATGCACTTGCTTGTGCATAGATTGCATCGGCTGCAGCGCTCAGGGTTAAAAGGAGCATGTTTTCCATCAATTTTTCATTTGTTATAAACAGCTCAACATTTGCCATTTGAGTGTATCGTAAGCTGTCGCATATCTTAACTTGCAGAATTGTTGATGTTATTATACACAACCGCAAGCCGTTGCGCAAGTTATATATTCGGCAACCCCTAAAAAAACGCTTAACTATTACGCCGACTCCTGTAATAAGTGACAGTAGTCATTTTGATTGCCGAAAATATATCGCCGTTTTTTCAATAAAATGGGGATGATT
>CALAXO010000090.1 GCA_937894955.1 uncultured Clostridia bacterium
CAACCAGAGCCTGAATTCTCTCACCGTTACGGACGATCTCGGAAAAATTGTTCAAAGCGGTTTCAGCCTTGCGATAGGTGAGTCGAAAACCATTAAATATTTCGTAAGAAATCCCGAAGCCGTTCGCTATGTTGTGTTCAATATCACCGGTGTTTATTCGTCCGGCATCGTGTTTAAGGACAACACAAAGAGCTACACTGTGCGCCCTTATATCGATCCGACAACTCTCGGCCTTGAATTCCGCGCGGAAGTTCGCACTCAGCTCAATCGAGAGAATATTATCGGGTTGACTTTCACCGTCACAAATACGGGAAGCACCCCCTACACCGATGTTGTCCTGACCGAAAAAGAACTGGATTACGAAATTCACAAGATTGCCGTGCTTGAACCCAACTCCGGCGCACAAACGTTCAACATCGATCTTAACGTCGGCGGCGAAAGGGATCTTGTGTTCTTCCTGACGGCTCTTGACGCTTCGGGCAACACACACACCTTTGAGGCGCATCTGACTGCAAAATATATCGATGCCGAAGGCACCGTTCCGAATGAACCGCCTGCAACGGACGGAGTCACGATCGTTGACGATCCCAATATCGGCAGCAAACTGGACGGAATGCTCACAAAAACAGGAAGTGCGCTGAAAGTTTGGTACAGCGTCCTTATCATTGTTGCGGCTGCTGCTCTTATTGCAATCATTGTCCTTGCCGCCGTTGAAATTTATAAGCGCAAGAATGGCGGAAACGCAAAAAAAGCACCGCGCAGGCACACGGAAGAGGACGATGAAGACTGATAAGGCCGATTAAAGACCAAGGCGGAGCGGTCGATTCGTTCGGCTGCACCGCTTCAGCTTAAGCAAGTCACTGCCTATATAACCCGCGCCGGCGGGCGGCTCAGAACGGGTTGCCCGCCGAGCTGCGGGTTTTGCAATTTGCCGACAAACGGCATCGACAGCCTGAACCGCGAGGCGGATAACAATTCAAAACAGAGGAAAAACAAAGGAGAATAAGATATGCCGAACACTCAATTCATTATCCTGCTCATCATTACGGTTTTCAGCCTGTTTACGGGAATCGTTTCAATTGTTGTTCTGTTTGGACAGTTGAATGCAAAAAAACGCGAACGTGCAGAGTTTGAACGCAAATTGGAAAATGCGGTTGGTGCTGCAATGAACTCCGCTGTCGGCAATGCTTCGGCGGAGCTTGAACGCAGGCTTCAGGACAGGCTGAAGGAGCTTTTGGATGCACTTTATCGATATAACGAACAAACAAAGAATGACTATGAACGCTTTAAAACTGCTTTAAACGAAAGTATTGCTTCTTCGATGCGCGAAACCGTCTCCCGCCTTGCGGAAGCACAGACATCGGCGGCGGAAAGAATCTCCGCAGAACAAAAAGCATTTTCAGACAGGCTGCATGCCGAACAGAATGCACTTTCCGACAGACTTTCTTCCGAACAGAAGACGCTCTCTGACAGGCTTGCCGCAGGACAGGATTCCTTCGAAAAACAGATTTCGGACAGACTTGCTGCTCAGAATATCCTGCTGAAAACGCAGGCGGAGCAGGCGGAAACGCGCAATAAGCATTTTGAAACGGTCTGCACTGAAAAACTGGCGGCAATGGATGCAAGTGTGAAACTCATGACGGAACGCAACGAAAAGCAGCTCGATGCAATTCGCGGTGTTGTTGACGAAAAATTGCAGGAGACGCTCACAAAACAAATCTCCGAAAACTTCAAGCTTGTTGATGAACGGCTTAAACAGGTCTATCAGGGGCTCGGAGAAATGCAGACGCTTGCAAGCGGAGTGGGTGATCTTAAAAAAGTTCTTTCAAATGTCAAAACACGCGGCACCCTCGGCGAAATTCAGCTCGGCGCAATTCTCGGCGAAGTTCTTGCGCCGGAACAGTACGAATGTAATTTTGATGCCGGAAAACAGAATAATGAGCGCGTTGAATTTGCAATTAAACTTCCGAATGACGGTGGGGAAGCGGTTTACCTTCCCATTGAAAGCAAGTTCCCTGCGGATATTTATTCCAAACTCTGCGATGCGTATGATTCGGGCGAGGATGTTGCCGCTGCGCAGAAAAACCTGCGTGAAGCTCTTCTGAAATGTGCGAAGGACATAAAGGACAAATACATAAATCCCCCGCGCACAACGGATTTTGCAATAATGTTCCTGCCCACGGAAGGGCTTTATGCCGAAGCGCTCACCGGCCTGCCGGAGGG
>CALAXO010000091.1 GCA_937894955.1 uncultured Clostridia bacterium
TATCGGCAACTTTTAACCTTGTTTGCGGTTGAATCATGTTTTCCTCCCTCGGGCTTACTTAGCCTTTTCAATAATTTCGACAACACGCCAACGCTTATCCTTGGAAAGCGGGCGGGTCTCCATGATCTTAACGGTATCGCCGATACCGCAAGAATTTTCCTCATCGTGCGCCTTGACTTTGAGGGTACGGTTTACCATCTTGCCGTAAAGGGGATGACGTACCTTGGTCTTGACGGCGACAACAACGGTCTTGTCCATCTTGTCGCTGGTAACGATGCCGATGCGGGTCTTACGATAGCCCCTGACGGGAACGTTTTTAATTTCCATTGAAATGTCCTCCCTTTATTAAGCGCGTGCGTTGATGAGGGTCTTAACCCTTGCGATCTCACGCTTGCATTCCTTCAAGCGCATGGGGTTAGTGAGCTGACCCGTTGCATGCTGGAAGCGGAGATTGAACAGTTCTGCCTTGAGCTCGTTCTCTCTTGCAACAAGCTCTTCAACGGTAAGCTGCTGAAGCTTTTCCCATTCTTTCTTTTTCATGGCTTAGCCCTCCACTTTAACTTCTTCGACGGGTTTTTTAACGAATTTGCACTTGAGCGGCAGCTTGTGCATTGCAAGGCGAAGAGCTTCTCTTGCGGTTGCTTCGTCAACTTCGGCAACCTCGAAAAGGATCCTGCCGGGCTTAACGACTGCTACCCAATATTCGGGGGAACCTTTACCGGAACCCATGCGGGTTTCGGCGGGTTTTTCGGTTACGGGCTTGTCGGGGAAGATGTCCACCCAGACTTTGCCGTTACGTTTCATGTAACGGGTCATGGCAACACGCGCTGCCTCAATCTGGTTGCTGGTGACCCAAGCGGGCTCCATTGCTACAAGACCATATTCGCCGTAAGCGATGATGTTACCGCGCTGAGCGGTGCCCTTCATGCGTCCGCGGTGCACCCTGCGGCGTTTTACTCTTTTAGGCATTAACATGGTTAGTATCCTCCTTAAGCTTTCTTGGCTCTGTTGCGGTTAAGCACTTCACCCTTGTAGATCCAAACCTTGACGCCGATGCGGCCGTAAGCGGTCTTTGCCTCGGTGAAACCGTACTCGATGTCTGCACGGATGGTCTGGAGGGGAGTTGAGCCTTCGTTGTAACCCTCGGTACGCGCGATTTCTGCGCCGCCGAGACGACCGCCGCACTTGATTTTGATGCCCTTTGCACCGGCCTTCATTGCACGGCTGAGGGACTGTTTCATTGCACGACGGAAGGAAGTCCTCTTTTCGAGTGCGGCTGCGATGTTTTCGGCAACAAGCTGAGCGTTTGCATCGGGGTTGCGCACTTCGATGATGTTGATGTTTACGGACCTGTTGACAAGTGCATTGAGCTCTGCCTTGATGGCGTCAACGCCGACGCCGCCTTTGCCGATGAGCATACCGGGGCGAGCGGTGTGGATGCTGACAGTGACTTTGTTTGCAGCGCGGGCGATATCGATCTTCGCAATGCCTGCCTCAAAGTACTTGTTCTTAAGGTAATCGCGGATTTTCTTATCCTCAACGAGGAAGTTTGCGAAATCCTTCTTGTTGGCGTACCAACGGGTGTTCCAATCTCTGATAACGCCTACTCGGAAGCCATTCGGATTAACTTTCTGTCCCATTGTATGTCCTCCTTATTTCTTCTCGTCCAGGATGATGGTGATATGGCTGGTACGCTTGCGGATGCGGGATGCGCTGCCGCGGGAGCGGGGCCTGTAGCGGCGAAGGGTGGGACCCTGGTTTGCAAAGCACTCTGCAACATAGAGGGTTTCCTTGTCCATATCGAGGTTGTTTACGGCGTTTGCAATCGCGCTCCTGAGAACCTTCAGGGTGGGCTCGGAAGCCGCCTTGGGGGTGTACATAAGGATTGCTTCTGCATCTTCAACGCTCTTGCCGCGGATAAGGTCGATAACGATCTTTACCTTGCGGGAAGAAATGCGGATATGTTTCGCGGTCGCATGGGGACGCCTGTCGGCGTGTTCCTTGCGATACTGTGATTTCATTTTGGATCTGGTTGCCATTTTTACGCCTCCTTATTTACCGCGTGTTGCCTTTTCGGAGCCGCGGTGACCGCGGAAGGTACGGGTGGGTGCGAATTCGCCGAGCTTGTGTCCGACCATATCTTCAGTGATGTATACGGGGACATGCTTCTTACCGTCGTGAACGGCAATGGTGTGACCGATCATTTCGGGGAAGATGGTGGATGCCCTTGACCAAGTCTTGAGTACGGACTTCTTGCCGGATTCGTTCATCGCGATAACACGGTCAAGCAGCCTTTCGCTGACAAAGGGTCCTTTCTTAATTGACCTACTCATGTTTCAATTACTCCCTTCTAAAGATCACTTACCGTCCCTGCGGCGGACGATGTACTTGTCGTTGATGTTCTTGGTCTTCCTGGTCTTATAACCCAGAGCAGGCTTGCCCCAAGGGGTTACAGGGCCCGGACGGCCGATGGGGGATTTGCCCTCACCGCCGCCGTGGGGGTGATCGTTGGGGTTCATAACGGAACCGCGAACGGTGGGACGGAAGCCCATATGACGGGTGCGACCCGCTTTACCGAGCTTGATGTTTACGGAATCGATGTTGCCGACCTGACCGATGGTTGCTTTGCAGCCGAGGGGGATGAGTCGAACTTCACCGCTGGGAAGACGAACCTGTGCGTACTTTGTTTCCTTTGCAAGCAGCTGAGCTGCGTTGCCCGCGCTGCGGACAAGCTGTGCGCCCTTGCCGGGAAGCAGTTCGATGCAGTGGATCATCGTGCCGACGGGGATGTTTCTGAGAGGAAGCGCATTGCCGACTTTGATGTCGCTTGCTTCGCCGGAAACGATGGTTTCGCCGACCTTAAGGCCGTAAGGAGCAATGATATAACGCTTTTCGCCGTCTGCATAGTGCAGAAGAGCGATGTTTGCGGAACGGTTGGGATCGTATTCAACGGTTGCAACCTTTGCGGGGATGTTGTCCTTGTTGCGCTTGAAGTCAATAATACGATACTGACGCTTTGCGCCGCCGCCGCGATGACGGACGGTGATCCTGCCCTTGTTGTTGCGACCCGCGTTGCTCTTGAGGCTTTCCATAAGGGAACGCTCGGGGGTCGTGCAGGTAATCTCCTCGTAAGTGGAGACGGTCATGAAGCGTTGACCGGGAGTGTTGGGCTTAATCTTTCTGATTGCCATTGTTGTTCCTCCTTACTGAGCCATGTTATCGAAGGCTTCAATGGTCTTGGAATCCTTCGTAAGGGTGATGTAGGCCTTCTTGGTGGAGGGGCGGCGGCCTTCGGTGCGGCCCTGCCTCTTAACCTTGCCGAGACGGTTGACGGTGTTGACGCTTTCAACCTTTACGCCGTCGAAAATGGTTTCGACAGCCTGCTTGATCTCGGTTTTGCCTGCCTTCTTAGCAACGATGAAGACGTAAGTCTTGTTCTGAATGGCTTCGTAGCTCTTCTCGGTGAGTACGGGCTTGATGATGATGTCGTGAGCGTTCATTATGCGTATACCTCCTCGACTTTTTCAACTGCATCCTTGGTGAGGATGAGTGCATCGTACTTGAGAACGTCATAGGTGTTGAGCGTGCCTACGGTTGCGGTTGCAACGCCCTGAATGTTGCGGGCGGAGCGGACAACGGTATCACACACGTCGGAAGTGACGATGAGAGCCTTTTCAACCCTGAGGTTCGCAAGAACCTTTACCATTGCGCGGGTCTTCTGCTCGGGAAGCTCGATGGAATCGAGAACGATGAGCTTCTCGTTTGCAACCTTTGCGGAAAGAGCGGACTTAAGTGCAACCCTCTTGAGCTTCTTGTTGAGGCTCATGCGATAGTCGCGGGGCTTGGGAGCGAATACAACGCCGCCGTGCGTCCACTGGGGGGATCTGGTTGAACCCTGACGGGCACGACCGGTGCCCTTCTGCCGCCAGGGCTTTTTGCCGCCGCCGGAAACTTCCGCGCGGGTCTTAACGCTCTGAGTGCCCTGACGCTGATTTGCAAGATAAGCCTTGACGTAAGCGTGCATTGCGGGAACGTTGAGCTCCTGGCCGAAAATGTTTTCGGAGAGTTCCATTTCGCCGACTTTTGCGCCGGAAATGTTATAAATAGCTACATTAGGCATGATTGTTCCTCCTCTTATTTAACCGTGCTGCGGACAAGAACAAGACCGCCCTTTGCACCGGGGATTGCGCCCTTGATGAGGAGCAGGTTGCGTTCTGCATCCGCACGGACGACTTCGAGGTTCTGAACCGTGATGCGTTCATGACCCATATGGCCGGGGAGGTGCTTGGTTTTGAAGACCTCACCGGGGTAGGTGCATGCGCCCATTGAACCGGCAACGCGATAGGAGTGGGAGCCGTGGGTCTTTCTGCCGCGGGCCTGATTCCAACGCTTGATGTTGCCTGCAAATCCCTTACCCTTGCTGGTGCCGGTCACATCGACCTTGTCGCCGGAGGCAAAGGTGTCTGCTTTGATAACGTCGCCGACAGCGTACTTTGCGCAATCGTCGAGTTTGAATTCTTTAACGTAGCGGTGAGCCTCAACGCCTGCCTTCCTGAGGTGACCCATTTGGGGCTTGGTGATGAGTTTTTCGCGGACGGGCTGGAATGCCATCTGCACGGCATCGTAGCCGTCGTGCTCAACCGTTTTAACCTGAGTGACGGGGCAGGGTCCTGCCAGAACAACGGTCACGGGGATCATCGTTCCGTCCTCACGGAAAAGCTGAGTCATGCCGATTTTTTTACCCAGAATTGCCTGTTTCATTGTTTGTACCTCCGAAATCACAGCTTGATCTCGATGTCCACACCGGCGGGAAGATCGAGCTTCATCAGCGCGTCAACGGTTTTTGCCGAAGGCTGAAGGATGTCGATCAGACGCTTGTGGGTACGCATCTCAAACTGCTCTCTTGAGTCCTTATACTTGTGGGGTGCGCGAAGGATAGTGATGATCTCCTTCTCGGTGGGGAGGGGGATGGGTCCCGAAACTCTCGCGCCGGTCCGCCTCGCCGTATCGACGATTTTTGCTGCGCTCTGGTCGATGAGATTGTGCTCATAGGCTTTGAGCTTGATGCGGATTCTTGTGTTTGCCATTTTTATCTCCTCTCGATGTATCGTGCGGTTATCGCCGCACTCGATATTGGGCTGTACACCCTGCCGTGCGTTTTCATAATAAAAATTTACGGCGGGGCGCATTTCGCCCCTGCTCGCTCTGCCCGGGTCGGCAAAGCGGGCTGCTCGGTCATGCCGAGCCTCCTGCGTGAATTACCCGGATTGGCAACCGGCAACCTCTCGCAGGGAAACGTCCGCGAATTTAAGTCAGCATGTCGGGCGGAGATTATACCTGCGCAGGCATAATACGCCCCAAGTCGCGAACATTGCTATTTTAGCCCATCTTCGCACCGTTGTCAAGCGTTTATTCCCGTTTTTTCAAATATATTTAAGCAAAAACGCACCAAGCGGCGCAGCCGTTCATTCGAAAGTCTTCTCCGCCTTTCGGCACGAAACATTTCGGATCCGGCTCCGCCGCTTAAAACTTCAATTCAAAATCAAATTTTCGCCTGTTCGCTCAATTGTCCGAGCCGCATCGGTTTCCCATTGCAACCCTTGCTGTCAGCAGCGCATCGGGAATTCCCACCGCTCCGCTGCAATCCGCATCCGCAGCCGCAAGGGGCAGTTCATCTCCGAGTTCCAGTGCGCAGCGCATAATAAGCAGCGAATCCGTGATGTTAATCGCGCCGTCGCCGTTCACATCGCCCGCAAAACATGCCGCTGCACGAATTCCTTCCGCAATGTTCAGCAGCGGGTTTGTTGAAACGCATATACCGTTCGAAAACCAGCCGACAAAGCCCGCGCCGGACGCTTCCGCCGTGTAGCTTCCGTCCCTGCCGCACAGTCCGACGGAACCGTTTCCGACGGAATAAAGCTCCACGCTTGAAGAATAGTCTTTCGGCCGAACATTGATTCGGCGGTAGTCGCACCGACGGGCATCAATCGAATTAAGCTGCGGACAATTCAGCGCGGAAAACTCCCTGCAAAAAGCCTGGTCCGTAAACGCAACAGCGGTGAGGTTCGCACAATCATTCAGATTCAGTGCGGATATATGCGTGCTGCCGCCCTCGCTGTTCACGGCATGAGTCGTTGTTCCGGAAAGATCCAGCTCTCCGAAAAGATCCGGCGCATACTGCGCAATGCAGCCGCATGCCCATTCATCGGTTTCTGTATTGTGGACGGAGAACAACAGATCCCAGCGGAGCCTGAACACCGATATTTCTTCAATTCCGCCGCCCTGTTCCCACATAACAAGATTCGTGTCACAGCCTCCGCCGTATTCGGTGCTGCCGGAATAAAAATACTCCATGCCCGGGTTTGCTTCGGCCGACGGAAAATCAAAAGCGTAAACGGCTTCCCCGTTGGTAAGGCCTGTGCCGCCTGCCGGCTGTGACCAAAACTCGAACAGCTTGTCTTCATCCGTTTGAAGGTGTCCGTCCGGTGTCGGAACGTCCTCCGCCGCCGCAAACGATGCAAAAACGGCACAAAGGCAGAATACTGCCGCAATAAGCGCGGCAAGATGTCTTCTGTTTCTTCTCATGTTGTTCCTCCGTATTTTTAATTCGGCAGAAGCTGTTTTAAAGTTTTTGCAGTAAATATCATTAATTGAGATTCTTTGCAAAAAGCAGTTAATCCGGCCTGCTGCCGAGTTCAAGTGTGATATTATTATAACATAAGCATAATGTGTTTTGCATATTGTCCCCCCCCCGTTTTAAAATATATTATCTTTTGTTCGGCTCTTGATTTTATACCCGAGCTTCGCATTCCG
>CALAXO010000092.1 GCA_937894955.1 uncultured Clostridia bacterium
GCCGCTTGTCCGTGCCGTTGCAAGGCGTTTCCTTGGGCGCGGAGCGGAACCGGAGGAACTGGTTCAGGCCGGTTCCGTTGGGTTGATAATTGCCGCAAAAAGCTTTGACAACACCCGAGGCGTATCTTTCGCAAGCTATGCGTTCCGTTTTATAGAGGGCGAAATACGTCGGTTTATTCGCGAAAATACTTTGATTCGCCTTCCGCGCAGCGCAGTCGGAAAACTGCACTTTGACAGCGGCGAGAGAGTTTCAAATACGGATTGCTTAGGTTCGCGTGCGGACAGCATCGAATTGCCGTCCGTATGCGTTTCGCTTGATGAAGAAAAGGCAGATTTTTACAAATTCAGTAATACTTTGCAAACGGAAAACTTTGAGGAGGAGTCGAATGCAAATATGATTGTCCTGAAATTGATGGGCAAACTTCCGTCTATTGAACAAAAAATCATTTATTTACGTTATGTACGCGATTTCGGGCAAAAGGAAACCGCATCAAAACTTGACTTAAGCCAAAGCACAATTTCAAAATATGAAAAACGTGCATTGCTTAGAATGCGCCGCATTGTTTCGGAAGAGTAGAACACTGCCTGTCGGATACGGCAGTGCATTGCGTTCCATAATGAATATTTTTTTCACATCTTTCGCAAAATACAATCAAACAAGGGGCGATGAAAAAAGTTGCCCGCGAAAGGTGGTTTGTGTTTTGAAAAAAGCAGTTGATATTTCGGCCGGCAGCAGTGCTGCGGTGAATGATAAAAAAACAATCAGGGCGGCAAAAACGGGAAGGGGGCGTACAGGGCGCATTGTTTCGGCGGTTTTGATTCTGTTTGTGCTCGCTTTCGTCGCGTATTTTGCGGTGCAATCATACTCGTATGAAGAAAAAGCAGAGTCCATGTTCAGCGGTGCAAGCTTTGTCTGTGCGGAGGTACATAATGATTCCGTTTGATGAAAAAAACATCATGACCAACACAACATTTCCGCCTGCATTCGGAGCGGATGAAAACATGAAACAGGGAACCAATGACAGGGAAATCCGCTACAAAACCTATACTGCCCGCGTTCATAATCAATGCGGCAGCAATGCAGGAGGAACAATTTGACGGCAAAAGAGGTAAAACACGGGCGAAGGCTCACTCCGGAAGAAAAACTTGAACACCGAAAATACCGTGAAACGGTGAACGCCAAAACTCCGAAAAGCAAAACTTTCCGCCAATGTATTCTTGCGTTTCTGACAGGCGGTGCGATTTGCTGCATCGGGCAGCTTATTGGGGATTTCGGAACGGCGGTATTGAACCTTGCAGAACAGGAACGCGCAGCGTTCACTTCGATCGTTTTGATTTTCATAGGCGCATTGCTCACGGGAATCGGGGTTTACGATAAACTCGGTGCAATTGCGGGCGCAGGGTCGGTCGTTCCGATAACAGGGTTTGCAAACTCGATCGTTGCGCCTGCAATGGAACATAAGCGTGAAGGGCTTGTGATGGGTGTCGGAGCGGAGCTGTTCAGCCTTGCCGGCCCGGTACTTGTTTACGGAATCACATCATCAGTAATTGTCGGAATAATTGCATGGCTTACCACGCTGTGAGCGCAGTTTATTCCGACCGGTGTTGCTTTTTGGTTGAGTTTTGACTATAATAGAGCGGCGGGTGATGCACGCGGCAATGCTGGTTTTGCCCGATAAGCCGATGCTGCCCGCCGACAAGTTGAAAACGAAACGGATAAAACGCTGCAATGATAAACACCTATTGCCTCTTTTGCTGTTCCGGCAAGGAGAATTCGGTTATAAAAATGTTGAAAAACGAGGGCTTTCCCGCAATTGCGCCGACGGTGATGCACTGGACGGGCGGTGCGGCGCAGCCAAAAAAAACGGCTCGGCGGCTGATGCCGGGCTATGTTTTTTTTGATGCGGACACGGAACCGGCGTGGAACCGAATTTTGAAGGATTCCGCTGTTCTGAAGCTTTTGAGCTACGGCAACGGAGAATACGCTCTTCGCGGTACAGATCTTGAATTTACAGATTGGATAAAGAAAAACAACGGCATAATCGAGATGTCTTCCGCGGTAAAAGTCGGCAGCATGATAGAATTTGTTGCAGGTCCGCTCAAGGATATGAACGGAAAAATAACAAAAGTCAACCGAAGCAGGCGGCAGGTGCAGGTATCGTTCGGTTCGGAAAACGGAATTATCAGCAAAGTTTGGTGCTCGATGGAGTTCGTTTGCGGCAATGCGGATTCGTATTCTGCCGTGAAAGAAAACAAAAAAGAGTTCGACAGCGCAAATTCATAATCAATTGTTGAATGATGAATGAAAAACCGCATCCGCTGCGGTTTTTTGTTTTTGAAAAAGCTCTGCATGATAAACAGCAGACATGCCGCATAGAATGCAGCATGGACAGATTTTCTTCTTTTTTTGCAATTTTGATGTTGTGCGCGGGTTTGTTTTTGAGCGTGCGCATAAAGTTCTTTCAGTTTACGCACCTTGGATGTGCAATTAAAACGGCGCTCGGTCTCGGGCAAAGACGTGCAGCGGAAAATGTGCGCCGCAAACAGAAAAGCGATGCTTCGGGAGTGACGCCGTTTCAGGCGCTTTCTTCCGCACTCGGCGGGTCTATCGGAACGGCAAATATCGCGGGCGTTGCAAGCGCGATTGCGATAGGCGGAGCAGGCGCGGTATTCTATATGTGGCTTGCGGCACTGGTCGGAATGGGCGTCAAATTCTGTGAGATAGTGCTTGCGCTGCGCTATCGTGAAAAGCGCGGAGGACAGTGGTGCGGCGGCGCAATGCTTTATATAGAAAAAGGCTTCAGAAAAAGCAACACGGGAAGCCGCTTTCTGCAATCGGTTTCAAAACCCCTTGCAGCGGGCTTTGCGCTTTTCGGACTGCTTGCTTCTTCCGTCGGAACACCGCTTGTGCAGTCCAACACGATTGCAATGAGCGTGAATGATGCCGTGCTTCTGTTTTTGCCCAATGCGGAGCAAAGAACCGTCTGCATTATTGCGGGTGCGGCCACCGCTGCATTGGTGGGAATTGTAATACTCGGCGGAATTCAGCGCATCGGAAAAGCCTCGGAAATCATCGTACCGTTCATGGCGATAGGTTATATTGCAATCTGCATCATAGTTCTGAGCAGGTTCTGCAGCCGCATACTTCCTGCGTTTCGAGATATTTTCAGCGGCGCATTGGGCATAAAGCAGGCGGTCGGCGGGGCGGCGGGCTTCGGTGCGGCGCGTGCGCTGCGGGTCGGTACGGCACGCGGAGTGTATTCAAACGAAGCGGGGGTAGGCTCCGCTCCGATGGCTCATGCCTGCGCAAACACGAACGATCCCGTGAAACAGGGAATGTACGGAATTTTTGAAGTTTTTGCAGACACGATCGTGATGTGCACAATGACCGCGCTTGTTGTGCTTGCAAGCGGAATACCTTTGCAGGCGGGCGGAGAAGTTTCGGGAACGAGTATCGCGCTGCGGGCGTTTTCAACCGTTCTTCCGGAGCGGACAACAGGCATTTTTCTTGCGGTTTCAATGCTATTGTTTGCGTATACATCCCTGCTCGGGTGGGCGGTCTGCGGAATGCAATGTGCCAAATATCTTTTCGGCAAAAGAGCGCAGGTACCATTCTGCATTTTGTACACTGTTTTGACATTTGCGGGTGCATTGATGAAGGTGGAATTTGTATGGACGGCGGGTGAAACGCTCAACTATCTCATGGCGGTGCCGAACATGCTTGCTCTTCTTGTGCTGAATCGGGAGGTGCGGCGGGAAACAGCTTTTGCCTGAAGCCAAAAAACATCGAGAT
>CALAXO010000093.1 GCA_937894955.1 uncultured Clostridia bacterium
CCCCCGCGGGTGCGGGGAAAACCAATGTTTGCGGTGGCGAATTTCGTACAGCCTGGGATCACCCCCGCGGGTGCGGGGAAAACACTAAAAAGATCCTTTAGGAATCAGCCTTTTTGTTCCTGAGCAGTTCAAATTTCATTTAACTTCTCAAACAGCCTGAATGTCAGCTTGCAATCCGGAAGCGCACGGTGGCGTTCGCCGGCATCAATCCCAAAGTATTCGCAAAGATGCCCAAGCGAATACTGTTTAACTCCGTTCATGCGCCTGCGCGCCAAGGCAAGAGTATCTGTGCAGGAACTGCGAAACAACTTCACGCCGCAGCGTTTTGCCTCCGAAATCAGAAACCCGCAGTCAAAATCCGCATTATGGCAAACAATCGGGCGGTTCGCAACGAATGCAACAAGCCCGTTGATTGCCTCGCTCAGAGGAATGCCTTCAGCTGCAAGCATTTCATCCGTAATTCCCGTAAGGCGGACAACATCCGCACTCAGCGGTGAATCCCGCCTGACGAGTGTTTGAAATGTTTCTGCCTCTTCTCCGTTTCTTATCAGCAGTGCACCGATTTCAATAATGCCGTCCCTCTCGGGCGAAAGCCCCGTTGTTTCAACGTCAATAACAACATAGTCATCCCGCCTGCGCGCTTTTTCCGCACGACGCGCGAGCAGCATTTTTCCTGCTCTGCTTTGCGGAGCCCCTGTTGAATTGTCTTCTGCCTTATGCGGCTTCGGAAGCGGGCGGCGCATAAGCAGTATTCCGTCAAGATCAACGGGCTCCCAGTGAGCATTATGAACTTCGAATTTCATCTGCTGTTCGCAACGCGCGCTGTAAACCATGGTTGCGCGCCCGCTTTTCAGATTTTCGCATACCCGCGCCCAAAGTTCCGTGCGAACGCGCGCATTAATATTGCCGGCATACACTCCGGGACTGATTTCACATAACCACTTGGACAGATCCCCCCGAACTTTCGGCGGGCAGTCGCTCAAAGTAATCACTGTCAACGTCAATCCTCCCGATAGGATTTGCCGTATTCCGCACTGCCGCTGCGGTCGTCCCAAAGATAGAGCGGCTCACAGCCTTCTTCGCCGGAATCGTATTCATCGGAAAGAAGGTATTTGATATCCTTCACCATTCGCTCCAAGATGTGGCTTTCTGCAAGCGCATCACGCACATTGCGCCTTGTTTTGGACGGAATATCCTCCGGAGACTCTGCCGCAAGCCGAAATGCGATCGGGATCGTGATTTCCGCCTTGTACAAATCAGCAATATCATAAACGAATGAAAGCGAATGACCGATATGCACAAAGCCGAGGCCGGGGGAACAGCCGAGTGCGCAAATCACGGCGTGAGCAAGGCCGTACAGGCAGGCATTCCCTGCGGACAGTGCCTGATTTACCGGGTCTCCGGAGGAAAAATCCTCCGGATCATAGTCACGTCCGTGCCAAGGAACGCCTGTTTCCTTTGACCAGTGCCGATAGACTGAACGCATGCGGCTTCCTTCACGCCCGCGCAGCTGCTGCAAAGTCAGGTGAGCCACATCCTCTCCGGAGAACCGCAGACTGTACATCTTTCGAACAACGTTGAGATGCCCCCGCTGGTTCGTCACAAGAGCAGCCTGTTTCACAAGCAGACGTGAACTTCCCGTCAAAGCACAGCCCCCGGTGTAGTACCGAACACCGTGTTCCCCGACCCAGATTACACTCACACCTGCATCACCGATAAGCTCCATTGCACGGTGAGTCACATCCGTTCCCGGGCCGAGCATGAGCACCGAAATTGCAGCGGCAGGAACATGAATGATCCCTTTTTCATCCGTAACGGTTATCGCGCTGTCCGCACGGCTCAATTTACAGTGCTCAAAGTAAAGAAAGGTCATTCTGTCGCCAATCTGCGGCAGAGACTGAACGGAAGGACGGATCATCCCCGGAATTTCAGCCATTGACGCCTTCCCCGATGCTCACAACTGTCATAAGTCCGTTTCCGTAAGCCTTGCCCCTGCCGAGGCCCTGAGTCAAAGTCTCCCGAAAGCGTGCTGTATCCGTAACTGTCAATATGCCTTCAAAAGTTACGGAAAGCAGTCTTACTTCCTTGTTCTTTCCGTGTTTTTTGAAAGAATACCTGTTTGAATGAACAACACGAAATTCATCGGGCGCAAGTGCAAACCCGTAACTTTGCGCATGAGAAGCAAGCCACTCCTCCTGCTGTCCGACCGAAATAAGGGCTGTTACCTTTCCGCGAGCCTGCGGATCGTCTTCGCGCTTGATGCTCTTTGTGGGATTGGCTGTCAGGCGAAACCTCCAGCGGCTGCCTTCCGCAATTCGTGCAAGCAAGGGATCGTATGATTTTGTTTCAACGTTAATTCCGCCGTAACCCAGCTGCTCCGCCGCGCGGGACAGCTTTGGCCTGTCCTGCGTCAAAACGAGCAGATACATCTCCCCGCCGAGCGTGTCTATGCGCCAAAGGCTGCGCGCACGATTTTTTTCATCCGCGGCATCGGAAGCTTCGGACGGTTCTCCGGACGGTTCTCCGTTCAAAACTTCAATCGCACCGTGAATCTGCTGCGGATTGACAAGTGCTTTCATTGTTTCGCGTTTCTGTGTGTTAAGCTTGATTCTCGAAAGATACATCTGCGTCCTCCAATTCTGCAAACGCGTCATGCTCCGCTGCGTCCGTATCATTCTCCGCCTTGCTAACGGATTCATACGCCGCAACAGTGCGATAGGTATGTTTACGGCAGCGCGGGTCAAACGAAACCGCAAGGTCGCGCCGCGCTTCGCGTCCGATCACTCTCGGTTCGTCCGCATCCGAATTCTGCTCATCATCTTCCGAATAATCCGCATATATGTGCGCTGTCATATTGTACTTCATCCGTGAAGAATCGTCAAGCGTCGGATACGTCCGCAGCACTTTAATCAGCCCATCCTCCTTAATGTCGTCAAGAACGATCGGCAGCGTCGGAGGGCAGGAACGCCTGCCCAAAAACAGCGGAAACACCGGATGCGACAACGCGAATTCAATGCGCTCCAAAAGCTCCCGTTCTCCCTCCAATCCGACAAGAAAAACGGCATCCGAAAGATAATAACGTTCGGTAAGATATGAAGTTTTTTCTGCATGCGCCATATGGAAATCCCGAAGGAGCTTTCCCGCGCGATCAATGCGGACGCCGATTCGCAGCGCATTCAGCTCGCGGAGCTTTTCCGGCTCGTTTCGCCGAATGCCGAGTGCCGCTGCAAGCAAGCCCACAATGCCGCTTTTGGACGGTTCCCTCCCCGTTTTTCGGATCTCAAATTTTGAATTTTCGGTTCCCCACGCCTGCAGCGGAGCGGAAAGCCGAAGAAGCAAAACAGCCATTACATGCCCTCGCTCTCGCCGAGATATTCCTTAACGCACTCCGCAACCGACTCAAGCAGTCTGTCGAGACTCATGCATTCCGCAAGCTCTCCGACGGCTTCACCGACTGCAAATGCACGATCGGGCGCGGAGGCATACTTGCTGTAAACCTTATTTGCGTATTCAACAAACTTTTCTTCGGATTCCTCCGAATAACCGCCGTTCTTTGCCGAAACGGGCTTTTCGAACGCACCGCAAAGGTTAACGGGCTGATCGCGCCGAATTGTGACATAGACCATGCTCGGAAGGGTGCGGTTTGCAAAGGTGTTCTGTTTGCCCGTGGGCATTGAGCGAACAAACGCTTCAACAAATTTTGCCGCCGTCTCAGCCGTGACCTGTTTTCCGAGTGCATTCGAAAGCTCAACGAGGTTGACCGTTGCATAGCGATAGAGCGTTGAAGAATTGAACTCCACCGTTCCGAGGTGGCCCGCGCCGGTATTATCCTCCGGAGCAAGATCGTCAACGGCGGTGAAATAATCGTATTCGTTCTGCACGGTGTGGGTTGAAATGCTGTGCGCAACCTGCGCGGAGGCATCGCAATTCAGCGTTGCTTCGGAAGCAACCATTCGCCCGAAAAGCGCGATATCAACGGAAGGGTTGTTCTTGAGTGCTTTTTTGCAGGCATCCTTATCAGCCGTACCTTCGAAAACTGCAATCTCGGCAAGTGCTTTTGCCTGTGCCGCACTCATGAAAAAGAGTGCTTCCGCCTTTTTATCCTTTGTTTCACCTTTCTTATCGTCTTTAAATTTCACTCCGGCGCTTGTAAGCACTTTTTCCGCAAGTTCCGCCGCTTTCGCATCGGGGTTCAGTTTCAGAATCTCCTCTGTAACCATGCTTATAACGTTCTTTGTTCTCAACCCGAGCATATCCGGATCAATGAGTTCTTCGCGGAACATTTCGCGCATTGCATGTTTCCACGCCTGTGAGGAAACGCGCGCACGGGTCGTGCCGCCGTAAATCGCCGTTTTGGGGCTGCCGGTGTCGTCGCGGTTGACGCAGCTCGGCGGAACGGTTTGGAGTACGTGTACATCAAGATAGCATCTGTTTTTCATAGTTTTGGTTCCTTTCCACATTAGTTTTCATCATTTTTTATTTGGCGGCAGAAATCCTGTCCCCATTTGAGCCTTACTTTTGTTCTTCCTTCCGCATAGCTGTAATTATACAGGTCAACGGCAAGATCCGCATAGTCAAGTTTTATACCGTTGCCGCTGAGAAGATTTATCACGCCGCGCAGGTGGTG
This sequence comes from uncultured Clostridia bacterium, assembly GCA_937894955.1. Taxonomy (GTDB): domain Bacteria; phylum Bacillota; class Clostridia; order Christensenellales; family CAG-138; genus PeH17. Next base: position 4,628 of record CALAXO010000093.1, read on the forward strand.
GTTGAGCTCGGGCAGGTCCGATGACGTTGCGATCTTGTTGAATCTGGCGCGTATGCGCTTCAATTCATCCTCGTCCTTAGCAAGCTTTCGCACGGAAGCCCCGAACTTCATTCCGTCCTCATTCATCCATTCGGACCTGAAATCATGCCCCTGCTGATGCAGTGCAAACATGGTCAATGCGGTGTAAACCGCCCATTCCCCAGGCGAAGCGTTACCGTCGTTCCGGTAAAACTCCTCCGGAAGATCGGACAGGAATGCTCCCCAAATTGCGGGAAGCTCCCCGGGGGCGTGTCCGATTCCGTGCCGCAGTTCGGCAAGCTCCGCTCGGCACTGATTCTCGGGCAGCGTCTTAAGCCGCTCGAGCTTTCGCTTCATAAAAGCGGTGATTCTTATTTCTTTTTCAGTCATTGTTCTCCTCCTTCGGATAAATTTTATTCAATTTGACCTTAAAGTAACGATAGGCGTCGGGAGCGGAATAATACCTTTCTTTATCATTCTTATCCTTTATCGCACGGCCGACAATTGCCGCCGTGCCCGCCGATTCAACAAGCTCTTGACCGATGCGCAATGCGATTCGTTTTGCGGTTTCGCGCCACCTTCGGATGGCTGCGCGCTCCTGCTCCGAGCTGATCGCCCAAGTCGGATCGATCGACTCAAGCCAGCTTCTGAACGGCGCATCAATTTCATAATAGAACTGCTCCTGTGCGCGTGCAACGGCAGCGCATTTCTTTGCAGATTCATCGTCCGCGCCGGCTGCGATTTCAATATTGACGGCAAGGTTTTTAACTTCCTTGGCAGTTTCACCGCAGTTTTGGATTTCGGTTTCGATTTTGTCCCGCCAATGTTCTCCAACCTCTGTGATAAGATCCGTGTGGAATGTCAGGGAGTCGGAGAGGATGTTTGTGTAGCAGCTCTTCATGGTATCATATTGAACGGAACAGATTCGGAAGCTTATCAATCTCGTTTTGTCAATAAGTCCCTCTTTTTTTATATAGTTGATCCATCCAACGATTCCCGGGGTATGATTTCCGTCACCGAAATCGAAGCAGACGGAAAACTCTCGCCACATCTGCGCTGCGTAATTGTGCGCTTTCGGCTTACATACCTCATTGCCACCTTTTGAGGCTTCACGATCGACCCGCCAAATCGTCATTGGCTCCAAAAAAGCATTTTCGCTTATGAAGAAATCTCCGCCGCATATTCTGTACGCCGTAACAAAGCCCTCACTGCGAACCAACATTACTCGCCTTGACTGAAGAGTGTAAAGCGCCGCAAGGTTATCCGGCATGGCGATTTCAACTCTTGGCCTGCTGCGGACTTTCTCCTCCCAAATTGGCTTCTCCTCTTCCCAAACGCTGTTACCGCCGTAATTCAAAGCTATATAATTCAGCAAAAGATCCTCAAACAAATTCTTGCCGTGTACTGCAATAATTCCAAGGTTTCCAAGCCATCCGATTCCCGCTAATTTCTTTCCGGATGAGGCATTGATTTTTTTGCTTTTGCCTCTCTCGTTTGAAGAATCGTCGAATGCATTAACGTGCAAAAGCCACCTTGCAGCTTCCGAATTTGTTAGCCGTTCCTTTTCCTCTCCCGAACGCGCCGCGAACAGACGCGGTTTATTGTTGCTTTCGGCTATAGCGCTGTTGAGTTTGCTCGCAGAGAAAACGGACGCTGTTTCATCCGTGTTTACCGATAACGCCTGATAAAACGGCCTTTCCGGATGAAAAATCCAAAACCTTTCGTGTACGGACTCAAGGTAATCCCTTATCGGCTTTTCGGGCAGCCGACCGGCGGTCCAAAGCTCCTTCCAGCGTTCCTCCGCATCCTCCGGCTCTTCGAGCGGCCACTCCTCGCCGTCCGGTGAGTATCTTGAAAAAACAGTGTGCAAAACCGCAAGCATCAGTCGGAGCACCGCAACATCCTGCGTCGGCAGCTCGCCCGCAAGCTCAACGTATTCATGAGCCTTCAGCAGCGCATCCGTCAGTGAAAGCTCATCAACGGTGCAGTCGCTTTTCCGCGCAAGTATCCATTTTTCGTCAAGCAGATTGAATTCGATTTCCTTCATCATTTCACTCCTTTTCGTATGTTAATCCGGTTTTTATATCATAATGCAGCCGCACTTCGCCAAGCACCGCATTCAGCTCATTATCGAAAAGCAGAACAAGCTCCTCCTTCAGCAGCGCCGAATCCTGCCATGCGGAAAAATTGCTTTTGGTTTCACTCTCAAGCTGCGTAATCGTGCTGTCGATATTCCACCGTCGGCCGAAAAATCCAGGAAGGCGGAGCTTCTGCCGCGCAATGAGCAACGCCTCCTCCCTTGAGGGCGGCCTGTCCGCCGGTATGACCCGCTCGCATTCATCCGAAACGGTGTGTATCTGCCCTTCCGCATCGCGCATAAGTGCAATTACGTCAATCGATGGGTCTCCGTCACGCACGGCTCTTTCGCCGGCCTGTTCGCTGCTTAAGCCAATGGCGTTATCCAGCCAGCCGTCAAGCGATTTCCCCTTTCTTTCGGACGGTTTTCCAATCAACCAATTGCATGCATTGCGCTCTTTTTTCTTTGTTTTTTTCACGTATTCTTCTTGCGCACTTTCCATCCCCTCGGTCAGCTCTCCAAGCATTCGGTCATCGTTTTCATCGTATACACGCTGAACGAGCAGCGGAATATCGCTCGGAATCGTCAATTTGTTCGGCAGCAATGCCCGCGTCCGCATCAACAGCCATTCACCGTAAATCGCCGCACTTCCCGAATCAAAACTGTCATCCGTTTCATCAAGAACAAAGCAGCTTGCCGTTTCCAGTCCCTGCGGACGAACCCTGTTATGTCGGTGCAGCCTGCCTGTGCGCTGCAAAAGCAGATCCATCGGGCAAAGTTCCGTTATCATAAGATCAAAATCAAGGTCAAGCGATTGTTCAAGCACCTGCGTTCCGACAATTATCAGTCCGTGTCTGCTTTCCGGGGTGGAGTGTTTGCCCACACGCTCAAGTATCTGCTCCTCGCGCTTCGCACGATCCGTCATTATGAACTGCGCATGCATGATAATAACTTCGGCTTTCGGGAAAGCGGACTGCAATTCAGCCGCAATTTCCTGTGCTTTTCGCACGGTATTGACTATCACGCCCACACACCCGCCGCGTTCGGCGGCATAGCCTGCCCGCGCAGTTACTTCATCGCGGTAAATCGTTTTAACGGAGATTTCCTTTTGTTCACCGCTAAAGGAAAGCGCCTTCTGCTTTACAAAATTCTTCTCCGTGTACGTCAGCAGGGGATAAGCAAGGCTGCTCTTCCACGCGTCATCGATGCACTTTAGTCCCCGTCCGACATACGCCTCAACAAGCTCCGCACGACGTTTCGCCGGAAGCGTTGCCGAAAGAATAATCACCGGAACTTTATAAATTCCAAGCCATTGTATCGCCATATCAAGATATTTGCTCATATAGGCGTCGTAAGCGTGACATTCGTCAACAACGACCACTTTTCCGGAAAGACCGAAGTGTTTCAGCATCACATGCTTTTGCTTCAGTGCCGCCATCAGCAGCTGATCGACCGTTCCGATAACAAAATCCGAAAGCAGGGTTTGCTTTCTTCCCGAAAACCAGTCGTGCACAATGAGTCCGCTGTCCGACTCGATGTTCAAATTGCTGTGCCCGGTGAACAGCTCCCGATAGTCCTCATTCAGAGCGGCATTGCCGTGCGCAAGCTTTATCGCCAAAAGGGTTTGCTCATCCTCCGCCAACCCGCCTGCCCATTTTTCAAGCCGCGGAAAAATTCCGTTTGAAGTTGCCTGCGTCGGCATTCCGAAGAACATACCGCCTGCGCCGGCTCTTGCGGCAAGTATTTCCGAAAGCGCAAGTGCCGCTTCCGTCTTTCCCAATCCCATAGGGGCTTCGATTATGTAGATTCCCGAGGACTCTGCATCCGTTGCGGTTGAAATGATATCCGCCTGCGTCGGGTTCGGCAAAAATCCGAATCGTTCCTTAAATGCTTCGTCATCCAGTCCGAAGCGCGCTTTTGATTCCCACATATTCGGGAACCCGATCGTTGTCCATGCATTTTCGATTCTTTTCGGATAATCGCCGAATTCGCCTTTTTGGTCGGCCGATATAAGCGGAAAATATGTTGTGTTGCTTGCGATCCAGTCCGCCGTTATCAGCATTCCGGAAATAACCACCTGCGCCGGAACCGATATATCGGGAAGCGCGCTCAAATCAGAAAAACCAGCGCTTTCAAGTGAATAATCGAGCCATTCCTTCCAAAGTGAGTCAAAGAGAGATTTGTATTTCATTCCGCGTCCGTAGAAATTATCGGGGTTTTTGTATCCCCCTTCAATTTGATTGCAAACATCCGCCGTAAGCGCCGTCGGCTTTCCGTGATGCGCCCCCGCGATTGAAGCAATTCCTCTCAAACAGCCGAATTTTAAAAGTATCGCCTCGCTTGCAAGCGCATGGGGCGTTTCGGAAATCCTTTCAAAACTGCCCGATTTCGGAAGATCAACGTATTCCGCAAAGGGGGAGAACTCAACCGCGTCACGTATACGTGACTGAAAAACGACGGTGACCTTTCCGATGTCATGCACAAGCGCACAAAACTTAAGTGTTGAAAAGAATTTTTCCCTGCCGCCGCATTCAGCGCAAAGGTAATCCGAAATGCTTTCCGGCAATCTCTTTTGTGCGAGTTTTTCCATAATGCCCGCCGTGTCAAATGAATGCATCCAAAACGGCAGCCAGTCGTTTCCGTTCTCTCTGTCACTTTTGCAACCGCCGCTGCAAGCTCCTTAGATAATCTGTTCAAATTTTTTTACCTCTCAGTGCGGACAATTTCATTGCAGCATTCTGTATTTGTCCTCTAATCGACTATATTATACCCTTATCCGTCAAAAAAGGCAACACATTACGTTCAGCGTCATTCTTTCTGTTCACTGCAAATATTGACTTCGTTTATTGTGTGATTACATGTTCTTTTTATATTTCCGGCAGTATTATTCCTCCATTGTGGCATATTCAATTCGATATGATAAAACGCTGCTGTACATTTTTATGTCCCGCTGCGAAGATATATTAGGCTTATCTGTGTTGTCGGTGTTCGAACCGGACCGAATTCTCCTTCGTTTTTACTTGAAATATTCTTAAATATGATGTACAATGCAACCGGGAGCCGTCATTGGGCAGTGTAATCAGCAAGTGCTTCACGAACTTGCGTGCAGTGTCGGTTCCGAGGCTGAGATAAACGGAGGGATAGTTTTGGAGCAAAAAGTTATAAATGCTGATGCTTTTTCCGCCGCGTCGCAAACCTGTTCGGGAGAAAAGTTTTTTAATCCGAACACTTCGTCGGCTGCGCCGCAGGCATGTGCGGCAAAGCGCACCCCAACCTATTCCGAACGGTTGGACAAACTGCGCAGATTTGCCGATGAGGCGGCGGAAGAGCTCCCGCAGGTATTTTATCGCGAGTTAAACGGTGGAATTGTGCTTTCTCCGATTACAAAAGCGCACCCGCAATCCGATCCGAAAAAGCCGCTGCTTGTGTTGGGCGAATACAGGAACTCGCCGCAGATGGGGCGGAGCATTGTGCTGTACGGCGGTTCGATTTTGCGCAGTTACTGGAATTTGCCTGACGAAAAACTGAAAGCCGAGGTTCGGCACATTTTGCGGCACGAATTCACGCATCACCTTGAGTCGCTCAGCGGCATAAATGACCTTGAGATTGACGATGCAATCAAGCTGAACCGCTACAAGGCGAGCCTTCAGGCGGAATAAGTTTGCAATCACGTAACAAAAACCGCCGGCGGCTGAAATTAGTTAACCCGCTTTAATTCTATCCATTGAAAGGAGTCTCAGAAATGAAATCAAAAGTGTTTTTTTCTTCCGAAATCACGCCCGAAAAGGTGGTTGAGCTTTTCCATGCGGCAGCGAATGATTTGCCCGGCGGAATTCTTCCCGGCAGGGTTGCCGTAAAGCTGCATTCCGGCGAACCGGGCAATCAAAACTTTTTGAAACCGGAATTTTGGCAGCCTATCGTCAATGATGTGCACGGAACCGTTGTTGAATGCAACACCGCCTACGACGGCGGACGAAACACAACCGAAAAACACCGCGAAACCATGGAAAAACACGGTTGGAGCAAGCATTTCACCGTTGACATTATGGATGCGGAAGGGCCGGATGCCGAGCTTTTGATTCCGAACGGCAAGCGCATCAAAAAGGTTCAGGTCGGCAAAAATATGCTTAACTATGATTCCATGCTTGTACTTTCCCATTTCAAGGGGCACCCCATGGGCGGGTTCGGCGGCGCGCTGAAGCAGCTTTCCATCGGCTGCGCCTCCTC
>CALAXO010000094.1 GCA_937894955.1 uncultured Clostridia bacterium
TGACAGAAAGCCCCGCTTTGACGGCGACAGGAAGCCCCGTTTCAATGATGACAGGAAGCCCCGTTTCAATGATGACAGAAAGCCCCGCTTTGACGGCGACAGAAAGCCCCGCTTTGACGGCGACAGGAAGCCCCGTTTTGACGGCGACAGGAAGCCCCGTTTCAATGATGACAGAAAGCCCCGCTTTGACGGCGACAGGAAGTCTCACTTTGACGGCGACAGGAAGCCTCGCTTTGACGGCGACAGAAAGCCCCGCTTTGACTATAACCGGAAACCCTTCGAGTCGGATTTCTTCGAAGATGATATATTAGATGTTGAATTCAATGCATTTTCTTCTCCTGAAATCTATGAAAATAACGAGCAAGAACGCGATCTGCCCAACATAATCATGGGCAGAAACCCCGTCAAGGAAGCAATCAAAAGCGGACGAAGCATCGACCGCATCCTCGTAACAAAGGAGCACGATGGTTCGTTGGGCGAAATAATCGGTCTTGCCCGTGACGCAAATCTTGTTATTCGAGAAGTTGATCGTTCCAAGCTGGACGAAATCTGCATGCCGTTCGGTCATAACGGTAAACCCGGAAATCATCAGGGCATCGTTGCAGAAATCCCCGGTGTTGAATATGCCGAACTCGAGGATATACTCGACTATGCCCGCGTTCGCGATGAAAAACCCTTTGTTATTCTTCTTGACGGTGTTGAAGATCCGCATAATCTCGGCTCAATCATTCGCAGTGCGGAATGTGCAGGTGCGCACGGAGTTGTTATAACAAAGCGTCGCAGCGCACCCGTAACGGCAACGGTTGCGAAGACTTCTGCCGGAGCGGCGGAACATATGCGAATCGCCCGTGTTGTGAACCTTGTTTCTGCAATTGAAACGCTGAAAAAGGAAGGTCTTTGGATAGCCGGCGCAGACATGGCGGGCGGCAGCATGTATGAAGCAGACATGAAGGGCAGCTTTGCGCTCGTTATTGGCAATGAGGGCAGCGGACTCAGCAAACTTGCAAAGGAAAAATGCGATTTTCTTGTTTCCGTACCGATAAAAGGAAGGATTGATTCTCTTAATGCATCGGTTGCGGCAGCTATCATCATGTTTGAAAAGAACAGACAGGACAGCGTGAATCAAAAATGAAAACTCTCCCGAACGATGGAATTTCCGCCGATATTGAGAATCTTGACAGCCTGAGTGATGAGGCGTTGGCTAAGCTCGCCCAGAACGGCAGCATTGATGCTGAGCATACACTTGTTGTTCGTTTTATGCCTCTCGTGCGCATAAAGGCGCGTCCTTATTTCCTTATCGGTGCAGATCATTCCGATCTTATTCAGGAAGGTTCGATTGGTCTGTTCAGCGCGATTCGTGATTATGATTGCGAAAAGCATACAAGCTTCCGAACCTATGCGGAGGTTTGTATTGGCAACAATATTATTGCCGCAATAAAACGCGCAACACGCAAAAAGCACTTCCCGCTGAACAGCTACATTTCGCTCGATAAGCCGATGTTCTTCGACAATCCGGATGATGAAGCACGCTGTCTCGGCAACTCGAGCCTACTCGCCGCAACAATTGACCCGGAGGAGCTTGCTCTTGACCGCGAGGCGGAACTTCACATTCTGCACGGGCTCAAAGCAGAACTCACGGAGCTTGAGCTTAGCGTTCTACGGCTTTATATCTCCGGACAGAGCTATGCACAGATCGCCGAAAGCATTGGCAGAAGCACAAAAACAGTTGACAATGCGTTGACGCGAATAAAGAAAAAAGTCTCAAAGCTTATTCATGCAAATAGCCATGAACAGTCGTAGGGACTTGGATACAGTCCAAACCGACTTCCGGTTTTGATCACGGAAGTCGGCTTTTTTGTTTTGCAGGCAGTCAACAACCCGGAACGAAGTGTGATTTACCCCGTGCGTTCAGTTTCTGTCGCTTTTTAAACGCCAGAGCATTACAAGATCATAGAAAACTCCCCTTGGCGAGTGAAAACTCTCCCGCATTATTCCTTCAGGTATAAAGCCGCATTTCTGCGCCACTTTTCCGGATGCATGATTTTCGGTTGCGTGGCGGATTTCAAGCCTGTTGAATCCAATCTCATCAAAAAAGATAGTTGCAAACCGCTTCAAGTGCTTCGGTTGTTATTCCTTTGTTCCAGCAATCCCGTGCAATGCAATAACCGATTTCAGTGCGTTCATCGCGCTCCGTCATGCTTGGTGCACCGATACTTCCGATCAGTCTGCCGTTGTATTCTATGGCCCAGCTGTAGTAATCGGGTTTTTCGTACTCCGCAACCCATTTCCCGAGTAGTTCGCGGGTTATATCGAGTGCTGCATGCGGAGGCCGGGTCATGAATCTCGTTACTTCTGCATTATTTGCCCAATTGTTGAACATATTCTGCGCATCATCGACAGTGAATCTGCGAAGTTTCAACCGTTTTGTTGTCAGTTCTTTCGTTCCTTTGTGTGTAAGCGTTTTAAAATCCTCCTTTGCTGTTTACGCGTTATATATGCAAACAAGCGGTACAGCTTATCATCTGCACCGCTTGAATTCATCCTTATATGGTTACCGTTGCTCAGCGAGCTGTGCAGCGATATCGGAGAAGCGATGCTTGACTGTGCAAAAGTTTGGATACAGCAAAAAACATTCCAACGACTGCATTAAGTGCGGAATTGATGAGAGTATTCTGCTGCTTCCTGCTCTGCTTTTGCATCGCTTTATCTCCTTTTCTGATATTTTTGGGATCATACGCCTTCATGTATGTATTGTCAATACAATTCGGACGGTTGCAGGTAATATATTTATGTTTTTCTGTTTAAAGCTCGCTGTTAATTCTCACCGCAGGCTACAGAATACATCCAAAACGCATAAACACCGTAACCTCTGTTAGGTTCATTAACAAAAACGTGAGTTACAACAGCCGCAATTCTGCCGTCTTGGACGATCGGACTTCCGCTCATTCCCTGCACGATTCCGCCTGTTTTGCTAAGAAGGCGATCATCGGTTATTTCAATAACAAGCCCCTTCTGGCCGGGCGCGGATTGCGCTGCATTTTTAATTATTTTACATCTGTACGGCTGAGGTTTCTCGCTGTCAATCTGGGTTATAATATAGGCTTCTCCCTTATGCACTTCATTCGGAAAGGCTATCGGCAAGGCCTCTCCCGCTTCGCATGTATAATCCGCAGAATCCGCAATGCCGAAAATCCCAAGTTCGGTGTTGATATCAATGCTCCCTATGCGCAGGCTTTTCTCACCGAATGCCCCGCGCAGCTCGCCCGGAAAGCCGCTCGAACCCTTTGTAACCCCGAGAACATCCGCTTCGACCATTTCACCTTTCCTGACATTCAGCAAACTGCCTGTATCCGCATCCAAAACCGCATGCCCGAGTGCGGCAGAAACTTTTTCTTTTTCCGTAACAAACGACAGTGTTCCGATGCCGACCGTGCTGTCGCGCACCCATGCGCCGATTTTCGCCTTTCCGTCTGCGCCCATTTCAGGTTTTACGGTTAATGTCTGCCGTCGGTTGTTTCGTTCAAAAACTATTTGTGCACTGTCCGGATTTGCGTTCAATGCAAGCTGCATCTCTTCGCTTGTTGACACCGCAGTGCCGTTAATGCTTAAAATAACGTCACCTGCACGAAATCCCGCCCGTCTTGCCGGGCAGCATTCCCGACCGTCTCTGTTTCGGAACGAACCGCTGCCGACAATAAGCAGTCCCCGAAGATTAATTGATATCCCGACAGCGCGTCCGCCGGGGTACAGCATTGCACGTTCGTGGCTGTATATCGGCACATTTGCGAGTTCAAACAGGTTAAACAAGCGGACCGAGATCCGTTTTGCACCAAGCGTTTCGTCCCCCGATTCCGTAACATTCAGTACGCCTTCCTGCCCATACGCCGTTGATTCCGATTCAAATATTGAAAGAGTGCTTTTAAAATAATCCAAGCATTGAGCTTCCCCATTTTCAGCATCATTCGATGTGCTTACGCTGTTTATGAAAACAGCCTTTGGCAGAGCCCTCACCGCACGCATACGCGGAGAATAGTTAAAAAAAACAATCAGCACAGAAAGTATAATGCCGAAAATTTTAACACCGATACGTCTCCGCGGCCTGATATCCGTGCCGCGGTGCACAGAATTATCTTCGCCTTCTCTGCATGCACAGCAGTTTTTCACCGCGTTATTTAAACAATCTTTTTCTTTTGGCCTCTTCGTTCCTTTTGCTGTAAAACAATGCCTTCTTTCCTTACCCATACGTACAACACCCCGATTTATAATTTGCCGAACATCAGCAGCGTTATTGTTTGTATGTTGGTTATCGATTATTCACAGAGAACCGTGCGCTTGGTGCAGGCTTCGTAACAATATGTGCCGCATAAATGAGGCTTTGTTTACAAAAACCGACATGATATCTTCATGTCGGTTTTTGCTTTGAAAATGGATTTGCGGCGACATCAGTCCTTTGACATTTTAAACCTGTTGGCGGATTCGATAAGTTCGCTTGCGTACTTCAGTGCGGATTCATCCGCCGCCGATGCACCCATAATTCGTGCAAGTTCTGCGCTGCGTTCCGCATCGTTCAATTCACGGAGCGATGTTTTCGTTTTTTCACTGTCGGAATGTTTTTCGACAAACAAATGGCAATCGGCAAAAGCCGCGATTTGCGGAAGATGAGTGATTGAAAGCACCTGCCTTGAACTCGCAACACTGTGCAGACGTTCGCCGACAATCACGGCCGTTCTTCCGCTTATACCCGTATCAACTTCATCGAATATCAGTGTAGGCGTTCCGTCCGCACCGGCACAAACAGTTTTGATCGCCAGCATCACGCGTGAAAGTTCGCCGCCGGAAGCCACCTTTGAAAGAGGCTTAAGCGGTTCTCCCTTGTTTGCAGACAGCATGAATTCAACATCATCATTTCCGTTTGCGTGGAGTTTTCCGTCTTCCGGCAGAAATACAATGCCGAACGCAGCCTTTGCCATTCCCAATTCCTGCAGTTGCTCGGTTATTCTTCGGCACAGATCATCGGCGGCTTTTTTTCGTCTTTCGGTCAGTTCCGCTGCTGATGTTCTGTAATCCGCTGCAAGCCTGTCCCGTTCTGCAGTCAGCTTATCCCTCAGTTCCTGCGAACCTGTAAGCTCGTCCAGCTCGGCTGAAGCTTCGCTGCGGTATTTGAGAATATCTGCAATTGTTTTTCCGTATTTCCTTTTTAATGAATTGATAAGATCGAGCCTTGTCTCCAGTTCATCGAGCCGTTCCGAAGAATACTCATACCCAAGCCTCAATTCGCGAAGCTGATATGCTCCATCCTCAAGTTCGTAATAGGTATTGTTCAAAAGTTCATATAGTTCAGCGTATTTTGAAGAAATTTCCGCAATCTGAGCAAGCGAATTCACGGAAGAGCCGAGTTTTTCCAATGCACCGCCGTCGCCCGATATGTTTTCCCCGCTGTTTTCAAGAACTGAATTAATCTTTTCGGCATTGGAAAGCATGTTCAGTTCCTCCTGAATCGTCGCTTCCTCTCCGACTTTTAGTGCGGCCGCATCTATTTCGTTTATTTGATATGAAAGTATATCGATTCTTCTTTCACGCTCTGCCTCTGACAGGAAGCCCGAATTCAATTTGTGTACAACCTCAGAATGCAGCCGATAAAGATTCTCCGTTTTTTCTTTGAGCTCCGCAACCGCCGAACCCGCATAATTATCAAGCATTCCTATATGTTTCTTTTGTGAAAGGAGCGACTGGTGCTCGTGCTGGCCGTGAACATCAACAAGCGTATCCGTCACTGTTTTCAGTGCTGCAAGCGAAACTATTTCACCGTTCAATCTGCAAGTACTTTTTCCCGAAGCGGTTATCTCGCGCATCACAACAAGCGTATCGTCTTCATGTTCAATGCCGAGCGCGTCAAGTTGTTTTTTTACTCCATCCTGCCCGTTAATGTTGAAGAAGGCTTCCACTCTTGCCTTTTGGCTGCCCGATGAAATCAGCTCGCGATTTGCCCTTTCACCGAGAATAAGGTTAACACTGTCAACAATAATCGACTTTCCCGCACCGGTTTCACCTGTTAGAACATTCAGTCCTGCACCGAGCTCAAAGTCAAGATGCTCAATAAGCGCAATATTTCGAATTATCAACCGTTCCAACATATTGCCTTCCTCCCGAGTCGTTTCAGTTCAGCCTCTCTCTGATGAGACGAAAAACATTTCTCTTTTTCGTTCTGATAAATCCAACTTGTTTGCTGCATCCTGACACAGTGAACCCTGTGCCCGCCGGAACCTGAATAGTTCTTATTCCGTCTGCATACATAATACAGTCGCTTTGCGCATTGATTTCAATTACGGAATCAAATGCAGCTGCAATCGGACGGACAGTCAGCGAATGCGGACAAACGGGGGTTACGAGAATCACATCAAGATTCGGCGCAACCACGGGACCCCCGGCAGAAATTGAATAGCCGGTTGAGCCGAGACGCGAGGAAACAATTATGCCATCCCCGTGTATCATGCCGACATCCGCGCCGTCAACTCCGAGTTCA
>CALAXO010000095.1 GCA_937894955.1 uncultured Clostridia bacterium
CGTGCGTTTATGTGATGAACGGCACGCGCAGATTTTTTTCGGATTTCGGCAAATTCTTGTTATTCTGTCGGCAATGAACCTTATCGATCGTTTCTTGAACGATGATTTCCGGGTTGGACACGCAAAAGCTTGGACAATCTCCCGCACGGAAAAACTGAAGCCCTGTATTTTCCAAAACGACAGACGCAGGAAACTGCATTTCGGCACGATAGGTTCCGCATCGATGTGGCAGTGTTTTCGGTAATTATGTCACTGCTCGTACATAAATCGGGCAGCAAATCTCAACACGATTATATGTCTGTTTGCGATGGTTCGTCTGCTCCGTGCTTGTTCGCCTGCTTGCGGTGATTAATCTTTGTTTCTTCCGTGCTGAGCAGCATGTTTGTTGACTTGCTTATGACAGCAGGCTTTTGTCATGTTTGTTCGCCTGCACAGAAGCAGCTTTTTCGCAGGAAACACTTGACAAACACCGCGATATGTGATAGTCTATATGCGTTGTCAGCCGAGTATCGCTGCTCGCCGATAACAGTTTTTTCCGAAAACAGGGTCGCTGCATGTTAAATGCAGTAACCCTGTTGTTGATTAAGGAAGATGCAGGGCGAGGACAAAGCAATGACGCCGGAACATTTCTGTCAATTTATGCACTCCTCAAAACTATTGATTTTCTTCTTCGATCGTGATACAATGAGACGTAAAAGAGCTTTAATTGGCGCAGTTTGGCAGGGATACAGATTCGGCATGTTTAAGTTTTACGGAGTCAGCTTTGCGGACCGCACAAGTGCAGCATATGCGGTGCTCGGAAAAAATCGGAGTCGAGTAAATGTCGGCAGCGGTTTTTGCGGAAAAGGTCACGAGTTGAGAGTTTTTTAGGTAAAACTCGGATGCTGAGCGGGCATATAAGCAAAGGCCGGTGCAGGGTCTGCTTACCGGAGCGGATATTAGTTAAGAGCCTTTTTGTGTAAACTCGAATGCGGCGCTGATTACCGTATACGTTCCGGTTACGGAACATTAACAATATATCGGTTGAACAAAGCTTGCTTAAGTGCAAACTTTTGGATATGCCCCGAAAGGCATATCGGTTTGGATGTGGCATATTTTGAGCAAAAAAGCGGAGACATATCTCGACGCGCCATTGCACGCGAGATGAACGTTTTCGGTGACATAGAAAATCGCAACTGCAGTCTTTTGGGCTGCGGGTGCCGAAGGCATGCCCGAAAACCGATATGGAGGCAGCACTTGAAAAACAGAGCATGAAACGGGGAACACTTAAATGAATGTTTGTCTTGGATATTTCTCAGGACATTCAGCGTTTGCCTTGAAAAGCGAGGATAATCCATTACATTCCCGATGATGAAAAACGGACAGAAAATAAATGAATCATAAAGAGCAGAGAGTAACCGGACGAAAGAAAAAAAGACCGCGAGCGGGGTATTGCGGGTTTTATAACCGAAAGAGAAATAAAGATAGATCAACCGGGATATTCGGTACTTTCTGATGCGACATTGACGGTAACGCGCATGTGCTTGGGTAGCTGCGCAATCGGAGGGTTAAGGGATTCACGTTCTAAGGCGGAGCTGTGCAAACAACCGGCAAAGAGAGGAACGTGCACATTAGATTATAATGATATGGTCTGACAAGAATAAATTAAAAGGATTTGTCTCATTAATGTATCGGAGATTCGCAAAACGCGCCATTGATACTGTTCTTTGCCTGCTTGCATTGATTGTTTTATCGCCACTGCTTCTTTTAACGGCGATTGCAATCAAGCTGACATCCCCGGGGCCTGTGTTGTTCAAGCAGCAGCGCTTAGGTTTTCACGGCAAAGAGTTTACCATTTACAAGTTCCGCTCTATGACCGTGGGAGCCGAGTACAAAGGAAGCGGTGTTTACAGCGAAAAAGGAGATCCACGAGTAACCGCTGTCGGTCGATTTATCCGGAAAACCAGTATTGACGAATTACCCCAGTGCATCAACGTGCTCAAGGGGGATATGGCGATTGTAGGGCCGCGTCCTCCGCTCACCTATCATCCTTGGCCGATAGATCAGTACAGCGAAGAACAGTACCACATGTTTGATGTTCGGCCCGGCATTACCGGATGGGCACAGGTTAACGGCAGAAAAACGGTGGAATGGCCGCACCGCATAGAGCTGAGCGTGTTTTACGCAAAAAATCTGACGTTTGCTTTTGACATCAAGATACTGGCGCTTACTGTCCGGAAGGTGCTTCGGCACGAGGATAACGAAAATAACGGCGCGACAGTTTAAGGAAAACATATGTTGAAACTCATGTACATCACAAACGATCCAGCAGTCGCAAAAAATGCGGTGAATGCGGGCGTTGACCGCATTTTCATAGATATGGAGGTACTTGGGAAGGCCGAGCGGCAATGTGGGATGGATACCGTGCAGTCCCATCATGTGCCGGAGGATATCGCAAAAATACGTGCAGCCATTGGCAACGGCGTAGAGATCATGGCACGCGTCAACCCTCTGAATCCCAATTCTCAAGCGGAGATAGATGCCGCAATTAAGAACAGCGCAAACGTTATCATGCTGCCCATGTGGCGCACAGCGGATGATTTGCAGCAGCTTGTAAGCATGGTGGATGGCCGCGCGAAAATCATGCCGTTGCTGGAAAACGATGCAGCGGCAGAAAATCTTAAAGATGCAGTGAAGGTATCGGATATCGATCAGATGCATATTGGCCTTAACGATTTACACTTGTGCTATCACAATAAGTTTATGTTCCAGCCTCTGGCGGATGGCACCGTTGACAGACTTTGCGCTCAACTCCGTCACGCAAATATTACCTATGGCTTCGGTGGTGTAGGCCGTCCGGGTTCGGGGGCGCTTCCGGCGGAGTATATCATCGGTGAGCACTACCGGCTGGGGTCTGAATATGTCATTCTTTCGCGCAGCTTCTGCAATACAGGTAAGCTCACAGATTCGGACGAGATTCGCCGTATTTTTACCGAGGGTGTAGCGGATATTCGCCGTGTGGAGCGGGCGTGTGCCGCTTGGACACAGGAGCAGTTTGAAGAAAATCACCGCAGGGTCTGCTCCTGCGTAGAAAAAATTGTGAGAGGAATGGACGCATGAATGTTTTAGTAACCTGCGCGTTTCAACTGAATAACGAGGAACTTGCAGCGCTGGAAACTGCCGGACACAAGGTGTTCACACACATCGATGAACGCGCACCGGTGGAGCAGCCGGAACGGTATGAAACAGTCGTGTGCAACGGCTTGTTCCTCCATAATCCCATCGAACGCTTTACCAATCTGCGGCTGATCCAGCTCACAAGTGCGGGCTTTGACCGTGTGCCGCTGGACTATATCCGCGCTCACGGCATCGAGCTGCACAACGCTGTGGGCGTGTACAGTGTCCCGATGGCAGAATTTACCGTCTGCGGCATTTTGCAGCTTTATAAGCAGAGCCGCTTTTTTGCGGAGAATCAGGCGCAGCACAAATGGGAGAAGCATCGCGGCCTTCTGGAGCTGTTTGGCAAGCATGTATGCATTCTCGGCTGCGGCGACGTGGGACGCGAAATTGCAAAGCGGCTGAAAGCCTTTGACTGTTATATTACAGGCGTTAACCGCACGGTACGGGTACTTCGGGATTTTGATGAGGTTTTATCTCTGGATAAGTTGTCAGACGCTGCAGCGGTGTGCGATATTCTGATTTGCTGCATCGCCCTGACGCCGGAAACACGCGGAATGGTGAATAGAGAAGTCTTTAACCTCCTTTCCGCAGATGCGGTATTCGTCAATGTTGCCCGCGGTGCAACGGCAGATGAAGCTGCCCTGATCGAATGGCTGCAAAACGGCGGTCACGCGGTGCTGGACGTGTTTGAAGAAGAACCCTTGCCCGAAACCAGCCCGCTGTGGGATATGGAAAATGTGATTCTGACTCCGCATAACAGCTTTGTGGGGGACGGAAATCGGGCAATACTGTGGGAGACGGTAAGCAAAGTTCTGATAGGAGA
>CALAXO010000096.1 GCA_937894955.1 uncultured Clostridia bacterium
CAGTGTGAATTCAACGCCGTCCGGTGTCGGGGTGCCGATTTCGACCGTTTTGGTGAGCTGTGCATTTATAAGGCCGATGGTAAGCCCCGAAAGCGTTACCGACAGGGCATTTGTTGAACCCTCCGGAACAAACGATACAGTCGGTTTGCTTGTTACGGTTGATGTACGCATTGTGTATTCGTAAGTGAATACACGGCTCTCGCCCGGAGCAAGGCTGAATGCGGGAAGCATTGCCTGTGTGCCTGCAACACTCTTATCGACAAGGGTGATGCTGTTGAGCTTTTTGGCACCCGTATTTATCATTGTGTACGTCAATTTGACGATATCGCCTGCCGAAGCAATTGACTTGTCAACGCTGCGCGAAAGTTTCAGATAGGCAGTATCCGCACGGGAAATAACAAGGGTCAGCTCGCGTGAACCTGCCGTTTGGGTTGCCGTATCGAACCATGCAACGGTGAAGCGAAGCGTTTCACCGATTTGTTCCCGGGCAACGTCCATCGTGCCGGTAAATGTGCGCGATTCACCCGCAGGAACATCGGAGGTGTTGAAAGAAACGCCGTATGTGTTGATTATTGAAACATTTGTGTACACACCGCCGCCGGGCTGAGTTGACGGCTCGGGTTCGGTCGTCGGCTCGGGTTCGGTCGTCGGCTCCGATGTCGGAGTAGGCTCCGGCGGTTCTTTTATCAGGGAACCTGTTGCGGTATCATTCAGCCCCTGTCCCGCCGCACCGCCGGGGTTGCGAAGCGTGATGCTTATGGTGATCTGTCCGGGGCCGGACAAAAATGCGGGATTTGCCGAAATGCTTGCTGTGTCTGCCCCGTTTTTTGCGGGCAAAACGGTGATTTCGGCGGAATTGCCATGAACGGTCTGCGCATTTGCGGCGAACCCCGTTGAAGCGGGAAGAACAGCCGCAAAGGCGATCAGTGCAGCGAGCAGAGCGGTAAATATTGAAAATTTCCTTCGAGTCAATGCTTTCTCCTTATCCCGAACGGTGCAGCAGGCACTGTCGGCTCATGCGCTGCCGGCGCATAATGCTCCTGCTCACGCATGTACATAAAATATCAATCGTATTATACAGCATTCACCTCGGTTTGAGCAAGAGTTTTTATTAAAATTATGTTTAGATTGTTTTGGCTGTCTTTCCTGTCGATTTCGCGATTAGGACAAGAAAAAACGTTAATTTTTGCATTGAATGTGTCTCTTCGGCGGAAGAATGTGATTTATTCGCGCACTTATTGGCAAGCGGAGCCGAATGCTGTATAATAGACAGCGGAAAGAATACTCTCGGCGCACCGTTTGCCGGCGGCAGAATTAATGTGCCGTTTTCGGCAGTTCTTAAGCGTCAGCGGCAAAGCTTCGGTTTTCGCTGTTTCCGATATCTATTAATTTTCGGGAATGCTCTGAATAATCGTTAAATCAAAATCAGAGGGTTCCGTTTTTTCCAAAACTCAGGACGGAGGAATCACACACTATGATCGCAACAAACAACAACCGCCGTAAGCCCGGCTGCTCAGCCGCGTCAGGATGCGGAAGCATTTTCGGCAGCTTTTCCCAAAAAACTTCAAGTTTCATGCGTGTTGTCTGCATTATTGCGGCAGCAGCTTTTCTGCTCTGCTTCAGCGGATGCAAAAACAACGATAAGAACAAAAACGATGTTCCGAATGACAAGACTGCTGCAGTTGCATCCATCGGTGATGAAACCGTGAGTTACGCTCTCTATACGGCTGCCTTCGACTCATATCTTTCGTACATGGAACAAATGGGCTACGACCCCGTCAGCAATGAAGAGGAGCTGCAGAAATTCCGTGACTGGGTGCTTGAATATCTTGTTAAGGATATGGTTGTTCTGTACCGGGCGAAGGAGGAGGGGTTTAAGCTTTCCGATGAACAAATTGCGGAATCCGATGCACAGGCGGAAACGGAGCTTAAAGAGATATATGACGAGTATATGAAGACTGCCGAAGAATCCAATGCCGAGGACGATTCAAAGACCGTTCAGCAGTATTTCGATGCCGCAATTGCGGAGCTTTCCGAGTATTACACCGGCAAAACCATGACCTATGATGAATACTGCGAGGAATATAAACTCGAACTGCGCAACACGGCACTTATCGAAGCGTACAAGGAGTATGTTTGCAAAGATTTTTCAGTGACCGATGCGGACATTGCCGATTGGTACGAAAAGCAGCTTGAATCGGACAAGGAGCTTTATGCATCCAATCCCGAGCAATATAAAGATAACGAAGAATATTTTGAAAAATACTGCGGTATCTATGATGACGCCGTGCCCGCGCTTGTTGTTCCGGAGGGGTACTCACGAATCATGGATATTGCGGTCATTCCCGAAGGCGAACTCGGCGATGACTACAAAAAAAAGAACGAGCAGCTTGATTCGCTGCGCGAAGAATGCACATCTCTGCTTTTTACGGATGCCCTAAACGGAGACGGTGCGAATTCCGAGCGAATTGCGCAGCTGATTTCGGATTACAAAACACTTCAGGCTGAGTGCGATGAAATGTACAATAAATTCATCGAGCCTTATCGTGCAAAAATCGACAAAGCCTTTGCCGAACTTGAAGGCGGAGCGGACTTTGCTCAGGTCATGCTCAAGTATACCGAAAATGAATACGTTGCAGGCAGCGACAGTTACGAGGGCTGCGAAACCTTCCGCACAAAGGGGCAGTTGATTTCAACAGAATACAGCTCCTCAAAGGGCGACTGGAGTTCAACCGTCAAGGAGATTTATTCGCTGCTCAAACCCGGTGAATACTCAAATGTGTTTACCGACGCGGACGGCAGCCTGCATATCATTTACCGCGGTGCGGACGAAACGCCCGGCGAAGTTAAGCTTACGGATGTAATCGACAAAGTGACAACGATCGTCAAAGCGACAAGCGATACCGAAGCATGGGACGAGCTGCTTGATACATGGATGGATGACGCTGGTATTGTGTATCATAAAGACCTTATCGCATCCGTCGGAAAAGACTATGTTAAAGAATAATCATTAAAGAGGAACACCTGATGAGACTTGATAAGTACCTTAAGGTTTCGCGAATTATCAAACGCAGAACCGTTGCAAACGAAGCCTGTTCCATGGGACGGGTAACGGTGAATGACAAAGTTGCAAAGCCTGCAACCGATGTTAACCCCGGCGACGTTATCAGCGTTCGCATGGGCGCAAAGCGGCTGACGGCCGAAATACTTGCCGTGCGCGAAACCGTTCGCAAAGAGGATGCAGACAGCATGTACAGAATCATTGAAGACAGCCTGAATACCGATGCAGATTGACACCGCAGCCGAAAGAGGCACGAAACAGCATGGATAAAACTACAGTATCTGCAATTCTGCTTGCGGCCGGTTCATCCTCGCGGATGGGCGAAAACAAGATGCTGATGCATTTTTGCGGCAGAACACCCATTGAGCTTTGCGTTGAAGCTTTTTGCGGAATTGCCGACGAAGCCGTTATTGCCGTTTCGCCCGACACGGAGGAAATTGCACTTGCAGCGGCAAAATTCGCGCCATACCCCGTGAAAATCGTTCGCGGCGGGGAAACGCGGCAGGAGTCCGTACTCAATGCCGTCCGCGCTGCAGCGGGCACGATTGTCGCTGTTCACGACTGTGCCCGCTGCCTTGTTGACAGGGAGACGATTAAAGCCAGCTTGCGTGCCGCAGAGCAACACGGCTGCGGCATTGCTTCCGTGCCCGTTGCGGACACCGTTCGTTTCGGCGATACCGGGGAAACACTTGACAGAAGCAGGCTTCTTGCGGCACAAACTCCGCAAAGTTTCCGCAAAGATATTCTTTTGAATGCTTACAGCAAGGCCGTCGGCAGCTTCACGGATGATGCCGACCTTTGCCGCTCAACGGGAGTGCAGCTGCATTTTTCCTTGGGCAACAAACAGAATCTGAAGCTCACAACGCGGGACGATATTCCGTATTTTGAGTTTTTGCTTTCAAAACGCAGTGAACGGAATTTCCCCTCGGGCAATGTGTCCGCAAGCTCCGCTGCGGAGCCGCATTCGGTAAATAACCCGACTTTATCAACAGCAGAGGTAAGTAATATGTTCAGAATCGGCATCGGTGAAGACACTCACCGCCTTGCGGCCGGGCGAAAGCTCATCCTCGGCGGCGTTGAAATTCCGTTTGAACTCGGACTGCTTGGGCATTCCGATGCGGACGCACTTGCTCATGCCGCGATCGACGCGCTCCTCGGCGCGTGCGCACTCGGCGACATCGGGCAGCATTTTCCCGACAGTGATGAAGCATTTCGCGGCATATCAAGCCTTTTGCTTGCAAAAGAAGCCGCCGCACGCATTCGCTCGGCAGGCTTTGAAATTGTGAATATCGACTCCGTGATAACGGCTCAAAAGCCGAAGCTTGCGCCCTTCCGCGAAGCAATGCGCATAAATCTTGCCAAGGCGTTCGGCGTTCCGTCGGAAAACATCAGCGTCAAGTTTACAACACCCGAAGGAACAGGTCCGGAGGGCAATCTTGAATGCATCACCGTTCGTGCCGCTGCAGCGGTGCGGAAAGTGCGGATATAGTGCCGATACGGATATGGACAGGGATAAAGACCGACTCAAACTCACGGCATGAAAAATGACTTTTAATTTTTCTCAAAAACTTTTCATTTCAACCATTGCAGAGGACTGTGCTGCTGCTGCGCGGGAGCATTCGCTCGGGCTTGAAATTGCAGAATTCTGCTATGCGCCGAACATGGATACGGACAGTGCGGCGCATTTTCGCCGCGTTTCGGAGCTTGCTGCCGAATCGGGCTGCGGCTCGCGGCTGCTGCTTCACGCCCCGTTTGCGGAGCTTTCTCCGTGTGCAATAGATCCGCTTGTTCGCGACGTTGTTCGGCGACGATTTGACCAAGCACTGTTAGCGGCGGATGTAATCGGAGCGAAACGCATTGTGTTTCACTCAGGATTTATACCTTTTGTTTACTATAAAGAGTATTTCATTGACGAATCCGTTAAGTTTTGGCGTGATTTTCTGAAAAACGCACCGAACGATGTGAGTTTTTTTCTTGAAAACGTTATGGAACCCGAACCGGAAATCGCAGCGACGGTTGCCGAGGGAGTTAACGATTCGCGCTTCGGGCTTTGCCTTGATATTGGGCATGCAAACAGCCGCGTTTCCGAAATCCCGCTGACGCATTGGATCGACCGATTCGCACCGAAGCTTATGCATGTTCACCTGCACAACAATTTCGGCGGGGACGATCTTCACAATCCTCTCGGCAGCGGAAATATTCCGATGCGGGAAACGATTGAATATATCATCCGAAAATCTCCTGCTGCAACTTTTACGATTGAAAACATGACTGCCGCGCCGTCCGTTGTCTGGCTGGCTGAGAACGGCTTTTTAAGTAAATAATTCATGATATGCAAAATATACACAGTGGATTGAACTTATGAACGAAACCGAACTGAAATCATTGCTTTCCCGCATTCGCCCGGCCGATTCGGCTGCAAAAGCTGCCGCAAAAGAAAGGCAGAGCAAGCTTGCAAAGCCTCCGGGAAGCCTCGGAGCACTTGAGGAAATCTCCGTCCGACTTGCGGGAATTACAGGACGCGTGTGCAATCGCATAGAAAAAACACGCATAGTTGTGTTCGCAGCTGATAACGGAATCGTTGCCGAGGGTGTTGCTTCAACTCCGCAGAGCGTGACGCTTGCGCAGGCAATAAATATGACTCGCGGCAAAACCGGCATGTCCGCAATCGCGCAGGACTTCGGCATTGATGTTGAAGTTATCGATGTCGGCATAAATTCCGACAGTGTTCCCAAAACCATTCTTGACCGCAAACTGGGGTTGGGCACCGCAAACTTTTCGAAGCAGCCCGCAATGACGCGCAGTCAGGCTGTCGATGCCCTTGCAATCGGAATCGAGGCGGCCGAGCGTGCGCACAACTCGGGTGCGGATGCACTCGGCATAGGCGAAATGGGTATCGGCAACACAACAACATCCGCCGCTGTGCTTGCCTGCCTGCTGAATCTCCCTGTTGAAAGCGTCACCGGGCGCGGAAGCGGGCTTACGGACGAGGGATTTGCGCTGAAAAAACGTGTTATTTCAGATGCGGTCGCGCTGCACAAACCCAACAGAGCGGATGTTTTGGACGTGCTGTCAAAGGTTGGCGGGTTTGATATCGCCGCAATGGCGGGCACATTCATCGGCTGTGCGCTGTTCGGCCTTCCCGCCGTTGCGGACGGACTGATTTCCGTTACTGCTGCACTTGCGGCAGTTCGGCTCTGCGAAACGGTGCGCGACTTTGTTTTTCTCTCACATGCTTCATATGAAATCGGCTATCGTGCCGCGACGGCGGAACTTGGCATGGAACCATGGCTTAATCTCAACATGCGGCTCGGCGAAGGCAGCGGCTGCCCTGTTGCTTTTCAGGTTATGCGCGCCGCCTGTGCGGCAATGAACGATATGGCGACCTTTGAGGAAGCAAGTATCAATGATGACTACCTTGAAAGCATTCGAAACGAATCGGCGTTCTGCGTTAAGACCGTTTGAAGACTCGGGAGCGAAAATGAAAATACTCATAGTCGGCGGAAGCAAAAGCGGAAAAAGCATGGCGGCTCAGCGCATTGCAAGGATGCTTGCGGCGCGCGCCTCCTGCCCTGCGTACTATTGGGCAACGATGGAGCCTTCCGATTCGGAAGACGAAAAGCGCATTGCGCGTCACCTTGAAGCGCGAGCCGGGTGGGGCTTTGAAACCATCGAATGCGGCCGAAATACCTCCGCTTTCTCCTCATCGGTTCGCGGAGGCTGCGTACTTTTTGACAGTGTGACGGCTCTGCTTGCAAACGAAATGTTCCCCCCGCCTGCACAAAATGCCGATTTTTCCGTTGATTTTGCAGCCGGGGAACGTGTTGCGGCCGAACTGTCGGAAATTGCAAACGCAGCAACGCATTTTGTATGTGTATGCGATGACATTTTTCGTGACGGGATGCAATATGACGCTGTTACCGAAGGCTACCTCCGAGCATTGGCTTTTGTTTGCAGACAGCTTGCTTCCGAATTCGATATTGTGGTTGAAGCATCGTCGGGAATCATGCGAACGATAAAGGGAAACGCATTGCTTCCCCGAAATGTTCCGACGTTCTGAACGCACATACAGCGACTGTTTGTTTCTTTTTGTTTTATTGTTATGAAGTTGTTTATTTACGGTTTTTTTATGGCATGGGGCATGTTTCTTGCAATCCCCTGTCCCTTCAGGCGCTGGGATGAAGCTGCACGCGGCAGAATGCTCGGCTTTTTGCCGCTCATCGGGCTTATTGTCGGCGCAATTTGGGCTGCGGCCGCCCGCCTTTGCACAGCTCTCAATTTACCCTCGGCCGTTCGCGCATTGATTCTTTGCGCTTTGCCGTGGCTTGTGACCGGCTTTCTGCATCTTGACGGGTTCATGGACGTTTGCGATGCTGTGCTTTCGCGGCGCGATCTTGAAACCCGGCAGCGCATACTGAAGGATTCCCACTGCGGCTCGTTCGCCGTCATATGCATGATTCTGCTCGCCGCCGTGCAATGGAGTCTTTTTTTCTCATTTGAATCTTTTGACTTGAAAGCATTGCTGACGCTTGCCGTTCTGCCCGCCTGCACACGCGCCTGTTCCGGAATTGCGGTTCAAACGCTGAAGCCGATGCAAACAAGCCAGTACAGCGGAGCCGTTCGGAGCGCGGCCTCCGTTGTTTCACTCTTTGTTCAGCTCGCACTCTTTCTTGTACTTCCCCCGCTGCTCTGCGGCAAAGTCGGTTTTGCGCTGATTGCGGCTGTTGCGGTATATTGGATTTGCATTCTGCGCGAAAAAAAGCAGCTCGGCGGCATGAACGGAGATATTTCAGGCTTTTCGCTTACACTTGCGGAGCTTGCGGGCATTGCTGCACTGCTTCTGTTTGGCCGCATGTGAACGGATTAAATCAATTGAATCGATAAAAACAGCTTAAACAGGTATTTGTATGAACTCAAACGAAATATATGAAAAGGATAAGTGTGAAGGGCTGACGCTCATTATCGGAGGCGCATATCAGGGCAAGCTGACCTATGCCGTGCAGCGGCTTGGGCTCAATGCAGCCGCTGTCCTCGACCTTGCCGCCGTGCAAAGTCCCGAAGCAAATGTTTTTGATTCCGTTATCGGCGGGAACAGCAGTGTTTATATTCATTTTGAAGCATTGACGCAGCGAATTGCCGCTGAATATGCCGACCTTGATGCGGCATCCAAACGGCTTGACGTTGATTTTCTTGCACCGCTGTTCGCATTGTCCGAAAAAAAACGGACTGCACTCATTGCGCGCGAAATCGGCTGCGGCGTTGTTCCTCTCTCCGAGAAGGACCGCCTTTGGCGCGAGCTGCACGGTGCGGCCCTTTCGAAAGCCGCAGCAAAAGCAGACAGCGTGATAAGGCTTTTTTGCGGACTTCCCGAAAGGTTAAAATAGCGAAAGGAGTTTTTCAACGATGAAGCTGACTCTGATAAGGCACGGTATGACCCGAGGCAACATGCTGCATATTTATTATGGCAGTACCGATTTGCCGATTCTTTCCGAAAGTTATGCAGAGCTTGAAGCACGCGCAAAAACGGGCTTCTATCCGACCGCCGAGCGTTATTACACCAGCGGAATGCTGCGCGCCGAACAGAGTTTTCGCGCAATTTACGGAGACACTCCGCACAGTGTGCTTCACGGAATGCGTGAAGCGGACTTCGGAGATTTTGAAATGCGGAATTATGCCGAACTGAAGGATGATCCTGCGTATATCAAATGGATTTCAGGAAACAACGAGGATAACATCTGTCCAAACGGTGAAAGCGGTGCGCAGGTCACGGCGCGCGCACTTGAGGCATTGAAACCCGTCATTTCCGAAGGGGTTGATGCAGTCGTTGTTGCCCACGGCGGCGTTATCGGCGGCGTGCTTGCGCATTTTTTTCCGAATCCGAACGGCAGATTCGCCTTCACGCCGGCACCCGGAGACGGTTATACCGTTGAATTTTGCGGCGAAAAGCCGGTTGCCGTTTACAAGCTTTCGGAACGGCAGTCACGCACATAAAAGTCGCGAATATGAAGCAAAAAGCGCAAAAAACCGATGCAGAATCCGCATTCCGCACCGGCTTGAGCTTGGCAATTCAATTGCAATGTTCTTGACGCTGTGTTAAAAAATCGCACCCGTTCTTCAGCAGCGAACTGCACACGGCAAGGGAATGAATGCTCCTGCCGGGCGTCCCCGCGGCACATCGTCTTATCCGCTTAATGCTGCTTCCGTCAAGACCTGACATGGTTCACGGCAGAAAATTGCACGGGACCCGGCCGTCAACACACCCACTTTTGCTGTGCGGCAAAACCTCGAACGGGATGCGACTTTTTAATTATACAACATTACCGTTGAATTTGCAAGAGGAAAACGAAAGATTTTTTCACTTTTCGAATTATACAAAAAACGGTTGCAAATCGTCCCGAAAAATGATATGATTTTAACATGTGCGTTATTTTTTTGTTAACAAATGTATTGCGAACACCGAATGCGCGCCGTATTTTCAGTACGGTGCGCAAGGCCGATTCCGCGTTGAGTTCAAATCGCATTTGCGAAAAAACAGAATTTGAATCCTTTTCAGCAAAGAGCGATTTGTTCGGTGCGTTTTCAGGTTTGGTTATTAAACAGTTTGTGAATCGATGTTTGTATGCAGCACGGAGGAATCGATGTATCTTATTGCGAACGGCCGCCTTATCACGCGGGTTCCCGGGGATGAATTTTTCATGAAGGACGGCGGCGTTGCCGTCATTGGGAGCCGCATTGCCGAAGTCGGCACAACGGCCGAACTTGTTTCAAAATATCCGCGTGCGGAGTTTATCGATGCATGCGGCGGCATAATAATGCCCGGCTTTATTGATGCACACACGCGTTTTTATTCGTCCCTAACCTGCGGATTCGATCTTCCTGTCAGCGAGCGGGCGGAATACTATGAATTTCTGCATAACGGCCGCTGGTCCGTTGACAGGCATCTTACGCTTGACCTTGTCAAAATGTCCGCATATGCTTCAATTGTCGAACGAATTAAAAACGGAGTTACGACCGTTTTCGACAGTCATGCAAGTTATTTTGAACCGAGCGGGAGCCTTGGCTCGATCGCTTCCGCCGTTCGCGACTGCGGCATTCGTGCCTGCCTTTGCTACGAAACGAGTGACCGAGATGGGAACGAAAAAAGCGAACTTGCAATTACGGAGAATCTGAATTTTTATGACAGCCTTTCCGCAATGAATATTCCGAATATACGTGCAATGTTCGGGCTGCACTCATCCTTTACGCTGTCGGATGCAACACTTCGCAAATGCGTTGCACGCAGCAAGGGACGCATGGGGTTTCACATCAGTGTTTCCGAAAGTCCGGATGATCTATATGATTCCACGCAGAAATACGGCTGCCGCCCCGTTCAGCGATTGCAGAACGCCGGTGTGCTCACACCCGATTCACTGCTTGCACACTGCACATATGTGGATGATGTTGGGCTTGATATTATCCGCCGAAGCGGAAGCAGCATTGTAAACTGTCCCGAATCGGATCTTTTTAACAGCACGGGATGCTGTCCCGTGTTTAAAATACTCGAAAAGGGCATCACTCTCGGTATCGGTTCCGACTCATATGCAGCCGATATGCTTGAAGTTGCAAAAATGTCGCTGAGTGAATTGAGACACACCGCAGGACTGCCGAATGCCGGTTTTCCGGAAGTTGCACGCATGCTTTTTGACGGAAACGCCAAGATTGCATCCCGCACATTCGGAATCCCGATCGGGAGGATTCAAAAAGGTGCGGCGGCTGATATAATCATTATGGATTACATTCCGTATACACCACTGAGTGCCGTGAATACGGACAGGCACATTATCTTCGGCATGAGCGGGCATGAGTGCGTTATGACAATGGCTGCCGGGAGAGTCCTTATGCGAAACCGCAGGCTAACATTTGCCCGTGAAGATATTCTGAGCCGCAAAACAACAGCCGCCGCAGAAGATCTTTGGCAGGCGGTGAACCAAGATGCGCAAAACAGGCTGCTTCATGATGGATAATTTTTTCGAATTGCTTTTGATTTGGATTTCAAAAAGGGACTGCTGCAAACATAAATTGATTTTGCGGCAGTCCCTTTAATGTTTCAGTGTTTGTTTTTAAGTTCGTCCTTTCAATTTTCAGTTCGTGCCGGCACTTTTGCGCGTTTATCGGCGCGCCAGTCACAATACTTTGTTTTTTTCTTGAATTTTGCAGGTTTCTGCTGCTTTTTGAATCCGCCGCCCGGCCTGTCGGGTCTGTCCCCTCTTTCAACTCCGTCAAACTCGTCCTCGTGTTCAAGCATTTCGAAAGAATCGGGACGCGGCGTCCATAGTTTTTTGTTTTGCTTTTTGTTGAATTTTCGGCCGCTGTCACCCTCCTTGGAGCTTTTTTGCACACGATCAACCTTTTGCACAGGCTTTGCGGATTTCTGCAAGTTTGAAGGTTTGCAGGGCTTTACATATTTTGCAGGCTTTGCGGCAGGCAGTTCCCCGTTGCCCATTTCCGTTTCATCGGGTGAAAATGCATCGGCCGCATAAATATCGGCTCGATCGTATTTCGGTTCATCAATAAACTCTGCTTCTTCTTCAGCTTCATCTGCGAAATCGGGGTTTGAAGCTGCCCGCTGAGGCATTCCGTCTTCATCGGCATTGCCGCAGCATGAACCGCCGCATTCAGCGCAGCCGCAGCAGCGGACACCGTTTTTGTTGACATAATTCAGCTCATTGAAAGGATAGCTCCGAACATCAAGCGTGCCATCGGCAAGCGTTACTTTAACCTTTGTCATTTCCGTTATGACATTGTTTTCGATAACAAGACCGCTTCCGTCAACCGTTATGCATTCGGTGCCGACGGTGGGCATCTGTTTATGCATTATATCGTAGCATTCCTGTTCATATTTCAGGCAGCACATAAGTCTTCCGCAAATGCCGGAAATTTTTGTCGGGTTCAGCGAAAGGTTCTGGGACTTTGCCATTTTTATTGAAACCGGAATAAACTCCGTCAAGAAGGAGCTGCAGCAGACGGGACGCCCGCATGCACCGATGCCTCCGCACTTTTTTGCTTCGTCGCGAACGCCGATTTGACGCAGATCAATGCGTGTTTTGAAAATGCCTGCAAGGTCTTTTACAAGCTCACGAAAGTCCACTCTGTTGTCAGCCGTGAAATAGAAGCTGAGTTTTGAACCGTTGAATGCGTATTCAACATCAACAAGTTTCATTGCAAGCCCGTGCTCTTCAATCTTGCGCTGACAGGTTTTAAAGGCTTCTTTTTCTTTTGAAAGGTAGTATTCGTGCTGCTCTCGATCCTCGCCCGTTGCAATGCGGACAACGGGTTTCAGCGGAGCAACGATGCTTTCTTCCGCAATTATTCTCGGCGGCTCGGCAACCTCACCGAAAACAAGTCCTCTTGCGGTTTCAACAATTACATTGTCGCCTTTTTCTATTTTTAACTCCAACGGATCAAAATAGTAAATTTTGCCGCTGTCCTTAAACTTAACTCCGATTACCTTGTTCATTATTTAAACCGTCCCAATTTTTCATCAAATTATATCAAATTATTGAATGCATTCGCCGCATGCCCGAAGCAGGCAAATCATGCTCCGACATATTAATCGGATATTGTCTCAGCAATATCTATTATCAGCCTGTCGAGAATCAGATTCACGCCCGCATTTGAGCTCAGCCGCATTTCCGCCTCCGTGATTTTTATGACTGCTGAATGAATTGCACTGAACGACAAAGCGCCGGCAGCATTATTGAGCCTTGTGCCGGCTGCGCTGCCGCCCGCAGCTCCCGTTTTTTTGTTTAAAACATCATGACACGCGGCAAGCATGAACCCCATGCTTTCTTTTGCAGCCCGTCTGTCCCTGCCGATTGATTTTGCCCACTTGAATGGGAGCTTTCCTTCAAAAATATCAAAGAAAGCATCAATCGCATTCTGCCTGAGTTTTTGAAAAGCTTCGTCCTGCATGAGCCGTTTTGCACGGGTCAGCGACCCCATGCTCTGCGCCGCAAAACGCTGCGCTTCCGATTTTGCGGCACCCAGGCGAATCAGTTCCGCGCCGATTTCCGCCGCAGACGCCGTTCCGAGGCGAACGATCTGACAACGCGAACGAATTGTCGGAAGAATGCGTTGTTCAATGCCCGTAAGCAGAAAAAACGTGCCTTCCGGCGGCTCCTCGAGCATTTTGAGCATTGCATTCACCGCACTGTCGTTCATCATATGGGCGTCGGTGATTACAACAACGCGGTTGTTTCCTCCGAACGCCTTTTTTCTGAGTTCCTGCCGAATCGTGCGCATTTGTTCAACCTTTGCGCCGCCGTTCAGCTCGTAAAAATCCGGAGAAAATTCCAGCATCTCCGTTTTTTCGCTGCCGAACAGCAGCAGCGCGGCGCACTGACGCAAAAGCTCTGCAGTCGATGACGGTTCGCCTTCCGGCGCGGTTTCATCGCAGTCCGCACTTGTGACAAGATAGCCGTGCATCGCCCTTCCTGCACGAATCGCATTCTTCAGTTTTTGTGCATTTTCGTTAATCATGAAAAATCATGAAAAGATTCCGAAACCGCGCAATGCGTGTTCCGAATCAGCAAAACTCGGCCTGCGGAGCGATCCGGCGCACATGATTCAGAAATTCTTCATCGGGATTGAAAAAAATCCTGTGCAGCGCACCGCCCTTTTTATACACAACGGAATAGGCTCTTTCCGTTTTCCTGCATGAAACATTTGCTGAGTCGATAATCGATGAAGCATTTTCACCCGAATACTCGCTGCCGGGAGTGCAGACGGCAACTATGTCACTTCCGCAAAGAGTTTCGATTATTGTGCCTTTTGCACTTACAATGCGTTCGAACACTATCGTTCCGACAGGGTAAGGATAATCCTCATGCGTAATCATATCGTCAAAACGCGGATCGTAAACGGTCTCCGGCTCTTTATAAAACACAGTGTAGCGGAAGCCGATGATGCGCAGCCTGTAAACCGCATAGATTGCGGCAAGAACAAGCCCGATAAAAACATAGCGCGGGACATTCGAATCAAAAAGCTTTTCGAGATGCATAACCACCGCTCCGACTGCAAAAAAAGCAATAATCAGGACGATGAAAAGGATAAGGTCACTTTTTTGCGATCCGCCGGATCTGTCCACACTCTGCTGATACATGCATAAGCCTCCACGGTTGATTTTGCAGGCGGCGCAGCCTGCCGCTATATTGTATCATTTCGCCGACATGAAGTCAACGGCTCTCGGCCATTGCGGAATGAAAGCCGCTCCTGCCGAGATATTCGCAAATCCTCCGAGTTTATATATTTTCGGATTTTGGTATTTTCGAAAAATCATGCGCTGTTTTTCAAAAAAACAGAGATCAACCTGCATTTTCCGTGCAAAGCAGCAGTGTGTTGACCGCATCCTGTGCAATGCGGAACATTTCTTCACCGGTTTTATGCTTGTTTTTGATGACAAGCGCAATTTTTTCCCCGGCGGCAAACGCTGCACCGTCAATTGTTCCGACAGCGGCAAACAACTTTGCGCCGTCCAACGGGGCATCGGCACCGAAAGTGAAGCGAACCTCCTCCGGGCGAACGGTGAAAGTCAGAATACCGAGCTGAGCTGCGCGGGATTTATACAACGCAATATCCAGCAGGTTTTGGACCGAGCGCGGGATCTCACCGTATCGGTCGATAAGTTCATCCTGAACATCGCGGAACGAGTCAATATCGGTAATCGCCGCAATGCGTTTGTACATTGAAATTCTGCCTGTTTCGCGCGGAATATATTTTTTAGGTATATGGGCATCTATCGGTACCTCCATTACAGTGTCGATCTCCGGCTTTACCGTTTCGCCCTTTGCTTCCTTAACGGCGGCATCAATCATTTTGCAATACAAATCATATCCGACCTGCGCCATGTGTCCGTGCTGTTCCGCGCCGAGAATATCACCCGCACCGCGAATCTCAAGATCGCGCATTGCAATGCGGAAGCCCGCACCGAACTGCGTAAACTCTTTTATTGCAGACAGGCGTTTATCGGCAATCTCGCTGAGAACCTTGTTTTGGCGGAAGGTGAGGTAGGCGTAACCGAGCCTTGCGCCCCTTCCGACTCTTCCGCGGAGCTGATAAAGCTGTGAAAGACCGAATTTGTCGGCATCATAGACTATCATGGTGTTTGCATTTGAAATATCGAGTCCGCTTTCAATTATCGTGCTGCAAATCAGAACATCGTATTTATAGTCCATGAAATCCATCATGGTGTTCTCCAGCTGACGTTCACTCATTTGCCCGTGCGCATAGGCAATGCGCGCTTCCGGCACAAGTTTGCTCAGCGACTCAGCAAATATATCCATGGT
>CALAXO010000097.1 GCA_937894955.1 uncultured Clostridia bacterium
AATGGCGCTTTCGCTGTTTTCAAGCCTTCAGTCCCTGCTCGGGCTGTTCCCGCCGACTTCCGATTTCAATGTTGTTTTCGGTTGGTCGCTGCTTGTTTTCATTATAATCACTCATTACAAGCTCAAGGGCGGCCTCGGATACTACCTTAAGGGTTTCACCGAACCGTTCCTGCCGTTCACGCCGCTTAACATCCTTGGTGAAGTCGCAACGCCGATTTCAATGGCTTTTCGTCATTACGGCAACGTGCTCTCCGGCTCGGTCGTCTCTGCGCTTATCGCAGCAGGGCTTGCGTCCGCCTCGGCAGCGGTATTCGGAAAACTCCCGGGCGTGCTCGGAAACATTCCGTTACTTCAGGTCGGCCTTCCCGCCGTGCTGAGTATTTATTTCGATGTGTTCAGCGGATGTCTTCAAGCGTTCATATTTGCAATGCTCACAATGCTTAACATTGCCGGAGGCTTCCCCGAAGACAAATGGCTTGAGCGTCGGGAGCGAAAAGCAAAGAAAAAACAAAGTTCAAAAAGAACAGCGGGAACTCAAAAAGCTTAGTCCGCAGAAATGAATTGTTAAACCGTCCGCGGCAAACGTTCTTTCAAAACAACGTTCCCCGTCGGTTTCAAGGATTAAAATAACAAAAGAACCGCAGCAAACAAAATGCTGCGGCAGACAGGAGGAAAAGA
The DNA here is from genome assembly GCA_937894955.1 of uncultured Clostridia bacterium. Lineage (GTDB taxonomy): Bacteria > Bacillota > Clostridia > Christensenellales > CAG-138 > PeH17. Next base: position 679 of record CALAXO010000097.1, read on the forward strand.
ACAAATGGAACTTGCTGTTGCAATCATGCTCGGCTGCTGCGCACTCGGTGCAGGTATCGCAATGATAGCGGGTATCGGCCCCGGTATCGGCGAAGGCAACGCCGTTGCAAAGGCTTGCGAAGCCATCGGCCGTCAACCCGAGGCAAAGGGTGCCGTTACGTCAACAATGATCATGGGCTGCGCAATCGCCGAAACCACCGGTATTTACGCACTCGTTATCGCGATTCTGCTGATTTTCGTTGCACCTGCGCGTTTTGTTGATGTGCTTAAGGCCGCAATCGGTCAATAAAGTTTTCGGAGTGAACAAAAATGCCAACTTTGGATGTTATTTCCGTTAACATCTGGTCGATTCTGATTTCGCTCTGCAACCTTTTGATATTGTTTTTCATTATCAAAAAATTTCTTTACAAGCCCGTGCGCAAAATGCTTGCCGAAAGGCAGACCGCGGTGGACAAGGTTTACAGCGAGGCCGATGAAGCTCTGCGCTCCGCAGAACAGGATCGCCTGACCTATTCGCAAAAGCTTGAGCAGGCCGACTCCGAATGCGACGCGCTTTTGAAATCGGCAAAGGAAAACGCCGACAGGCGCGGCAGCGAGATAATCTCCGATGCACAATCGCAGGCAGCGGATATCATGCGGCGTGCAAATGCGGAAATCGAGCTTGAAAAGCAAAAAGCCGCCGACGGAATGCGGCGCAGAATTGCGGACATTTCCGTCGAAGTTGCCGAAAAACTGCTTGCACGCAGCGTTGACGGCAGTGAGCACAGGCGGCTCATTGATTCGGCGATAGACGAGATTGGTAACGAAGATGTCAACAATCAGTAAGGAATACGGCGGCGCGCTCTTCCTTGCGGCAAAGGAAGAGGACAATGCGTTCGGCGGATATTTTAAACAGGTTTTCGACGCTGTTATGCTGTGCAGCCGGCTTTTTAAGGAAAATCCGCTGTATGTCAGCTTTTTGAAAACGCCCGATATTCCGCTCAAAGAAAGACTTTCTGCCGTTCACCATGTTCTGAACGGCAGGGTTCCGGAATATGTGGATAATTTTATCGAGTTGCTTACGGAACGCGGCTATATTGACCGTTTTTCCGAATGCGCGGATGAGTTTAAGCTTCTCTACTATGCCGAAAACGGCATTGCCGAGGCGGCGGTCGTTTCCGCCGTGCCGCTTACGGACGGTGAAGTGAATACCCTCCGCACAAAACTCGAAAAAATCACAGGCAAACACATTGAGCTGTTGTTTGAAATCGATCCTTCCGTTATCGGCGGACTTATTGTTCGCGTTGACGGGCGTGTGATCGATGCAAGCGTCAGGAAAGATTTGAACAATCTGCGCGAGCTTATGGGCAAAACAGCACATTAATCAGGCTCTGATTAAAGCTTTTCCTCAAAAAAAGGATTCGGCCTCCGCTTTTGTTAAGCGGCACTGCTCAGAGTTGTTTTCACAATGAAAGGATGGTCAAAATAATGAACCTGCGGCCCGAAGAGATCAGCACATTAATTAAAG
>CALAXO010000098.1 GCA_937894955.1 uncultured Clostridia bacterium
CCATCCCGACTTTGTCGGGTGGCGAACCCCGCAGGGCGCAAGCCCTGCGGGGTTCATTCGCTGCACGAAAGGATACAGAACGGAAGAGGGAAGGCAGTCGTGACTTCGGCGGTAAGTATGCAGATTGCGGAAGGGAACTTCCATAAAAAGAATATATTGACATAATGCTAAACGAACACAAAGTAATAAATAGCTTAAAGCAGCCAAAAACAACAAAGCAAGTTGAAATTCTAAATAAAAAAACTTCCGATTTTTTTAAAAAAGTATTTGCACAAATGCCCGGGGTTTGATATAATATAGCGGAATGGAGGAGCACATATGCCATTCGCTCAATTCACGAAGCTATTGCCGATCTGCCCGCCTGGGCGGAACAAGGCTTTAGACTTATAAAATGTTGGAAGGAGAACCACATGAAAAGATTCTTTGCAGCGCTACTTGCGGCACTGATGGTATTCTCACTTGTTACCATCCCCGCAGTTGCGGAGGGCGAAGTTGTGTTCGAGGTTCCCACCGTCAACGCCCAACCCGGCGACACGGTTTCGATCCCCGTAACCCTCACGGGCAGCAACTTTGAGTGCCATGCCATGAACATGAACGTTCAGTATGACACTGAAGCTCTCACTCTCACCAGTGCAACCGAAGGCGACGCTGTCAGCGGCGCAACCATGAAAGTTCTGGATACCGAATCCGAACTTGGCAAGGTTAAACTCGGTCTGCTCTATGCTTACGACGGCATGACCGCCGGCGGCACATTGTTCACAATGAATTTCACAGTCAACGAAAATGCGACCGGCAATGCCGCTCTCACAATCAATGTTGTGACTTTCGCGAACATGCCCGTAGGCTCCACCACCGCGACTCCCATCGCTTATACAGCGAATAACGGCGCGGTTGTTGTCAGTCAGCCCGAGACGCCCGTTCCCGAGACGCCCGTTCCCGCGACGCCCGTTCCCGAGACGCCCGTTCCCGAGACACCCGTTCCCGGCGAGGAAATGACTCTTGACGAGGCTCTTAACGTACAGGGCGGTGCGCTTCATTTCGAGAACGATGCGACCTATCCCTTCGTTGTTGAAAATGACTATGTAAAGAGCTCCAACCAGGGTCAGGGCAGCACGCAGCCCGGTGTTTCCACCACCGTAAACTTTGCTGTTTCCAAGCTCCTCAGCTTCAACTACAAAGTCAGCAGTGAAGCAAACTGGGACTATGTCTTTGTCGGCATCGACGGCACCATTGTTGCTCCCACCGATTCAAACAGCAAGTACATCCTTTCCGGCGACCGTTCCGAAGAGTGGCTGAACTATACCTACATTATTCCCGAAGGTGAACACACCGTCACCATCGGTTACAGGAAGGACAACGGCAGCAATCGCTATGAAGATACCGCTTGGCTGGATGAGGTTCAGTTCTTGGATATCGTCAACGTTACCGGCGTTGAGTTCTCTCAGGACACTCTCACCATGCCTCTTGCAAGGACTGCTCAGCTCGAGTGGACCGTTCTTCCCGCAGATGCAGCATGCAAGGACGTAACCTTCGCAAGCGACAATACCGAAGTTGCAACCGTCAGTGCAACCGGTCTTGTAACCAGCGTTGCTCCAGGCACCGTAAACATCACCGTAACCACCGTTGAAGGCGGCTTCACCGATGTTATTGCAGTTACCGTAGAGGAAGCAGTTGCTGTTACCGAAATCGTTATCGCTCCCGCAGCAATCACTATTCCTGTTACATCTTCCGTAACCGAAACCCTCGTTGCAAACGTTATCCCCGAGAATGCAACCGACACCACTGTTGCATGGACTTCTGAGGATGAAACCATTGCAACCGTTTCTGTAAACGGCCAGATCAAGGGTATTGCTCCCGGTACCGTCACCATCAACGCGACCAGCGCAAACGGTGTTACCGGCACCTGCGAAGTTACTGTTGTCGCTCCCGAGGATTTCCCCGGTCTTGAAAGCATTAACTTCACGAACATGAACCCCCTCCCCTATGACAACCTTGAAGTTGGCATCGGCCCGGGTTTCGGCGGCACCCCCGTCCTCATCCGGAGGGCAGCAACTGCCACCCTTACCTACACCTATGCAACCGGTTTCAGCATCAACGTTGAAGCAGGTCAGAAGATTTATTTCAACACCTATTGGTACGGCGGAACCCCCGGTGATTCCAACGATCCCAACAGGAAAGACACGATCATGACTCTTTATGATTCCGAATTCAATTACCTCACTCATAACGATGATGGTGCTGCATTCGGTATCAGCCCCTATTCCGGTATTGAATACGTATTCGAAACCGCAGGCACTTACTATGTTGTTGTAACTCCCTACAACCATGCAAACCCCAACGGCAACGGCAAGGGTCTTGTTGAAATGCATGCAGCGGAAGTTATGCCCACCGAAATCGAAACCATTGAGCTTGCTGACTTCAGCATGTTCACCGGCACCGAAACCAACATCATTGACCGCGCTGTCTTCACTCCCGAAGAATACGAAATCTCCGACTTCGTGTTCACTTCCGGCAATGAAGCAGTTGCAGCCATTGATGCACAGGGCGAAATTTCCGCACTCGCAGAAGGCACAACAACCGTCACCATCACCGACAACATTTCCGGTGCAACCGCATCTGCGGTTCTCACCGTTAATGAAATCAGTGAAGATGATTATGCAA
>CALAXO010000099.1 GCA_937894955.1 uncultured Clostridia bacterium
GCCGAAGCGGTGCGGCTCGGGCTTATCGAAGAGCTGCAAATGCGTTTCCGCGTCAACCTTTCCGGCCCGTCAACCATGGCGGCACTGCTTAACAGCCTGCAAATGGGGTTTCGAACACTTGCAATACAAAAACGCAGCAGCGAGGTTTGGGATTTGCTCTCTCAGATAAAAAGAGAGTTCGGAAAATTTGACGATGTGCTCAGAGCGACTCAGAAATCGCTTGAAAAGGCGCATAATGACCTTGAAACGCTTGTGGGTGTTCGCACAAGGCAAATTTGCAGAACCCTCAAAAAGGTTGAAACCCTTCCCGAAACCGACCCCGCCGGGGAATACAAAACCCTTGCGGAAGTTTTGAAAAATACGGATGACGGCGAAAATTGATAAGTTTTCAACCGATTTTGGGTGAACCTCAGCCGGAATAAAGCGGGTTCAGCCTTATCGGCGGATACGGGACTGCGGCGAGAGTCGGAACGGGGTTTGCGTAATCAAAGTTTGGGTTGAAATACCTGTCGCCGCAAAGCAGTGTTTCACGGTATACGTCATAACAGCGCAAAAGATTTGCTTTGCCTGCATTGGCATAATCATTCGGAAGTCCGCCCGATAACCGCGCCTTTGCAAACGGGGTGAAACAGTTTGCAAGGCCTTTTCGCATGAGCCGAACACAGAACTCCGTGTCCCATCCCACTCCGGACAGCGTTTCGTCAAACATGCCGAAACTGAAAAAGTTTTCGCCGCTGACTGCCATAAATGCGCCGCTGACGGCGGTTACGTTGCGCTGAACGTGCAGAAAACTGCATTTTAAAAAGTCTTCAAAATCATCCTTTTCGCCGAAATAAGGGCTTTGTGCCCAACCGTTAAGGCCGATAACGGTGCCGGCGGAAAGGATGTTTCCGCTTTCGTTCACGATTTTTCCGCCAACCGCACCTGTGCCGTGCCGAAGCGCAAGTTCGTTGAATTCGCGAAGAAACGCAGGAGAGAGAATTTCGGCATTTCCGTTTAAAAACAGCAGCAGATCTGCGGCGGCTTTGCATGCACATGTATTCAGAATTTCCGGCAGCGGCTGTTCCGCATTAACATGAACGATCTCTGCTGCCCTGTTCTTTTTGAGTGCGCGAAGATAACGGCGCATTCGCTCATCCCCGCTGCCGTCGTCCGCAATGATAATTCGCCTGCAATCAACCGTTGCCTGCATCTCTGCCGAGTCAATGCAGCGCTGAAGGTTTTCAACGCCGTTCGCACCGGCGATAACAATGCCGACGGAAGGTTCGCGTTTTCTCGGGTAGCGCATACGAAGCGTACCCAAAACGCTGCCCTCAAAGCAGTATCCGTTTGCACGGTTTTCCTTTCCCGAACAGTCGCCGGGATAAGGGGAGTTGAATTCACGCTTCAATATGTCGGTGCAGGGAATTTCGCTGCCGCCGCAGTCGCGGATAACGGTAAGTCCGATTCTTGCAATGTGAATGACCTGCTTGGCAGCCGAAGAACACTCGATGCAGTATGCCCAAAGTTCGGCCGGCGTGCTGCCGCGAAACCCGCCGACAGCCGCATGCACGCGTTTGGACACGAGCATGAGCCGTCCGATGCTGTTGAAGGAACGCAATGTGTCACGCCCGTAGTCGGGCTTAAAAATCGGGTTTTGCCGAATGCCGTCAATCACGGAGTCCTCATCGGTAAAAACAACCTCCGCTTCGGGGTTTGAATGAGTTTGCAAAACAAGCATATGAAGTGCGTCAGGTGCGGGCAAATCTCCGGGCAGCAGCTGCAAAAAATAAGCACCGTTAAGCATTTTCTCGGCGGCTTTAAGCTGCTCGTGCGCTGTGCCGTTAAAAAGCACAAGCCTGAATTTCGGAATGCCTTCATGATCTGTAAGCCCTGCCTGCGCAAGCTCCGAAACCAAGCAAACCTCAAAATTTGCATAGGTTTGTTTGCCGAGTGCTTCGAGCGTTGAACGAACGGCCGCACGGCTTGCCCCCGCACAGGCAATTGCAATGGATACGAGCGGTGCAGGGTTCGGCGGTTTTTCGCGCTGCAAGTCCAACTCCGCTTGTGCAGGCAGGTTTTCATGCAGGTAATCGGCATAGTCGGAAAACTTGTGCTGATTACTGACCCGCTTCGGAAGTGCGTTGAATGCCCCTGCAATAATGTCTGCCGCGGCAGTGATTATGCCTGAAGTGTTTGTTTCTGCCATTTTGGATTCCTCCTGTATTATGCGGTATATCATACCGTGATCTTTTACCGCGTTCGAGCGGTTTGGCGGCTGTTCTGCCGCCTGCTGCATGACAGTATCTGCGGATTCTGCAATTTTGATTCCCAAACGGACTCATAGGGCTGCGGCTCGGTCTGCGGGGAAACCTTTTTTGCCGCTGTCCGAGCACTGTCGAATACTTGTCTTTTGCGGTAACGTGTTTTTGCAGCAAACAACTTTTAACCGATTAATCAGTGCATTCCGCAGTTTCACGATGTTGCAAAATCCGCTATATTGGTTTATAATGATTTTGTGTTCGCTGATTAATTCGGGAGGTGTCGGCAATGGAACAATATAATGCAAAATTTGCGGAGGTCTATGACCTTTTCATGGACAATACGGATTATGATGCATGGACAAAATATATAATATCACTGCTGCCGACTGACTTTCCGAAAGCGGCGAGAATTTTTGAGTGCGGCTGCGGAACAGGTGCATTGACTCTTCGGCTCAACAAAGCCGGGTACGATGTCACCGGTTCGGATATTTCAAGAAACATGCTCGAAGTCGCCGCTGAAAAATCCCGCCGATGCGGGCAAAAAACAAAGTTTATATGCATGGATATGCGCCGCATTGAATTGCATCGTCCCGTTGACTGCATCATTGCGGCATGTGACTGCGTGAATTACCTTACAAGCCGCGAGGATGTTGAAAAATTCCTTCTGACGGCATTCAACGGGCTCAGGCCGGGCGGCATTTTGCTGTTTGATGTTTCGTCAAGATATAAATTGCAGCACATTCTCGGGCAAAACGGCTATTGCGACAGCAGAACGCACGCTGCGTACTTTTGGCAGAACTGCTATGATGCGGAGAGCAAGCTTGTGGAGATGGAGCTGGAGTTCTTTGTGAAGTCGTCAAATGACGTGCATGGTGAACCGCTTTATTCCCGATTTTCCGAAAAACATATTCAACGTGCTCATTCCGAAAGGGAGCTTGTTTCGTGGCTTCAAAATATCGGCTTTGAGAACATCAGGGTTTTTTCGGCATTCACAACTGAACCGCCGCATAATGAAAGCGAACGGCTGCAATTCACGGCAAGAAAGCCCGGCAGAGTCGGCAAATAACCTTTACGGCCTGCTCAAATAATCTTTATCGAAAGGAAAATACTATGAATAACGAAATTGAAAATAAGTTGACAGAAAGCGATGCGCCGGTTGACCGCATCGAAAACACATGCGTTGAACGCGACAATATCATTCGCGGTCTGCTTTTTAACCGCACGGTGAACGTGATTGCCGTTTCGGGACGCGAACTGGTTGAAACTGCCAGAAAAATTCACGGCACAAGCCGCGTCTGCACCGCCGCTCTCGGAAGAATGCTTCTCGCCGTTTCCATGATGAGTGCACAGCTTAAAAGCGAGACGGACAGCATAACGGCAACAATCGCGGGCGGAGGGCCCGCGGGCAACATAACCGTCGTCGGGCATATGGGCGGAATCGTTAAGGGATGCATCACCAATCCGGAGGTTGAACTGCCGCTTAACGAGTTTGGAAAGCTGGATGTTTCGGGTGCTGTCGGCGGCAGCGGCGAGCTGCGCGTTATTCGCGATTTGTCGCTGCGGGAACCGTATGTCGGCAGGTGCGAGCTTGTTGACGGTGAAATTGCAGATGATTTTGCAAACTATTTCTACACAAGCGAACAGCAGCCATCGCTGGTTTATCTCGGCGTACGGGTTGAGCCGCAGCAGGGAACCGTGCGTTCCGCCGCCGGACTGATTATTGCACCGCTGCCCGATTGCCCGGAGAGCGACATTGTGCGGCTTGAACAGTTGACGGACAAAATTGCAAAGCTGTCACAGCATATGGATGACGGAGAGACTCTCGAAAGTGCGCTTAACGCTCTTTTTGAAGGCATGGAGTTTGAAATTACCGACACTCTCCGCCCCGCATACCGCTGCGATTGCAGCAGGGAAAGGCTTGAGCGCGTCATTATGTCGCTCGGCGAAAACGAACTGAAAGACATTATTGAAAACGACGGCAAGGCGGAACTTGTGTGCTCTTTCTGCCGAACAAAATACGTTTTTAACGAGGATAAACTCCGCGCGCTGCTTGAAGAGGCGCAGACGTGCGGAAACGATTCGGATGAGATTTCCGCAGATCTTGCCGAAGTGATAAATAATTGCGGAAATGAGTGATCTCAAAAACGGAACACAAACGAAATCAACAAAAATCGGAAACTCGCCGAACGGCTTGACTTTAATGAAACGGCCTCAACTCGGCACTTGCTTAAAACCGGGCGGAGGATATGCAGCATGAGCAACATGAATAAAAAACCGGACAACGTTATTGATATCAGCGGCAATGTTGAGCTTGTTATGAAACTTGCGGCGGATAAACTCGATGCGGGCGATTATATCGGCGCACTTTCGCTGATGCGGCGTGCGGAAACAATTGAACCCGAAAACGAGGAGATTATGCTTGCAATCGCGGGAACATACAACGAAATGAACAGGTTCACCGAGTCGCTTGCTTACTCCTCATGCGTCCTGAATTCCGGTCATGAGTATGTCCGGGACGCTTTCATGATTGCAGGCTACAGCTACCTTGGACTCGGCGAATACGTTGCGGCACGCAAAGCTTACCGGCAGTTTCTGCTGAACGTTCCGGACAGTTATACCGAAGAGGACTTGATTGCAGTTTATGAGGCTCTTGATATATGTGATGCAAATTGCGCTTTGAACGAATCGAGGGAATCAGTCCCCGCAGTTCGCGACAGCAGTGAAGTTGAGCTTGAAGAAGCACTGAAGCGCGTTGAAGCCGAGGAGGAGCGCGTGAACGGCGATATGGCATATGGACTTCTCAGCGAGGCAATTGAAAAATTCCCGGATTCCTATGAGCTGTTCGAAAAGTATCTTTTGAGCTGCTATGCTGCGATGCATTTCAAAAAAGGCATCGCAAAATTTGAGGCTGCTCCCGAAAAATGGAAATCAAGATTAACGATTCGGTGCTATGCCGCGCTTTTGTACAGCGGAGCTCACAGGCCGCGTAAAGCAGCCGAGTGTGCAGACAGCATACTTAAAATGAAAGGATTGGATGAAGAAGAGTTGATGAGGGCATCTGCCGTGATGCTGGAAATCCAAAACGCTTCCGCCGCAATGACCCTTGTCAAAAGAGTCTATTCGGAGTGTCCTTACGACCAATTGGTAATTCATAACTATGCTTTGTCAGCTTATCTCGGCGGGGATTATGCTCTTGCCCGAACCCTGTTCGAAAAACAGCTGCGAATAGATCCGACTGACAGCGTTGCTGTTTATTATCGCAAACTGTGCATAAAAACGCAGGAGGACGGCATTAAGAGAAACGTCAGCATACCCTATGACGTTCCGAGCGGCGAACTGTTCCGCTGCATGGCCGTGCTTTCGGATGAACTCGGAAATGAAGATGCAGGCATGATGTTGTCTGAAAACGAACCGGAGCTTACAAAAAAGGAGATTGAAGAGTGCATAAGGTATTGCGCAGAAAAAACTCCTCCGCCCTTCCGCATCGGCGGATTGATGCTTTTATATGAGCGTGACCGTCGGGCAGCGCTGCATGAGCTTTACAAGATTCTTTTGGATCCAAGCTGTGACGACAGTGTTCGCAGGTTTGCAATCATGACTTTCCGCGATAAAGAGAATATGACGAGGTTCACGATTTTCGATAAGGGAAAACTCATAACGGGCGAACTGTTCTCAACCGAAAATCAACCCGAAAAAATGACGCATGAAGGAAAAGAAAATGATTGCCCGCATTTGAGGGCACCGTTCGTGCGGCTGAATACACTTTTGCAGCAAAAGCTCTGCAATTGCAGCAAAAAAACCAGGCAGGAAGCCGAAAATATTGTAAAAGCAGCTGCGGAACTGTACAATGATTTGGGGCTGGCATTGTCCAATTCGCAAGTTCCTGCGTATGCAGCGGCGATTGATTATACATGCCGTTTCATGAACAGCAAAAGAACTGTTAATGCAAAAAAGCTTATAAATGGTTATGAAATAACTCTGCGCAGATTGGAAAATGCGGCGGAGAAGCTCCAAAGTGATCTTTGCGCATGCGGAATGTTCGAGCCGGAAGAAATGTGCAAACTGGAAAACAGCTTTGATGAAACATTCAAAAAGCTTCGTGAAGAGGAAAAAGGAGCAGCCGAACGGAAAAAAGCCGGGAAAACCAAGCTGTTTTCCGACAAAGCCGCCGATACGGGCTCAAACAGGGTGACTCCCGCTGCGAAAAAACGGAAAAATTCGAGCAAAAGGTCTGCTGAAAAAGCTGAAGATGATTCTGTGAATAAATCCGAAGGCGAGTCCGAAAACAACGGCAGCGCACCGAATGCGGAATGACAGTGCGTCGGCGGTTTACGGCAGCAACAAAAAACGGAGATATCGATATGACCAATACTTATTTTGCAACGTGCAAAATCGGGCTTGAGTCCGTTGTTGCGGGCGAATTGCGCGATCTTGGAGTTGAGGTGCTTCGCGTCAGCGATGCAAGAGTTGATTTTGCGGGAGACCATTTTGCAATGGCGCGTGCCTGTCTTTGGCTCAGAACTGCGGAACGCGTGCTGATGAAGCTTGCTTCATTCCGCGCCGTAACTTTTGATGAACTGTATGAGGGAGTGCGCCGCATTCGCTGGAAGGATTACCTGCTGCGCACAAGTTTTATCCATGTGAACGGCAAATCTGCAAAAAGCAGACTTTTTTCGGTTTCCGACTGTCAGAGCATTGCGAAAAAAGCGATCGTGGATTCGCTTTCGCGTGAATACGGACTTAAAATTCTGCCGGAAAACGGCAGGCGCATAATAATCGAAATCGGGATTCTGCGCGATGAAGTTACCGTTGCCCTGGATTGCTGCGGCGCGGGACTGTCCCGAAGGGGATACAGAACATACAATGTGCCCGCACCGATATCAGAAACGCTCGGTGCCGCAATAGTGATGCTTTCGGGTTACAGGCAAACCCGTCCGCTTATAGACCCGATGTGCGGTTCAGGCACAATGCCGATTGAAGCCGCAATGATCGCAAACAATATCGCGCCGGGAATTAATCGGGAGTTTGCGGCGGAGGACTGGCATTTTTTGCAAAACAACGCATTCGCTGCGGCGCGGGAGCAGGCGCGGGACAGTGCTCGCAGTGACAAAGTGGATATATCGGGAAGGGATATAGACCCGCATTCGATTGAGCTCTGCAAAAAACATGCAAAAAAAGCGGGGGTAATGCTCGATTGGCGCGTTGAACCCGTTCAAAAGCTCCGTGAAACGCGTACGGGAGGCGTGATCGTTTGCAACCCGCCGTACGGTGAGCGATTGCTTGAAAAACAGAGTGCGGAAGAGCTGTATCGTCAAATGCACGGCATTTTTTCGCGGCTTGACGGCTGGAGCGTGAACATAATTGCGTCACATCCGGATTTTGAACGCATATACGGCGCAAGAGCGGATAAAAGGCGCAAGCTTTCAAACGGAGGCATGACCTGCACGCTTTATCGCTATCGCCCGCCTTATCTTTCCCCGAAACCGGAAAGGCCGAAGACGGATGAACCGCGAATCGACGAATGACCGGCGGCTTCGCATGGATTAATTCTCCCGCACCGGGTTTTAATACATCGAATTTCAATGCGCATTCGGAATAATTGAATCAACAGCATCAAAAAGGGAACCGTGCCGATTTGTTTCGACGGTTCCCTTTAATTTGCGTTCCGTGCGTGTAAGGCATCAATCAAATACATTGAATACACGGAGCCGTTCGAATTTCGACGCAGTCATCAGCTCAATTCAAACATGCCTGTATACAGCTCGTAATATCGGCCCTTGCGGCGGAGCAGCTCTTCATGGTCGCCGCGTTCAATAATGCGGCCTTTTTCAAGCACCATAATGGCATTTGAATTGCGAACGGTGGAGAGTCGGTGCGCAATAACAAACACCGTTCTTCCTTCCATAAGGCTGTCCATGCCGCGTTCGATGAGCAGTTCGGTTCTTGTGTCGATGGAGCTTGTTGCCTCATCAAGAATGAGCACCTCGGGATTGGTAACGGCGGCTCGTGCAATTGCGATAAGCTGACGTTGGCCTTGTGACAGGTTTGCGCCGTCCGAAGTGAGCATTGTGTTATAACCTTTCGGCAGGTGAGAGATGAAGTAATGCGCATTTGCGATCTTTGCTGCCCGAATACATTCCTCATCCGTTGCATTCAGTTTGCCGTACCGAATGTTTTCCATAACCGTGCCGGTGAACAGGTGCGTATCCTGCAAAACCATGCCGAGTGTTTCGCGAAGGTCACGTTTTTTGATGCGGCGAACATCGATTCCGTCATAGGTGATTTCACCCTCGTTAACATCATAGAACCTGTTGATAAGGTTGGTTATCGTCGTTTTGCCGGCACCGGTGGAACCGACAAACGCGATCTTCTGTCCGCGCTTTGCATAGAGGGAAACATCGTTCAAAACGTTCACCTTGCCGTCATAGCTGAAGGTAACGTCGTGCAGCTCAACCATGCCCGCAAGCGGAATTTCAGTCACGGAATTGTTTGCTCCCGACTCGGTCCCGTTGGGAACGCGCCAGACTTTTTCGCCGTGTGCGTTCAAGCCGAGGGTAACATCGCCGTCATCGATTTCTGGCGGAACATCCATAAGCTTAAACACGCGCTCCGCGCCCGCAAGCGCAAGCAGAACGAAATTGAACTGCTGCGAAATCTGCGATATGCGCTCTGCAAACTGCCGTATGTACTGCAAAAAAGCAATAAGCACGCTGCCGGAAGTCACAAGACCGAGAACACCGAGGGTGGTCGTTATCGAATAGAAAATATGAGACAGGTTGTTCATTATCGGTCCCATGATATTGGCATAGGTATTTGCCTTTGTTGCTGCCGAACAGAATTCAATATTCAGCACATCAAATGCCTTCATGGATTCTTCCTCATGGTTAAAGGCCTTAACGACCTTCTGCCCCGCCATCATCTCTTCAATGTATCCGTTCACGGATGCAACGGCTTTTTGCTGACGGGCAAAATTCTTTCCGCTCTTTTTGCCGATGAATTTGACTGTAAAAAACACAACAAACCCCATAACAACAACGATTGCAAACAGCGAAACGGAAAGAATGAGCATCATGGCAACGATGCCGACGAGGGATATGCAGGAGATTATCAGCTGCGTGATGCTCTGGTGCAGAAGCTCGCGGATCGCGTCAATATCGTTTGTATAGTAACTCATGAGCTCGCCGTGCGTATGCGTGTCAAAATAGCTTATGGGGAGGTTTTGCATTTTGTCAAACATATCCTTGCGCAGGTCGCAAAGCACCGTTGCGGAGCATTTGAGCATCAGATAGTTTAAACAATAGTTGGTGAGAACACTGAGCACATACAGCCCCGCCATGCCGATAAGCAGAGCAAGGTATTTTGCCTGTGCCGCATCGGGCGTGATGCTTGCCTCTTCCAACACAGCAACAAGGGGTTTCATCATGTAGCTTGCGGCAATTGTTGCAAGGGAATAGATTGCGATCATAATAACCGCAACAGTGAACATCCAGCGGCATTTGCCATAGTACTTAAGCAGCCTGCTCATTGTTTTGAACGGATTTGCAGGGCGGCCGTTGCCTGCAAACCGTGCAGCGGGGTTACCTCTTCCTACGGGCATTTTAGGCATTAGTGACCGCCTCCTTTCCTTTTGTGTCAGAGCTGCTGTTTCCGCCGGAGACCGTTCCGCCTTCCTGCGGCAGTTCCTTGTTTTGAGACAGGTAAACTTCGCGGTAGATTTCGCTGCGCTGCATAAGCTCATCGTGAGTGCCGACATCTGAAATGCGTCCCTTATCCATAACGATTATCCTGTCGGAATACATTATGGAGGCTATGCGTTGAGCAATGATGAGCTTTGTTGTTCCGGGCAGACTTTCACGGAATGCGGCGCGGATGCTTTCGTCGGTGCGTGAATCGACTGCGCTTGTGGAGTCGTCAAGAATCAGGATTTTCGGATTTTTGAGCAGTGCGCGGGCAATGCAAAGCCTTTGCTTCTGTCCGCCGGAAACATTCACACCGCCCTGACCGAGATCCGTGTCGTATCCGTTCGGAAAGCTCATAATGAAATCATGCGCACATGCAAGACGGCAGGCGTGCTCAATCTGCTCATCCGTTGCGTCTTTGTTGCCCCAACGGAGATTGTCGCGAATCGTGCCGGAAAAAAGCATGTTCTTTTGAAGAACCATTGATACGCTTTCGCGCAGTTCATACAGTGAGTAATCCTTAACATTCCTTCCGCCGACAAGCACTTCGCCCGAAAGGGCATCGTAAAAACGCGGAATGAGCTGCATCAGGGTCGATTTTCCGTCACCGGTGCCGCCCACAACGCCGATGGTCTCACCGGCGCGAATGTGCAGGTTTATATCCGAAAGAGTGAGGTTGTCGCTTTTTCCGGAATAGCTGAAATCAACATGGCGGAATTCAATCTCACCGTTTTCGACTTTGAGCGTGCTGCCGTTGTCCGTAATGTCGGGAACTTCGTCAAGCACCTCGTTGATGCGCGTCACGGATTCGCGTGTCATGGTGAGCATCATGATGATCATTGCAACCATTGAAACGGAACCTACAACCTGGTTGGTGTAGGTCAACATGCTGACGAGTTCGCCTTTCGTAAGCGTTCCGGCAAACACCTGATTGCCGCCCATCAGCATCAGAATGACGGCGCAGGTCCACATAATGCCCATTTGAATCGCAGGCAGCAGGGAGAAAAGCTTCTGTGCGTAAATCTGGGCCTTTTTAAGGTCATCGGCTGAAGCGGCAAATTTTTTCTTTTCATAATCCTCGCGTGCAAAAGATTTTACAACGCGTGCAGCGACAAGATTTTCCTGAACGGAGGCGTTCATCTTATCGTATTTTTTCAGCATAACGCGGAAACGCGGCTTGCCTATCATTCCCATTGAAATGAGTGCGCAGAACATAATGGGCAGCGCAACAAGGAAAATGACCGAAAGCTCCGCATTTACGCGCAGAGCCATAACGGCCGCAAGCACCATCATGACCGGAGCACGCACAAATATGCGTATCATTTGCTGATAAAGATTCTGAACGTTGTTGATATCCGCTGTTGTGCGCATAACGAGGGAGGGCGTTGAGAATCTGTCCGTGTTTTTGAAAGAGAAAGACAGAATCTTTTCAAAAACTTTGCGGCGCAGGTTCTTTGCAAAACCCATGCTTGCAACCGCAGCCGTACGCGCGGCAAGCATGCCGAATGCAAGCGACAGCATTGCCGCAAGCACCATTATGCCGCCGAGAATAATCACGAATCGGGTTTTGTCGGCGATAAGCTCTGCCGAAAAATACTTCCGAAGGGTGAAATCAGGCGAGCCGTAAAGCCCGCCGTCAACTATTGCCGCCATAAGGAGGGGGATAAAAACCTCCATCGTAACTTCAAGAACGATGAATATCGGCGTAAGAAACGAGGGCAGCCAATATCCCTTTGCGCAGGGCAGCAGGCTGCGAAAACCGCTGTTCTTAGCGCTTTTTTCAGTGCTTGTTTTTTTTGTTTTCATAATACGTTGTTAAGTGCCGAATTGTCAGTGGGCAAACAATACCTCCAAACTTCCTTTAGTGACTGTATTTTAACATCATAAACAATATAATGCAAAGCTTTTCATCAAATGCCGTTCACAAAACAAAAATACTGTCCGGCGGCATCGGTTGCCTGCCGGCGGGAAATGCCTTTATATCAAACCCACAGCATCCATAAGCAGCATAAGGAGAGGAACAAAGATGAAACAGCCGAGAGTCGTAAGGCTCATTCCGGCAGCAACGAACGATTCGTCCGCATCGTTTGCCGCTGCAACAACAACGGCCTGCGTCATAACGGGCATGGCGGATTCGATAACAAGAACTCCGCTCGGCATTCCGCTCAGACCGGAAAGTTTGCAGAGCACAAGCATGATGAGCGGCGCGGCGATAAAGCGCATTCCCATGACTGCAAACATGCAGCGGTCGGGCTTAAGGCTTTTAAACCCGTATTCGTACAGCGCATAACCGATATAAAACAGCGCGAGCGGCGTTACGATATTGCCCATATAGCCGGAGAGTTTAACAACGGACTGCGGCATTTTGACGCCGAGTGCCGCAAGCGGAAGGCAAACAGCAAGCGCAACCAGGGGTGGGGAAACGATTTTTTTAAGATTGTGAAAAAATCCGCCGCGCTTTTCACCTTCGCCGGAGCGAGAGATGAGATAATTCCCGATCGTCCAAAAAAGGGTGGTGTTGACAATGTAGAAGCACATCACGTACGGCACGGCTTCATCGCCGAAAAGCCCTGTGTTCATAGGCAGTCCGACAAAAACTGAATTCGAAAAAGCACACATTGCGATAAAACCGCCGCGCCGTTTTGCCTCGGGTTTCAGCAGCTTTGCAAAAATAAAGCCGAGCAGAAGAGTTATAATCATGCTCAGCGCGGGCAAAAGAAACAGCAGTGCGGGATTTTGCAGTGCGTCAAGGTCGATTTTTCCGAACACGGTGTTCACAACAAGGGAAGGCATACCCGCCGAAATAATAAGCTTGGTCATAAGCTTTTTGTGTTCGCGGCGCAGATAGCCGAGTTTGCCGAAAAGCCAGCCCACGGCGACCATGAACATCACGATAAGCACGGCCGTAAGCGAATGAAATGTTGTTTCAAGCATTGTTTGTTACCTTGCCTTTGACAGAATATTTGGCAGAAAGTTTTTTTAATTAATACGAAGAAAACCTGCAAACGGAGCATTCCGTGAAGCAGCGCCTCACAAAACGCTCCGTAAATCGGGTCCAATATGAATCGGTCTTCGGTTCAGCCGTTTGCAGGCTCCGAAACTCGAGCATTTAACTCAAAGCGCAGGTTTTACTTGCAGATCTTCCTGCATTCGAGGTAATACCTCTTTTCATGTGCTTCGCCCATTGAGAAAGTCTTGCGGGGCAGTGCGCCGTCAAAAACAACGGTGCGGAAGAATGCGCTCTTTTCCATGGGGGGAAGCAGGAAGCCGATGTTGCCGTGCTTGCTGCCGAGGTCGTTCACAACGTCTGCACCATGGATATAGTCGATAGTCGCGCCTTCGGTTGCTTTAAGAACAACGTCAAGAGCGTTTTGAAGCGTGCCGACTTCAAGCTGTGCATTGGGTTTTGCAACAACAATAAGTCCTTTGCCGTTCTCGGTAATGACGGGAATAACGTGCGCGCCCTTGGGAGCGGCCTTCTCCGCCTTTTCCATGCAGCATTCGCAGTCATAGAAGTTGATTTCGCATTCGCCGTTGTTCTGCTCCGCAAGCTTTGCCTTCAGTGCTTCAAGGAATGCGGGAACATGAACGTTGAAAACGACCCTGTGGATCGGTTCGAAAACGATGCCGTCATCGTGAACGTTTTCAAGCTCAACAAGTGCAAAGCGTGCGGGGTGATCCGCCTGCTCTTCGGGGGTGAGGGTGGCCTTGACTTTTTCCCAATTTGCTTTTGCGGTTGCAAAGCTGTGGTTGCCGTCGCCCATTGCAAACAGCAGGGGAGGCATTTCGGTGCCGTACTTGTTGGGGTCAACAAGTGCGTTCAGCGCGGAAATAACACCCTCGATCATGCTTTCATCGTTGACGAACCAGCCTTCAATGTGTCCGCCGTTCTGCATAAGGTCGAAATCGTAGAGCTTTTCACTGTTCTGAAGCTTTTCCGCAAGGGGTTCGATAACGGTTTTCTTTTCATCGTCGATAAGAACAAGAATATGGGGCAGCTCAAGCAGTGCGCCGTCGCGAATCTTCAGGCGGGGCGGGATGCGCTCAACGATCGTGCCCTCGGTTGCGCGGATAAGGGTCGTTGAACCCTTGGAGTAGTCATAGCACTCGAGATCCAGTGCAACAACAAGTCCGCTGCGGGTGTTGCCGCCGACGCTGCGGCGCGTGAAAACGAAACCTTCGCCAAGATTTTGAAGGATGCCGTTGTCGATATAGTCGTGCATTGCCTTGCGGATTGCGGCAATTTTTTCGGTTTCGCCGGGCTTTTCAAGATAAATCTCCGGAAGCATAAGGCGCAGGGTGGACGGAGCATCGCCGACGATCTCTTCGCATTTGTTCCAATAGTCGGGCTGGGAAGTGTACTGGTCGCACGCAACGCATGCCCATTTGGTAAGGTCAACATTCTTTGCGGGCATCAGGATTTCGGGAACCATGATACCGATATTGTTCTTGAATTTCGGGTTCATTGAAGTAATTCCTCCGTGATTTAATGAATGCTTTGCGCATTCCGTCATTCATGCCAATTTTACAACACTTTTCCTTTTTTGGCAACGGTTTAAACGCTTTTTTTCAAATATATGCCGCATGGCAAAACACCCCCGCCGGGTATTGCCCGGGCAGGGGTGTTTTATTCGGAAAAAGAAA
>CALAXO010000100.1 GCA_937894955.1 uncultured Clostridia bacterium
GTCGTTGGATTCGTTAACTCGGGACTTATGACGCTTAAACAGTCCATAGGCGTTATCATGGGGGCGAACATAGGCACAACGGTAACGGCGTGGATACTGAGTCTCGGCGGAATTTCAAGCAGCAATGTTTTCGTTCAGCTTTTGAAACCAACATCATTCACACCCGTGCTTGCATTGATCGGACTGGTTTTTTTGATGACGGGCAAAACGGACAAAAAGAAGGACACAGGCACAATTCTGCTCGGTTTTGCAACGCTGATGTTCGGAATGGACACAATGTCCGGTGCTGTTGCCGGGCTTGCGGATGTTCCCGCCTTCCGCAATATGTTCATAATGTTCAAAAATCCGCTTTTCGGAATGCTTGCGGGTGCGGTGCTGACGGCGATAATCCAAAGCTCATCGGCTTCCGTCGGCATTTTGCAGGCGTTGACCGTCACGAGGCAGGTATCTTACGGCGCGGCGATTCCGATCATCATGGGGCAAAACATCGGAACCTGCATAACGGCGATTTTATCCTCTTTCGGAGCAAACAAGAACGCAAAACGTGCCGCAATCGTGCATCTTTCGTTCAACGTTATAGGCACGGTGTTTTGGCTGACGGTGTTCACGATTATTTCCTATGTTTTCAAACCGCTGCTGTTTGATACGGCGGCAAGTTATCTCGGCATTGCTGTCGCGCACTCGCTTTTCAATATCCTTTGCACCGCGCTGCTGTTCCCGGCTGCGCCCCTGCTTGAAAAAATTGCAATCCGGCTTGTTCCTGACGGAAAAAAGAAGGATACGATTTCCGAACTGGATGACCGCCTGCTTGCAACACCCGCAATCGCACTGGAACAATGCGAGCGCATGGTCGAAACCATGGCGGAGGAGACGGCGGAGGCGTTCAAACTGAGCATGGATATGCTCATGGGCTATGATGCGAATTCGGCGGAAAAAATACGGAAAGCTGAGGATAACAGCGATCATATGGAGGACATCATCGGGACGTATCTCACCAAACTCAGCAGGAATCAATTGACGGAGGACGACAGTGAGGAGGTTTCCAAACTGCTTAAAGCGATCGGCGACTTTGAACGCATTTCGGATCACAGCGTCAATATTCTTGAATCGGCGGAGGAACTCCGCAGCAAAAAAATCGAGTTCACCGGTCAGGCAAAGGCGGAACTCGGCGTGCTTTGCAGTGCCGTTTCCGAAATTCTGACAGCCGCATGTGCCGCATTTAAGGACAGTGATTACGAAAAAGCGTTGAGAATCGAACCTTTGGAGCAGGTTATTGATGATTTGAAGGTTCAGCTGCGCGACAGGCATATTGCACGGCTCAAGAACGGCGAATGTACGGTTGAAGCGGGATTTATTTGGTCTGATATTCTGACAAATCTTGAACGTGCATCGGATCACTGTTCCAACATTGCTCTCTGCGTTATTGATGCGGGCAAACACAACATGAACATGCATGAATCCCTGTCCGAAATGAAGAAGAATAATCCCGCATTCGAGGACGAGTTTAACATGTACACCCGCAAGTATCGCATAACAGGCTGATGACGGGACGACAGCATTGCCTCAATGAGTCAAAGCCAAAATTCAATCGTTAATTTCTTCATGCATACAAAAGCGGACGGAGGCGGAACCGTCCGCTTTTTTGTTGTGCCGCACTCCTTTTCGAAACAGCCGGAAACCGTTTGAATTTCGGCATAAAGCGGCAGCACTTAAACGAAATTAAATCAATGTCTGAATTCAATCGAAAAAGCGGGTTTAGCGGATAAATCCGTACTTCGGGCAAACGGCGGGTTTTATGCATTGCACGGAAGGGGAATGAGGGATATAATCAATCATGCGGTGCGGCGGAAGCGTATCCGCCCGCAAAAACATAATGGGCAAACGGATATAAACGAAAAGGAAGGAAGCTTTCGCTGCGGCGGAAGCAGCGGTCATAAAAACGGTTATGAAGATTAAGGCGGCTCGGAATTCAATCGAAACCGATTCATCCGGCAAAGAAAACACGGCAGTCAATGCGAACACGGCGGCGGGGGAGGAAAAGACTTTTCTCGGCACGGAACCTATCGACAGGCTGCTGTTTAAGCTGGCTGTGCCGACGGTCATTGCGCAGCTTGTGAACATGCTTTACAACATTGTTGACAGAATCTATATCGGTCATATGCCGGGTGACGGCAGTGCCGCGCTGACGGGCGTGGGAGTGTGTATGCCGCTCATACTTATTGTTTCCGCGTTTGCCGCATTTGTGGCCTCCGGCGGTGCGCCGCGCGCTTCAATCAGCATGGGCAAGGGTGATTATGATTCCGCCGAAAAAATTATCGGCGGCTGTGTTTTGATGCAGGTTGTGATTTCCGCCGTGCTGACGGTGGTTCTGCTTTTGTTCGGCAGGGATCTGCTGCTTGCATTCGGTGCAAGCGAAAACACGATTGACTATGCGGCGGATTATATGAGCATATATGCGACAGGAACGCTCTTTGTGCAGCTGACGCTCGGCCTGAACGCCTTTATCACGGCGCAGGGCTTTGCAAAATACGGGATGCTGACGGTGCTTATCGGCGCCGCTGCAAATATCGTGCTCGATCCGATTTTTATTTTCGGTTTCAGAATGGGCGTTCGCGGTGCGGCGCTTGCAACAGTCATTTCGCAGGGGATATCCTGCATATGGGTCATTTTGTTCCTGCGCGGGGGAAAAACGGTTTTGAAGCTGAAACGTGAAAACATACGCTTTGCCCCGCGCATTATCCTTCCGTGCATCGCACTCGGGCTTGCAACGTTCATCATGCAGGCAAGTGAAAGCGTGATTTCGGTATGCTTCAATTCATCGCTGCTGAAATACGGCGGGGACATTGCCGTGGGCGCAATGACGATCCTCACAAGTGTGATGCAGTTTGCAATGCTGCCGCTGCAGGGCGTTGCGCAGGGCGCACAGCCGATTTTGAGTTATAATTTCGGGGCAAAAAATGCCGACCGTGTTAAAAAGACTTTTTTCCGTCTGCTCACCGTGAGCCTCTGCTATTCCGTCGCGCTTTGGGCTTTCGTGATGCTGTTTCCGAAAACCTTTGCCGGAATATTCAGCCCGAATCCGGAGCTTGTAAATTTCACCGGTGATGCTTTGCGAATATACTGCGGTGCGCTCTTCCTTTTCGGAATTCAAATCGCCTGCCAGATGACTTTTGTTTCCGTCGGCAACGCGGGCTGCTCAATAATTGTTGCGGTTCTCAGAAAATTTGTGCTGCTCATACCGCTGATTTATATCATGCCGCAGCTGCTTGCGGATAAAACAAATGCGGTTTACACTGCCGAACCGGCTGCCGATGCAATTGCGGTAACATGCACGGCGATACTGTTTTCAATCGAATTCCGAAAAGCCCTGAAAAAACTGAATGCGGATTCCGCAGGTGCAGCACAGCCCGCAAAAACGGACTTGCGGGTTTAGTTCTCCGAAACAATGCTCCGCAGTGCCCGGTGTTTTATGATAATGTGCTGACGGAATAATGTATCGATAACAAAAAGCCGCCTTCCGAAACTGTCGGTCGGCGGCTTTTGTGAACCGGATATTCTAAATAAGCTTGTTATCCAAAATTTTTGTTAACTCTGATTTAGTTAAGATTCAGTCAATGTTCATAGGGAGCATGAAACGAGCGACTCTTTGAACGTTGAACTTTATGTAATTACAGATTTTGCAAGTTGAATAAGCGGATCCTTCAATCCAAACATGTCCGCTTTTTGCAACCCTGAAACACCTTGTGCATGTCCGCCAATGGTAGTTGTCGTCATGAGAATAACTGCCATACGAATGAGAGCCGGTGTGTTTGACACTGATTTTATCAACGGAAGCACCGTTTGCGGTGGAATTATTAAAATAATACTCCATAATCTGCTTCCGGTTATAACCGCGCTCTACAGCAAGGTAATTGGAACCGTTTTGCTGTAATTTACCGGATCCCTTCCCTTGGGACTATAAGTTCCTGCCGTGTATCGAGTGGTGAAAAGCTTTTCGGTTCCACTGACCGTGCAGGTTACTCGAGTTCCATCCAGTGCGTTGATGGCATTTCTCATGCTCGCCTGATTTGCAGAAGAGACACGGTTTACACTCATGTATGCAACTTCTCCAAATTTAACATCGTATCCACTGGCATCATGATAACCAGATGCAAGCATCCACCAGCAATACATCTTGACCGCTTCATACGTAAATCCCTCCCAGTTTTTACTCAAACCTGATATTTTCCGCAATATAAGCGGCAAGCCCTGCGGCGTTGTCAACGCTGTTGGAAAGCTCAATGATAACGAACACGGGGTTATCCTTCGTGAATGCGGCTGCGGCGGGGTTTTCGAACGCATGGAAGCCCTTTCCGACCGTCCAGTCGTTCGGAGTGCATTCATGGTAGGCGGAGGTCCAGCCGCTTTCGAAATCAGCGGAAGCTTCGCTGACGGCGTGATAATTGGATTCGGTGAAAAGGCGAACATGGTTCATGAGCGTGGCTGCGGCATAGACGCCTGCAACGCCGTCGGTCTCATAGGCCTGCTTGTCATATTCGGCGGCACATACGGCGCCGACACAATTGCCGTTTTCGTCAAGAATAAGCTTGCGCATATCCATTCCGGCGCAAAAGTCCGAAAGGGAAGCGGAAGCGCCGTCGGTTTCGGCTTTGACCGTCCAGCCCTCGGGCAGCACAAAGTTGACAGAGAAAGCGGAGGCGGAGCCTGCGGAGGGGAAAGTGACTTTCACAGGCTGACAGGCATTTGTGTACCCGCTGAAAACGGGAACCGCCGTTGCGGGCGGAGCTGTCGGGACGGCGGCGGGGGAAGCCTCTGCGGCGGGGGAAGCCTCTGCGGCGGGGGACTGCGGTGCGGGTGTTCCGTCAGCCGATGCGGGCTGCTTTTGGCACGCTGCAAAGGAAAAAACGGTCACGATTGCAATTGAAAATGCAGCAATTGCTGCAAGCACTTTCGCCGAGCGGCGAACGGTTGAGTGGTTGTGTTGCGTCATTGTTGTTCATCCTTTCTGAATTTCAGTCAACTGAGAAGTATTCGGTCTGAACTCTCGATCCAAGTGCATTATACATCAAATCAAAAAAAAAAAAAACGGTTTTTGCACCTTTAGAACCGAAATAATAAACTATATTTTATTAAGGCAAAACTGTTAACGGCAAATGAACCGGCATTGCCCGCGTTGTCTTTGACAGATGCGATATTTTGCGGTATAATAACGTGAATTCATGTGCCTCGCGCAGCGGAACAGGGGTATGAACGTTCGTTCGTCGGCGCGGGGATGGAAAGGAACAAAATGATGACACAAAAAAGGTTCAATGCGCTGCTTTCAATGCTGCTTTGTGCGGCGATGCTGCTGAGCATGGTCGCTGTGCTTTCGGGCTGCACTCGCTCGGGAAAAAATGATTCCCCTGCTTTGCAGCACAAAATCCTGCATTATTACAGTGAGAAAGACAACACTTCATATTTCTTTGTTGACGGCAAAAAACTTGAAGATCGCATCGGAAGCGGCATCAGCACCTTCCTTTCGGTTGACGGCACGTCCGCAGCCGTGATCGCTGCAACGGCTCTGTATCGCGTTGATGCAAACGGAATTATTCTCGTTTACCCTGCCGCCGTAACGCGTGCGGTGCTTTCCATGGACGGGAAAAGCATCCTTTTCGCAACGGCAACGAAGGCATTTTTGTACAGCAGCGACACGGGCGAAACGACCGAGTTCGAAGACATCGAAGCTGAAACCGTGCTGAGCCTTGCGCTTTCCGAGGATGCAAAGACAGCCGCCGTGACCGTCGGTCAAAAGGGCGGAAGGACGGCGACATATATCTGTTCCGAAGGAAAGGCCGAAAAGAACAGCGAGGATACATATGCGGTTGCGCTTTCAAACGGAGCGGAGCGCATGTATTGCCTTGAATACGTTGACGGCGAGCTGACCGGGAGGCTGCATTTTGTTCAGAACGGCAAGGACTCCGTTATCAGCACCAATGCATCGCATTATTTTGAAGTAAATCGGGATGCAACCGAAATAACTTTTGATGTTAAGTCCAAAACGCATTACAGCGCAAAGGGCAGCGAGGCAAAGCAGCTTGTTGATGCTTCCGCGCTTTCGCTTGCGGGTGCGCAGTATTCAACGATGGGCGGCAGCGAATGCACCGTTCTGCTCAAAAATGCCGGCAGCCTGTTCAACAGCATGTTCTACACCGAATACTATGCCAAGGATTCGGACGGCAACCAATTCGTTGAATACGATTTATATTTTGTAAATTCCTCCAAAAAGGCTGTGAAGCTTGTCGGCGGTGCAACCCAATTCACCGTTCAGCCGGACGGAACAAGCGTTTACTGCGTTGTTGACAGCAGCCTTTACACCGTTTCCGCGTTCAACCCCAAAAAACCGGAGCTTGTTGAAAGCAATGTTTATGCTTTCGGTGCGGATGAAGGTTTCAAGAACGTTTATCTGACCGATATTTACGGCAATGTTCGCCTCAAAAAGGACGGCGCGGCGAAGCTTTCGGACATCATTCTGATGAACATTTCTCATTCCGCAATGATGAACAACGGCACTCTGCTTTGCATCGGGCTTTATGACAACGGCGGCACCCTTTGCAGCATTAAGGGCACCGAGAGCAAGATTCTTGACGAAAATGTTTATTATTTTGAGGTTTACGGCGATGTTGCCGCTTATTACAAAAAAGCCGGCAGCAAGGACGGGCTTTATGACGTCTATATGTCCGAAGACGGCGAGAATTTCACCCTCTGCGTTGAGCAGGCGGCAATCGGCGGCAAAGCTTCCTGACGGCGCGGCAGCGGTTTTTGAACAAGATCCGCAAAAGGGTTCGGAACAACCTGCAAAGTTTTATACGGAGAATCTGCGATCTGTTTGCATGGCGGCAGTGTTGTGCAAAGAGGATTTTGTAGCAAAAGATTATGATTTTAGAATTTATTAATGTAATCATGAATAACTTTTTAAAATATATTGCATTCGGGTGCAATATTTTGCGGTCGTTGTGCATTAACATGGCGAAAGGGAGGAAAGGAGAAACAAAATGCTGATATTAAGTGCAATTAATCCGGAACAGGCACTTTCCGACGATGAAGCGGAGCTTATGGAACTTGACCTTGCCGCTGTTGCAGCAGGCAGCACGGAAGCGTTGGAACGACTCTATAACACGGCTAAAGCGGCGGTATACAGCTATTCTCTTTCCGTTTTGAGGAACGTTCAGGATGCGGAGGATGTTCTGCACGACTGCTTTGTGAACATCTTCACCGCTGCGGCGGGTTACAGGCCGCACGGCAAACCGATGGCATGGATAATAACCATTGCTAAGAACCTCTGCTTTGCAAGGCTGCGGCAGCACAATCGGCAGGAGCAGCTCCCCGATGAAGACTGGAGCGAGATGCTGGCTGACAATGCCGGGCTTTCGAATGAGGACAGGCTCGTTTTGCGGGAATGCCTCGGCAGGCTTTCCGAAGAGGAGAACAGGATAGTTGTTCTTCACGCCGTGGCAGGGTTCAAGCACAGGGAGGTTGCTTCCGTTACGGGAATGCCGCTTGCAACCGTTCTTTCAAAATATCGCAGAGCAATCGCGAAGCTCCGCGAAAACCTTCAATAACAAAGGAGAGAAGCAACCATGAAGAACAACGAACAGGAAATCAAGG
>CALAXO010000101.1 GCA_937894955.1 uncultured Clostridia bacterium
AGCTTGCCGAGGGTTTCAAAATTCAGCTTAGCCGAGGGTTTCGAAATTCAGCTTAGCTGAGGGGTTTGAAATTCAGCTTAGCTGAGGGGTTTAAAACTCAGCTTATTTTCCCCCTCATTAATATTAGGGCAAAAATCGCGGTTTTGTTCATCGGAAAAATAAATATATTTTAATTATGCGTAAATTTTCCGCAAAAGCGCAAACGCACCCCGAATTATGAAGGCTGAAACGCGCTGCGAATGCTTTAAAGCATCTCCTTTGTTTATATGCGGAGCAGCCGACTTGAACAGTACAGTCGGCACTGCACGTGCATCCGCCGAGGGTTTCAAAATTCAGCTTAGCTGAGGGGTTTAAAACTCAGCTTATTTTCCCCCTCATTATGTATAGGGCAAAAATCGCGGTTTTGTTCACCGAAAAAATAAATATATTTTTATCAGACGCTGAAACGAATAAAAAAAACCGCCGAAAACGGGCAGCGTTTGCGGCGGCTGAATTCAGTCTGTCAGGATTTGAGGCTCAAAATGATTCCGAGAGCGATGGAAAGCGTTGCGGCGGCAATGACCTGATATTCCGGCGGGAGCATGAAGGTCAGAGTGTGTGCGGGAATCCAAAACAACGGAATCGTTTTGAACAGCGTGAAGGAAACGAATTTGTGCCAATCCACCGTTTCGATAACTCGACGGAGTCCGGGTTTTTTTGTGCCTTCGGCACGCAGCTCAAGGTATCGGTCGGTGCATTTGTGAAACGCCATGAACGCTGGGCCGAATGTCAGGTTCATCACGGCGGCGGTGTAGAATGCGCAGAGCAGTTTGTTCCAAAACTCCGCTTTTGCGCCGGGCAGATATCCGGATTCAACAAGGCCTGCAACGCCGAAAGAATATGTTTTCATCATGAACGTTATCGCAACACCGATAAGCCCCCAGATGATGACGCGCCAAACGGTATAAACGGGCAGAATCCATGCTTTTTTGCGCAGACGGAGGGCAAGCACTTCGCCGACTGTTGCAAGCAGACCGAATTTGATGAAGCCCATGATGTACGGGTGGGCGGAGGAGAGGGATTTGAAGACCTCGCGGCTCTGCGGAATGATAAGCACGGCGGCGAATGCGGCAAGCACCGCAAACGCGCACACGGCAGCGGCAGCATTGCCGCGCACGGGTTCGGTTGAAGGGGAATTCTTTTTGTTTTCGGGCATTTTAACCTCCGTTTATTGTGTGTTCGGCGTCAGTCAACATCCCGAACGACGGATTCGGGCTTTTCGTCCAACCGCTCGGGGTTGGCAAGGCAGCGTTTCATGAACTTTATGGATGAGGCGAAATAGAAGCCGTCGCAAATTCGCTCATCGGTCGTGACGCTGAAATCGATATATTTCTTTTGCTGAACAGTGCCGTCGGAAAGCATGAAATTTTCCCTTCGCTTTGCACCGAAAGCGAGAAAAATCGGTAAATTGCCGAAATCATACAAATGATGATAAATCGGCGGGATGCCGAGCGAACCCATGCTTGTTATGAACATTGAGCCGTGGAACGGGCTGAGTTTGAGCAATATGCGCGGGAGCTTTCCGAAATAGTCAAAAACGCGGATGAGCCAAAGGGTGAATTCCATAAGCAGCCCGGGGATAAAGTTCAGAAGACCCGCAAGCTTGTCGAAACTGCTGTTCAGCTCTTCGGAGGCTTTTGCTTCCTCAACGGCGGCGTTGAACTTTTCGTAAACATCGTAAACGCTGTCTTCCGGGCGGAATTCAACTTTTATGATTGTTTCGGGGGCATCGGTTGCCATATCCTTTTTTATTGCCATGCAGACGATGATCTTTCCGTCGCGGGTGCAAATCCTGTGACCGGCGATGAAGCGGTTGAGCGCGGGGCGTTGGGACACGGTGCGGACATATGCGGCAAGCAGCAGGTGCGTATAACCGAATTTGTCAAGCCCTTCTTCGCGTTTTTCGCGAATGTATTTTTCCGCTGCGGAGCATTCGAAACCGTCTCTGAAAAGGTTGCTTGCGCCGTTGCGGCGGGACATGACGTAAACTCCGACACCGCTGATGGGGTCAAGGCTGCGGAGCCTGCGTCCGTCCGAACGATCGCCGCAGGCAGGGAGGGGCATATTGTCAGAGTTAAGCTTTGCACCGATAAAAACAAGGATAACAGCCAATGCGGCGCAAAACAGGGAGATACCGCCGAGAAAGGACGCTATTCCGCCTTCGGGCCGCCTGAAGATGTTCAAAAGCCCGCTTTGCCAAAAAACGATCGCAGCCGCTGCCGCAAAAGCAATGAGCGCAATGTATCGGCGTGCGGCAACTGATTTTGCGCGTTTTGCGCCCGTGTTGACCGCAAAGCGATAAATGAAATAAAGCATACAGCAAAAAACGATGTTGGCCGCAAGCAGAATCCCGCTGTTGAAGCCGAAAGCACCGGCTTTGAACAGGATGCAGGCGCGGTAAATCAAAAATGCCGTGCCGAAAAATACGGGAGTGCAGGTTGTGAAAAGCCGCTCCGAGCCTTTTGAAATGAGCGCAGCAGCATACCAAAGGCAGAACGCGACCGGCAGAACGACAAAAAGCAGCACGAAAGCGGTCGAACCGACGCCCTCCGCGTCCTCAACGGGGGAGCTGTAATAAACGATCCGCAATGCGCCGGAAAGCAGCATAAACAGCGAGGCAAGCCACATGAAAACATTGCGCCTGCCGATGCCGAAGGAGGCATATTGCTCCGAAGGCTGTGAAACATTTGTTTTTTCCATGGCAATATTATAGCAATTTCATGCCCGAAATGCAACAAAAAAACATGCTCCGCACCAAAGAATCGCTGAAGCATTGAATCATTGAAGCGGAGCGTGTGCCGAATGTGTTGTTTGGTTTGGTGCGCAAAGCAGGTCGCGGGCGGTCAAATGCCGGAAGAAGAATTAATCCGGATCGGGCGCGTAATTTGCATATTTTGTGAGTTCGGGAACCCACATGACTTTTATTGATGCCGTTGCGCCGTTTCTGTGCTTTGCAACGTTGATATAGGATGTGTTGTCCCCATCCATGGCTTCCTGCGTATCCGGATAGGCGGCGGGTCGATAAAGCATCATGATAACGTCCGCATCCTGTTCGATTGAACCGCTTTCGCGCAGGTCGCTCATTAGCGGAGTGTGATCTTTTCGCTTGTCGGGTTCGCGGGAAAGCTGGGAAAGCACAACAACGGCAACGTTAAGCTCCCTTGCAAGTATCTTGAGCGCACGCGTCATTGCCGAGATTTCAAGCACGCGCGAATCCTGGCTTTTTGCGGACTGCATAAGCTGAAGGTAGTCGATTATAACAACGTCAAGCCCGTGAATTGCCTGAATGCGGCGGCATTTTGAACGCACTTCCGCAACAGTCACGCCGGGGGTGTCGTCAATCAAAATCTTTGCCTCGCCGACGGTGTTGAATCTGTCTGCAATTTTGAGTATTTCGGTTGCGCCGAGTTCGCCCGTGCGGAGTTTTTGCATGTTGACACCGGATTCGGAGGCCATGATACGCATGACAACCTGCTCCTTGCTCATTTCAAGGCTGAATACCGCAACGGTTGCGCCTTCGCGTATGGATGCATGGGCGGCGATATTGAGAGCGAATGCGGATTTGCCTGTTGCGGGGCGGCCGGCAATAATGATAAGGTCGCTGCGTTGAAGCCCGCTCGTAAGCTCGTCAAGGTCAATAAGCCCAGTGGCAATGCCCGTGCGTCGGCCGCGGTTCTGCATGTATTCCCCGATTTGGGTGTATACGCGGGAATAGACGGAGCTTATCGGCTCCATCGTGTCCGCTGTTTTGCGCATTGCAATGTCGTAAATCCTGCGTTCGGCATCGTCCAGAATGGCAGCGGTTTCCTTCTCGCTGCCCGCTGCGTCCTGCGCAATGCCGGAACCGACGCTGATTAGGCGGCGGCGCATTGAATGCCCTTCAACAATGCTGATATAGTGCTCGATGTTTGCGGCACTGGGCGTGTAAATCGCAAGCTCGGCAATATAGCCCATGCCGCCTGCGGAATCCAGCTTGCCCTGCCGCTCAAGCATATCAACAAGGGTGACGTTGTCGATGAGCTTGCCGGAGTTGTAAAGGGCTTGCATGGCGGAAAAAATGTCCCTGTGGGCAACAGAAAAAAAGTCCTCCGCGTTGAGCACTTCAAGTGCTTTTTCCGCCGCAATGGAGGACAATAGAATGCTGCCCAGAACGGATTTTTCGGCGTCCGTGCTGTGCGGCACGGTGCGGTTTGTTTCGTCCATAAAAGTTCTCCGTTGAATCAATGCATTAACATATCGTCATTGACTCCGATTCAATTCATGCCGAACGGCGGAATATAAATTCCGCTTATGCGGAGGTTATGACGTTTAATCGGCAATGCCGAGAACCTCAACCTTGAAGCTTGCATCGGTCTGCTCGAACATGTGAGCACAAACGGTGTAAATGCCGACAGCCTTAATAGGCTCGTCAATGCGGATTTTTTTCCTGTCAATGGTGATATCAAACTGCTCTTTCAATGCGGCGGCAATTTCTTTGCCCGTGACCGCACCGAACAGCCTTCCGTTTTCGCCTGCCTTGCAGTAAACTTTTACAGAAAGCTTGCTCATGTTCGCTGCAAGAGCCTGTGCGTTTTTGCGCTGAACTTCAACGCGATGCCTGGCGGCCTGTTTGCGGATGTTTGCGGCGTTGATTGTGCCTGCATCGGCGGGAACGGCCAAGCCTCTCGGAATAAGGAAGTTGCTTGCGTAGCCATCGCTGACGGTAACAATGTCTCCGGCTTTGCCTGTGCCGTGAACATCCTGCTTGAGCATAATTTTCATAGTTTTCCTCCTAAAAAATATATTTGTTGTTCTTTTTTGAAACAACGACAGTTTACAACAATAAACTTATGTATGCAGCAAAAGACGTTGGAATGCTCTATTGCTTTTTTTCACCGGAATCCGAATCGCTTGAATCTTCTTTTTCGGAATCGCAGTGTTCCGACGTGTTATCGTTATCGGGCTTATCGGAGCTGCCGGAAGCTTTTGGCGGATTGGGGTCACCGAATGCAAAATCGTCGTTTGCCGGGTCATCCTCACGTTTTTTTCGCACGGCAATGATTCGCGGCCCCTGACCGTCGTCAAGATCAACGGAAACGACACTGCTGCCTTCCCGCTCCGCTTTTTCGAACGCGGCGCGAATTTTATCATCCACCCGCATCATCTTGAGCCTGAACCCGGTGTAAAGCTCAACAAGCCCGAACCCGGCAAGCAGAAACGGCGAAAAGCAGATGACAAAAATCATCAGCACGACAGCAAACGGACTGACGGACTGGTTTGGACGGTTTCGCGAAAAGATATAAATGAAGGAGGCAGTGCCCGTTGCTGCAAAGAGCGGCATAAACAGACCGAAAGCCGTGTTCATGACGGTTTCGGCACCGCCGTAATTCAGAATGAACATCAGAATAATCGCAGCAGCTGTCATCGGCATTCCGATGCGCAGGCTTGAAGGCAGCTGCCAGCGGATAAAGGGAGCCATCGGGCGAACATCGATTTTTGCTTTTGTGCTGAACCACTTTGCAAGAACAACTGTGAGAAATCCGACACCTTCGGCAAGAGCAATAAGGACGCCGTAGAAAACCTCCGGCAGAGCTTCTGTTGAAAGCTGAAGCGATGAAATATCGAGACCGGCTTGTTTGTATGCGTCTTCAAGCTGATAAAAAAGTTCGGCGATGCCGGCAAAGGGTTCCTTGCCTGCAAGCAGTGAAGGCAGAGCGGTGTCGAGATAGAGCGCGGCAAGCGCAAAAAACGCGACAAGAACCGCAAGCAGGCGATAGGGGAGGCGTTTGCGCAGCCCGATGCCGAGAGTCACGGAGCTCAGCAGCACAAAGCCCGCAATACAGAGCATTGTTAATACATTGGATGACAAAAGTGCCGCAATTCCGCCCAGGGATACAGCAAGGGCGATTCCGCAATACAGCGTGCCGTATGCATTGCCGATAAAGCCGATTGCGGCCGCGGCAGGTATCAGCAGAGGCGGCATGAATGCTCCGCCGAGAACCGAGAGTACGCTCGCTGCAAGCGCAAGCAGCATCTTTTTAAAAATGTTTGAGTTTGATTTATCCAAAACAACTAATTCCCTCTTTGAAATTGAAGCAATGCATCGGTGCCGGTGCAAAGAGGAAGGACAGATACATTGCCACGGCTATACTATAATGCATTTCGGCGCATTAGTCAAGCCGTCAAAATGATCCCATAGTGCAAGCTGCGTTTCCACCGAGGCATTGAAATGCGGTGCGGCATGTGTTAAAATAATTGCAGAAAAAGATGAAACGGCGAAAAGGAGGGAACGACGCAATGTATATCAAGCATGTTAAGCCGATGAAACGTGCGCATAACAAAAAGCGCAGCGTATACCGCGGTGAAAAGTTTGTTCGCAAAAAAAACATCGATATTGCCGCACTGCTGCTCGTTCTGCTCATTCTGCTGCTTGCAGGAGGCGCAGCTTTTCTGATTCTGTCCTATTTCAACGGTAAAATTGCGCTGTAAGGTCTTAAGCCGGAAAGATGTGAATTTATGAAAAAAAGAAACCAAACCTGTGAAGATATTCGGTCTTTCGCAGAAACACGCTCCGATGAACGGCGGAGAACGCTGAGCCTTGTTACGGCTGTGATTATGGCGGTGAGCTGCGCCGCATGTGTCATTATCAAGGCTGCAAGAAAAGATAATTTTTCGGTGTACGAGATACTGCTTTATTCCGCATGGGCTTTGCTTGCGGCGGAAAGCTTTCTCGCGGCATTTTCAAACGGGAGCCGCATTCAAAAGGTTTTGCGGATTTTGCTTGCGGCGGCAGCGGTCGGCCTTGCATCCGTGTCGTTTATAATTTTTAACAATACGTACTGAGAGGATAGTCATGAGAAATAACGCAAATGAATCAAAACGAATGATAAGGATAATATGCATAATTCTGGCGGCACTTTTTATACTTTCACTGATAATTGTTCCGCTGATGTATGTTTTCGGCTGAAAGGCAAACCAAAATGGTGAATGTGAATTCAAGAGAGCACGAAATCGGGTTTTCGACTGAATTTTTTCCGTCTGCAACGGGTGAATGCAATATTGCGGTTCACACATGGCGGCCTGCTGCGGGGCAGAGTGTGCGCGGTGTGATTCAGCTTGCTCACGGAATGAGCGAGTATGTTCGCCGTTTTCGGCCGATTGCAGAGTATTTTGTTTCGCTCGGCTATGTTTTTTGCGGGAACGACCATGCAGGGCACGGCGATTCAATTCAACAGGCGGATAAAAAGGGATTCTTCGCCGCCGAAAACGGATGGAATGCGCTTGTTGATGATGTTATGACGGTTCACAGACGCCTTAAGGCTGAATATCCGGAGGCAAAGCAGATACTGTACGGGCACTCCATGGGCAGTTTCATTGCACGTGCCTGCGCGTCAAGGTACGGAACTGAGTTCGATGCCTTTATCTTTTCCGCAACAGCAGGGAAGAATCCGCTTTTGCCGTTTGCAAAACTTGCTGCAAGGGCGGAGATTCGCCGGCGGGGTGCGCAGCAGCTCAGTCCGCGTTTGAACAGGCTTGTTTTCAGTTCGTATGTTATGAGCGTGAAAAACAGGCGCACTGCGTTTGACTGGCTTTCAAAGGATGAAGCGGTTGTGGATGCCTATATT
>CALAXO010000102.1 GCA_937894955.1 uncultured Clostridia bacterium
ATCTGAAGCTTAAAACGCTTCCCGCCTCCATCAATGCCTATGTTGAAGGAACGACCACGCTCTTCACCCTTGAAACAACCGCTGCCGATCCCGAGCTTGCGTACAAAGTTCTTGTATCTGCAATCGACAAATATCCGCAGGTTGCAAACTATGTTGTCGGCAACACGGAGCTCACGCTCATCAGCCCTCCTGCAGTTCCCTCCGCACCCTATAACAGCCTCAGTTACGCAAGCTGCATCAAAAAGGGCGCCGCACTCGGTATTCTTCTCGGCATTGCAGTGGCCGTTATTGCTGCCGCAACGCGAAAAACCGTCCGCAGCACAGCCGAACTTAAATCGATTCTTAACCTTCGCTGCATCGGCACACTGCCTTATGAGCGCGTGAATCGCCGCCTGCGCAACAAAGACTCCGTCTCGCTGCGCGATGACGATGTTACAAAAAACTTTGGCGATTCAATAAAGCTTATCCGCAGCAGGATTCAAAAATCCGCCGAGGAACACGGTGACAAAGTCATTCTGTTTGCAAGTTCCGTTCCCGGTGAGGGCAAAACGACCGTTGCGCTGAACACCGCAGTTGCGCTTGCTCAGGAAGGCAAATGCACCGTGCTTATCGATTGCGACGTGCGCAAACCTGCAACTATCGGTGATTTTCGCGGACTTAAACCGGCCGGATTGGTTGAATACCTTAACGGCACGGCGGAGCTTGCGGACATTATCAGCCAGCCTGTGGATAATCTTTTTGTAATCAACGGCAATACCACTGCGGACGATGCCGCTGAGCTTTTTCGCACCGATAAAATGACAGAGCTTATCAACGCTCTGCGCGAGGTTGCGGAGCTTATCATTTTGGATTCCCCGCCCTGCGCCATCCTTGCGGATGCACAGGTGCTTGCGGGATATTCCGATTGTGCGGTGTATGTTGTTTGCCGTGAATACACGCGCAAAAGCAGCCTTGTCAACGGCATCGGCAACCTTTCGTACACGGGCATCAGGTTCATCGGCTATGTTCTGAACAATGCTCAAAGCTCTGCTTCCGGTTTGAATTACGGAAGATATTCCCGCTACGGAAGGTATTCCGACAGGTATGGAAGGTATGGAAGATACGGAAGGTACGGAAAATACGGAAGGTACGGAAAAAGCAAACAAAGCGGGAAGACCGGCAGCTGAAAAAACTGCGCGTCCCGTTGATTGCTCCGCACGTTTTTAACCCGCAAAATACAAAGGAGGAACGAAATGCAGGATTATAAAACAGAATATCAGCGTTGGCTTAACAGCAGCGCAATCGATGAAAAAACCCGCGCCGAGCTTCTTTCCGTTAAGGATAACGAAAAGGAGCAGGAAGACAGATTTTATACCGAGCTTGAATTCGGAACAGCCGGCCTGCGCGGCATTCTCGGTGCCGGCACAAACAGAATGAATGTATACGTCGTCCGCAGGGCGACTGCGGGACTTGCCGCCGTCATTTCCAAAATATCTCCGGCACTGGCGGCGCGCGGAGTTGCCATTGCGTACGATTCGCGCCGTTGCTCAAAGGAATTTGCTTATGAAGCTGCACGAACGCTTGCCGTCTGCGGCATTCGCAGTTTTGTATTTTCTACCATTCACAGCGTTCCCCAGCTTTCGTTTGCAGTGAGGGAATTATGGTGCGCAGCGGGCATCGTCATCACCGCAAGCCACAATCCGCCGCAGTACAACGGTTATAAAGTCTACTGGTCACACGGCGGACAGGTCGGCCCTGAGCTTGCGGAAAAGATTTTTGAAAGCATCCGCCGCGCAGATTATTTCGATATTGACACAAGTTCACTCACTTCGGTGAACGAAAGCCAGATGATCTGCACCGTCAGCGAGCTTGTTGATGAAGCCTACTATAAAAAAGCTCTTTCTCTCCGCCTTAATCCCGAATTAATGCAGGTGCGCGGCGCAAGCTATCGCGTGGTTTACACTCCGCTGTACGGCGCGGGGCTTGTTCCCGTGACGGAGATTTTAAAGCGGGCGGGGCTGAAAAAACTGTGCGTTGTTGAAGAACAGGCGCAGCCCGACGGCGATTTTCCGACCGTTGCGGCACCGAATCCCGAAGATCCGAACGCATTTACACTCGCCTTGCAGCTTGCAAAAAAAATCGATGCACAACTTCTTCTTGCAACGGACCCGGATTCCGACAGGCTCGGCGTCATCTGTCGTTCAAAGGGCGGAAAATATCGTCCCCTTACCGGGAACCAAATCGGCTGCCTTCTGATTTACTATATTTTGACCATGCGGCATGAACGCGGAGGGCTGCCCAACGACGCTTTCGTTGTTAAGTCCCTCGTCAGCACCGGTCTTGCGGACGCGATATGCGCTTCTTTCGGGGTTGAAATGCGCACCGTTCCGACAGGATTCCGCTTTATTGCAGAGCAAATCGATCTTGCCGCAAAGCAGCGCAAGGGTACTTTCGTGTTCGGCTTTGAGGAGAGTTACGGCTTCCTTGCCGGCGATTTCGTTCACGATAAGGATGCAATCTCAACCGCTCTTCTCGTTTGCGAAGCAGCAATTTACTG
Source organism: uncultured Clostridia bacterium (assembly GCA_937894955.1). Lineage (GTDB taxonomy): Bacteria > Bacillota > Clostridia > Christensenellales > CAG-138 > PeH17. Next base: position 2,537 of record CALAXO010000102.1, read on the forward strand.
TGAAAGCAAAGGGTCAACTCTTTGGAACATGCTGCAGGATATTTACGAGAAATTCGGCTGCTATGTTGAAAAGACAAAATCCTACACCCTTGCGGGACGCGAAGGCATGGAACGCATTTGCCGCGCAATGAGCGACCTCCGCAGCAAAACCCCGCAGCAGTTCGGTGCGCACAATGTTAAAGTTTTTGAGGATTATTCCAACGGAACAACAAAGGATTTCGAGTTTAATCTTTCTTTTGCTGCTCAGCTGCCGCAATGCAATGTTCTTCGCTTTACTTTCAGCGAAGGCGGAAACTCCTCCGTTATTGTCCGCCCGAGCGGAACGGAACCCAAGCTGAAACTTTACATCAGTGCTTCCGCGAAAACACATGAGGAAGCCGAGCAAAAAGCCGATGAGCTGCTTTCGGCGGCGAATGCTTTTATTGAAGAAAGCATCAAAAGCTGATACTTCAACCGATATTGCGCTGCCGCGCCGTGCCGCAGGAAGCTGCCGGGCATAAAAACATATAATTCGACGCACTAAAACCACCCGTTGTTCGACAGGTGGTTTTCGCATGCTTTTCATCATCCCGACCGTGCGGTTCACAATGTTGTCAGCAATCGTGTCGATAAATCCGCCCTCTTCGGCGGTTACGTTGATAATTGCCGAGCCGGCTGCAATGCCGTCCCTGCCGACAGTTGCAGCGAATTCATAAGCTTAAAATCGACATCGGAGCCGAATTCAAAACAAAAAGTGAGCCGAGAGAGATTTATTCCCACCGACTCACGCTGAATGCGCATTGCACAGTGAAAACCGTTTCGCACTATGCATCAAAATTTTCGTCCTGAAGCACATCGGGAATGCCGTCCCCGTTTGCGTCACCCGCCGCGCCCATCATTTCATTATAGCGGACACGATAAGCAATTTTTGCCTTCTCGACCTGTTGATGCAGCATTTCTTTAACATCACGGGGGTGCTTAATATCGCGCATAACAAGCACGGGCATTGTCTGATCGGACGAATTTACCGTTACGGTGCCGACGCCCGTAAAGCGCTGCCAAAATGAGATTTTTACACCTATATCCCGAACTCTGTACAGCAGGATATCGTCAACCGAAGTGTTTAAAAAGCCCTTTTCATAAAACAGCCTGTCCTCACCCAGACGATAGCGCTGAAAACTCAGGGGCATTCCGAGCCTGCGCCGCCGATCCTTCCAAAGGATATTTACGGTGTATTTATTTTTCTTTTTCTTTGTCATTGCAGCATCCTCCCTGTTAACAGTCGGCAAACGCCGCGGAATGAATATTTCCGTGAAATAATTATAGCAAACCGCTCGGAAGAATGCAACCTGTGCATGTGCACGGGCCTCGACCGCACACGGCATTGAACCAAAAAAGCGGCACACCCCGCTTTGGGGGTGCGCCGCCGTGATTTGGGTCATATCAAAGGTGAAATCAGAACTTCATTCCGTTGAACTTGACGCCGGGGCCCATGGTGGTGGAGAGTACGAGGCTCTTAATATAGGTACCCTTCGCCGCTGCGGGCTTTGCCTTAATGATAGCGTCCATCAAAGTGTTGAGGTTCTCGTTGATCTTTTCTTTGCCGAAGCTGACCTTGCCGACGGGGCAGTGGCAGATGTTGGTCTTATCAACGCGGTATTCAACTTTACCTGCTTTGATATCGGTGATTGCCTTTGCAACATCCATGGTGACGGTGCCGCTCTTGGGGTTAGGCATCAAGCCCTTCGGGCCGAGAACGCGGCCGATCCTACCGACAACGCCCATCATGTCGGGGGTTGCAACGCAGACATCGAAACCGAACCAGTTTTCGGTCTGAATCTTTTTGACCATATCTTCATCACCGACGAAATCCGCGCCCGCTTCCTGTGCTTCGCGAGCCTTGTCGCCCTTTGCGAAAACGAGAACGCGAACGACCTTACCGGTGCCGTGGGGCAGAACGACTGCGCCGCGAACCTGCTGGTCTGCGTGACGGGAGTCAACGCCCAGACGGATATGCGCTTCAATAGTTTCGTCGAACTTTGCCTTTGCGGTGGAAAGGACTACGGAAATACCCTCTTCGGGATCATAGAGCTTCTGATTGTCGAAAGACTTTGCGCTTTCGATATACTTTTTGCCATGCTTCATAGTTGTTTAATCCTCCTTGTGGTGATAACGGCTGATGCCTCCCACGCTGTTTCCTCAGTCAACAACGACAACGCCCATGCTGCGTGCGGTGCCGGCTACCATGCTCATTGCCGCTTCAAGGCTTGCTGCGTTGAGGTCGGGCATTTTGAGCTCAGCAATTTCTTTAATCTGTGCTTTGGTGATGTTCGCAACCTTGGTCTTGTTGGGCGCACCGGAACCGCTCTCGATTCCGCAAGCCTTCTTGATGAGAACGGCTGCGGGAGGGGTCTTGGTGATGAAGGTGAACGAACGATCCTGGTAAACCGTGATGACAACGGGAATGATGAGACCCGCCTGCTTTGAGGTGCGCTCGTTGAACTCCTTGCAGAAGCCCATGATGTTAACGCCGTGCTGGCCGAGTGCGGGGCCTACGGGCGGTGCAGGGGTCGCTTTGCCTGCGGGGATTTGCAGCTTGACAAAGCCTGTAATCTTCTTTGCCATTTTGATATTCCTCCTAAAAATAATGTGGTGCGAGCGGAACGGCGGAGCGTTATCCGGCGCGCTGCTCCGTGCTGTTGAGCAAGCGGCGCAAGCTGTCCGCTTTTCCTCCCACTATGCAAATCCGTTTAATTTAAAACGGAAAAACATACGGGGTTACGGTGTTTGAAAAAATCAGAGTTTTTGAACCTCAACAAAATCCAGCTCAATCGGCGTTTCCTTGCCGAAAAGGGAAATTATGAGGCGAATCCGCTGCGTTTCGGGGTCGATTGCCTGAACCGTACCGATGAAATTCGCAAACGGGTCGGAAACAACACGGACGTGTTCGCCGACTTTGATATCCAGCTCAAGCTGCATACGTTCAACGCCCATTGCCGTGACCTCCTCATCGGTGAGGGGAATCGGCTTGCTTCCCGGGCCCACAAAGCCGGTAACGCCGCGGGTGT
>CALAXO010000103.1 GCA_937894955.1 uncultured Clostridia bacterium
AGAACCGTCAGTGTGCCGCCGGTTGCCTCTGCAATGGAAGCTGCTTCACGGCGATACTGATCGGTGAAGGTGGGGTCATAGCCGCCGTAATAAGGTCCGACGAGCAGAACGTTCGGAGAGGTTGCGTCACGCATTTCAACGACTTTGCCGTTGGATGCGTTGAAAGTCACGGAACCTTCTTCGGTTACATTTGCTTCAATTTTGTTGCGGAGCCTGTAGTTGTATGCACAGTGCATTCCGTTGACGGTAAAGAAGAAACCATCGGCGGTGAAATCGGAAAAGCTGTCTGCATCAACATTTTCGTTGTTGAGAGCAGCGGTGTAAACGGCGTTTATAACGTCGCTTGCGGGAAGGTTGTCAGCAAGTGCTTCGGCTTCGGCAAGTTCAATTGCCGCCCAAGCATCATCCATGCGCGCCGACAATGCTGCATCTGCCGAAATGGAGCTGATTTCCTCTGCAAATGCAACGGGAATGATGCTGAGCATCATCAAAGCGGCGAGCACAACGGCCATGATTCTGCGTGTTTTCATGTGTTTCGTGTTCTCCTGTATTGTTAGTTTGCACACAGCACCGCTTCATCATTTATTCAATGCAAAAGCAATGCAGTCGTGCAGCGCATTTATGCGCCGCTTTATATTCTATAATTTATTTTTCCCGCTGTCAAGAACACTGACGTCATATTAGAATTTATATCATTTTTGCAGCGCTGCCGTTATGTAAAAGAGGGTTCAGGTATTACCCGCACCCTCTTCTAAAACGTTAAAAATTCCTGCCGATTATGCCAATATGCTTAACCCGCTTAATCCTTATCGGAATCGGAGTCATCACCTTTGGGCTGTTCTTTCAGCCTCACAACGGTTGTTTCGATTCTGTGATCGCGAATTTCAAGAACATCGATGTTCATAACATCTGTTTCGATGCTGAAGGTTGTTCCGTCATCGGCAATTCTTCCGAGGGTTGCAAACACATAGCCGCCGAAAGTATCATACTCATCGCACGGGAGCTTGATATTAAGCTGCTCTGCAACATCCTCAATCAAAGCGCTGCCGCGAATGCGCCAGTTGCCGTCCGGAAGGTGAACAATATCTTCCTCCGTCTCAATGACATCATCCTCATCGTCAAGATCGCCGACAAGCTGCTCAACAAGATCGTTCATCGTGAGAATACCGCTCATTCCGCCGTATTCGTCAAGCACAACCACAAAACCGCGCCTTGAATGCTGCATATCGCGGAACAAAACGTCCGCTTTTACGGCTTCGGGCACAAAATACGGCGCCCGAACCGCATTTTCCATTACATTTTTACGGCTTCTGTCCGCAAGGCGGAAATAATCTTTTGAATTCAGTATGCCGATAACGTCATCAACGCTTTCACCGCAAACAGGAAACTGCGAATACCTGTGTTCATAAATGGTTTTTTCCCATTCTTTGTCGTCATCCTCCTCCCAGAGGATTGCAATATCGGTTCGATGCGTTGCAATTTCACCCGCGGTAAGGTCGTCAAATTCAAATACATTTTGAATTATTTCCTGTTCGCTGCGGTCGATTGTGCCCTTTTCTCCGCCGGCATCGACCATCATGCGGATTTCTTCTTCCGTGACCTCTTCATCGTCGCCGTTCGGATCGATGTGCATAAGCCGCAGAACTCCGTTTGTTGAAACCGTAAGCAGCCAGACAAGCGGAGCAAAAATCGTTGAGACAAAATTCAGCAGTCCGCTGATGCTCAGTGCAAGGCTTTCGGACTTTTTCATTGCAACGCGTTTCGGCACAAGTTCACCGAAAACAAGAGTGATGTACGAAAGCAGGATCGTGATAACGATGATGCAGAGTGATTCCGGTATGTTCGGAATAAGCTGCTTGATGTATTGTGCAAAGTTTTCCGCTGCAAATGCACTTGCAAGGAAACCGGCAAGGGTTATTGCAACCTGTATTGTTGCAAGGAAGCGCGCCGGCTGCTTCGTCAGCTTCGCAAGGCGTTTTGCGCGTTTGTTGCCGCTTTCGACAAGGCTTGCAAGCTTTGCATCGCTCACGGAAAGCACGGCGATTTCAGCACACGCAAAAACTGCGTTCAATGCAATGAGTACAATTTGCAATACAACTTGCCAAATGATGGTTCCGGCATTATTGTTTGCTGCAGCGGTAAGTGCGTCTTGTGCGTGAAAAAATCCACATATAAGCGGGTCGATGTCTGTCATAGTCAGATATCCTTTCAAAATTCCTTTCAAATTCGATTTTTCGGCAGTTTCGCCGCAGGAAGAATTGTGTTTGGAAAGCGCGAACACTGTTTGAATGTAACAAAAAACATAGCCAAACAAACTGCGTTCGTTCGGTTATGTCCGTTCGTTACGTATTCGGTTATGCTGACGCTTTCGGTCGCTGCTGTCGCAACTGTCCACAAAAAACCTCTCTGCAACTGTTCTGCTTCCGATATTATACACTGCTTCGGCTGTGTTGTCAACACCATTTGCATAAATGTCGTGTTGTTCGAAACTCTTTCGTGAATATATATTGTTTTTCATTGAAAAAAAACACACCTTATGGTAAAATGCGATTGAAAAAGACAGTTATGGGAGGAAACCTGTATGCGGCGCGCGCTGAGCATAATTGCTCTTGTTTTAACAGGAGCAGCGTTTATTCTTTTGTGCCTTATTTGGGTGCTGCGAATCAATGCAATAATACCTGTTCTGATGTTTGCGGCAGCAATCATCCTGCTTGGGATATGCAAAAAAATGCCTGTCAAACCTCAAACCGGCATTGATAAATCGCAAATCAGCAACGATGCTTTTTTTGACGGGGACAGCAAATAAGTGTATTCATCCCGCCGGTCGATGCACAACGAATGATGTACTAAAGGCCAAAGTAAAATTAAAGAATCAAAGACTGGTATCATGAAAAACAAAACTGACAATACCGCGAAAAAATCAAACCTGAGGCGTTTTGCTTCCTATTATAAGCCGCATATCGGCATGTTTACCGTCGACATGCTTTGTGCGTTGTTCATTTCATCCGTGGACATCGCCTATCCCCTGTTGTCCAAACTGGCACTGG